>DASRJH010000189.1:0-46874 GCA_035649575.1 Planctomycetota bacterium
GCTGGAGCCAGATTGCGTTCCCGGCACCACCCGTGGCCTTGCCGTTCCTGCCCTCGTTCGCGGTGCAGCTGCTGCACCTCGACACCTCGGGGCAGCTGCAGCTCGGCGCGGTGGCGACCTTCACGGTGCTCGTGCCCTGATGCCGCGTGGCGCCGCGCGTCAGCCCTGCGCAGACTCGTGGAACGCGCCCGCCATCGCGCGGCCCGTCACGAAATCTGTGAAGGCGAGCTGCTCGCCCGCGACCACGGGCCGGCCGAGCAGCGCACAACAGCGATCGCGCGCCTTGGCGAAGATGCACAAGGACTCTTCGTCGGTCGTCTTCCTGCAGCGCTTGCCCATCATCGCGACGAAATCGATCGCGCCGAGGCCCTCGGCGAACATGCCGAGGTTCTTCTTCGCGTACTCGCCGCGCGCCGTGACCGCGCGCTCCGCGGCTGCGAACAGGCGCGGAGTCGGATCTCGCTGCCGCGTTCGAGAGTCAGGACGACGGACGATGTCGACGGTGTCGGCATGCCGCCGACTACGCCGGCATCACCAATGCCCGATGACGCCTTCGGCAGCGTCCGAGACGACGGCGCCGAAGGGGTTGCCGGCAGCGGCGTCGAAGACCAGCGCTTGGTTGAAGAAGTGCAGGCCGACGAGGGATGGCTGGTTGGGGATCGGCAAGAACCACTTCGCTTGGCCGTTCTGGCCCGCCAGGATCGCCATGCTGTCGATGCTGGTGTGCATCGTGCAGCCGGGCATGCCGAGGAAGTTTAGTGAGATCGGTGTCGGGAGCTGCTGCCAGCCCATCACCATGAGCGCGATGTTCATGGGCAGGTCGAAAAGCGTGACCTGGTGCGTCTCGCCGATGCGCGGGGTGTCGCGCGGGATCAGGCGGGTCGCCGGCAGCGAGCCGGCGCAGCCCGGAGCGAACGAGACGTAGGTGCTGGTGGGTCCGACGCGGGCCGAGACTGTGTGATTCCCCAGCCCGATGTCGACATAGGAGGTACCGGCATCCAATGGCGGCGCGGCCCACTGCTGCACATAGGGGGCATAATCCCCAGCGACTACGACCCACCCGTCGGACCGGCGTAACGCAGTTATGCCGTCGCCACCGTCAGCTTCGACGTAAGAGACGCCCCACGGCAGTGGCGGCGGAGACACCCACAAAGCGCTACTCCCCACGGCGCCGCCCCACATGACCACTTGGCCATCCGAGCGTAGCGCGGCTTCGAAGGTTCTGCCCGCAGCAATGTCGACGTACTGCAACCCAGGTGGTAACGGCGGCACATTGTGCTGCAGGTATGCATTGTCCCCTAATACCGTCACCAGTCCATCGGAGCGCAGCAGCAGAGTCGTCAGTTGGTGGCAGTCGACGTCCACATACGTCACACCCACAGGTGGCGTCGGGATCGTCGATATCCCGTAAAGATTGGATCCAAACGCCACTGCCACGCCATCCGAACGCAACAAGACCGTATGCCCGTGGGCAGCTGCGATGTTGACGTAGGTTGTTCCCGGCGGCAACGGTGGCACATTGCACTGGCCAAGACCATTGTAGCCCCAGGCAACGACCCGGCCATCCGAGCGTAGCGCCACGGTGTGGTATACGCCCGCCTCGGCGCGGACGTAGCTGAGTCCCGGTGGCAGCGTCGGCACGCTGAACATCCCGGGTGCGCCCCTTCCAAAACACTCTGCGCTCCCGTCGGAACGGACCACCACGGTATGGTAAGCGCCGGTCGATACGTCGGCGAAGCGCGCAGTTGGCCTGCCTGTGCTGTCAGTGGGCAAGTACGGCACGTAGTGTTGCCTGGCCTCATTGTCCCCCCAGCCAATCACGCGCCCATCCGACGACAAGGCCGCGGAGTGGATGTACCCGGCCACAAGCTGGACAATACCGGGCCAATACGGAATCGCGGGGAGGTTGCATTGGCCGAGGCTGTTGTCACCCCACGCTACGGGGATGCCGTCGGAGCGAAGTGCGACACTATGACCGCCTCCCGCGGCACACATCACGTATGTTGTGCCAGGCGGAAGCGGTGGCACACTGGATTGCCCGCCGATGTTCCAGCCAAAGCCCAACAACGTGCCATCCGAACGGAGGGCCAAGGTATGCCAGCCACCGATTGACACGGCTGTGTATTGCATCCCCGGCGGCAAGGCCGGCAAGTTGCACTGGCCATAGATGTTTTGTCCCCAGACGAACAGGCTGCCGTTGGACAACAAGGCGGCTGAGCACGCCCCCGTTGCCTGCAGGTCGGTGACGAAAGCGCCAGCCGGGAACACTGGCACATTGCACTCGCCATAGCTGTTGTTGCCTACGGCAATCACGCTGCCGTCTGACCGTAGCAATAGGAAGTGCTGCGCGCCCGCGGCGACGCGCAGATATCGCATGCCAGCGGGCAATGGAGGTGCAACCGGCACACCCAACGGAGCTGGAGTGCCCGTGAAAAGACCCCAGCCCACGACGGATCCATCCGAAAGTAACCCAAGGCCGTAGGAACCCCCCATGTCCATGTCGACGTAGACCAAGCCCGGAGGAGGTTGCGGTACCGTCGTGTTGCCGCTGTCGTACTGTCCTTGCACGAAGAGCCGGCCATCTGCGCGCAGCATGGCCGTTTGGTAGTGGTAGGCAGCCATTCGGACGCAACGACCCGCGCGGGACTCAGAATCACAGACTTCCCAGCCCCACAAGCGGATGGAACTCTGTCCCGCAAGAGTCGAAGCGAAAACAAGGCAAGCCAGCAGCACGCTGGCAGCCAGCACGGGACTTACGGCACGTTGTGCAATCATCCGCTCACCTCTTACATCAGGGTTGGAGTGGGATCACCTGCAGATCAGTAAGAGAACCATAACGCGGGGCTCGCGGCATAGGACGACCCCTGTGGGTTGCACGGGCCCGGCCCCACCGCACCTCCTGGCACGGGGGTCGACAGATAGCAGAAAAGCTGGGCAGAGATTGTCGCCGGCGAGCCCGGCAGCACACCCACGTCGAATCGCAGCGTTTGCTCCGGCATCCACCCAAATTGATAGGTCGATACGGGGCTGTTCGTCGTCCACAGCAGCACGCCCTCTGGCATCGTGAATGGGGCGTAGGGCCCACCGCCACCCGGCGCAGCACCAGGGAAGTCGAATTGCCACGACGACACCAGGATGCTGGCAGTGTCGGGCGGTCGCACTACAAGCAGTGCGACAACTTGGCCTTCGACTGGCGGCAGTTGGCCTTCTTCGGCGTCAATCAGCATGCGCCGCAAGACAGGGACCGGCTGCCCGATCCTCCTGCCATGGAGCGACAATGCGCACTCGGGCGTCGTGCCGCCAAAGAACCCCGGTAGCGGATACGGTGGGGCCGAGGGAATCGCGTTGGAAAGCTGACTGCCCGTGCCATCCGTGCGGCCGACGCCAAGGGGCAGTAGGTCGAGAACCGTGCGCACCGCATCGTTAAGTGGGACGGCCGGCGGGAATACAGTCCGGGCTCGACCCTGCGGACTCGTGTACTCACGGGGTAGTCAGGGCTCGCCGTCGTGCCAACTACGTTGACTCGTGCCGACTGATCGACGGCAATGCCACCGCCGGCAGGATCCCGGAGACCGTAATCATTGAACGGCAGCCTGGGAAAGACCTGGCCAGCCCAAGGCTGAACAGAAGGGTTGGTGGCCCGAAGCCTCCCCATCGCCGCCGGCATATCCTCACCAGTACCACCAACCCGCGTCTGTGTCAGCCGCTTGAGTTGGAAGGGCCCCGTCGTGTCGATGAAGTAGCTCTCGGCCTCGAGGTCGAAGTTCGGGGTGCCGGCTGGGGTACCGAAACCCACCACGACGAAGTGGTCCAAGAACTCGTTCCATCCCTGAACCCCAGTGATCCCCTCGTCTCCCGCCCCTCCGCGAAAGGTCCCCGAGAAGAACGTAAGCTGCGCTGACGTCGGCTGCGCAGCCAATATGAACCCATCTGACTGTCCACCCCACGCAGGTTGGGGCCCTGCGTAAGGAAAGGTGCTGCTCGTGATGCCAAGATTGGTGAGGAGGTTGGGATCGTTCGTCGAACCGACGATGAGCACCTGATCCACCGGACCCGACTTCCAACGGGGGATGGCGAAGACATCGCGCGCCACCGTGTGACCCGTCGGGGGCGAACCAGGCGAACCCAGATTCTGCGCTGTCAACAGCTGAAGATTGGCAGTTGGAGGATTGCCAGTTGCTGGAGCGTTGAAGACCATCACAACACCCTGTGCCGTGCCAGGAGCGGGACAAACGGGCGTCGTCCATGGAAAGGTGTTCGGCCCCAGAGTAGTAGGACTAGGGGGGGTTCCCGACGACCCTACCCCTACGAACACGTTCTCATCGATCTCGGCGATGCCGAAGAGCCCATCTTGCTCGCTCCCTCCGACAATCGAGTGAAACACGGGTGTCGTCGTCCCAGAGCCGTCGTGCGGCCGTGAAAGCCGCCCGACGATACCATCCCACTGGCCGGCGCCGTTGTCAGTGGCGCCGCCGGTGAGAGAGTAGGGAGGCAGGCACGTCCCCGTGGGAGTTGGCGCAGCGAACGCCCGCAGTGGCGTCAGCGAGTCGATCGGCCCGCTAGGGTTGCCGAACGAAGAGATCCCACAGTAGGTGACGATATCGTTGCCTGCCTCGACGCGGATGCTGACGTCTGTGATGGCACAGTGGCCGTCGTTGTACTCTGGAAGCGTTCCGCGGTCGGTGAAGAAGTGGTGCGACCAGAGCAAATCGCCGTTCCCTCTGTAGACCGCAATGAACCCCCCGGCGTGATTGCCGGTGTTGGTGGCCCAGCCTGGGGTAGGGGCCTGACTACCAGGCAGGATTTGGTCGTAGGTCTCGCCGCAGATCGCGATCCGTGTGTCGAACGCGTCTGAGCCGGGCCATACGCTTATCCCACGCGCGTTCGAGGGGTTGAAGGGCGGTAGGGCCGGCGCGTTGGTGCCGTAGAAGTACCTCTGCCACACGATGGGATGGGTTGGACTAGGCGGGAACAGGTTTGTCGAGTCGGTGACCTGCAACACCACGACCTGCCGGGGTGCGAAGATGGTGTCGAAGGGCAGCAGGCCGGATGATGGGTCACAAGCAGAGTCCGAGAAGAAGGCCTGAATGGGCATACTAATATTCAAACCGGTATGCTTCACCTCGATCGTCCCGACGGCGTAGGTGCGCCCATCCCCCGGCGACTTTACATCGGCGAATGCTTCGCGATAGTCTTGGGTTGTCGGGCTCAGGATCGGCCGCGTCCAATCATGCGTTGAGTAGCGAAGCGGTACCGGTGCCTGCGCGCACAGCTGGCTCAGAAAGAGCGAGGCCAGAGCCCCACCTTCAATCAGGCGCACACTCGCGAGCAGAGAGCAGAGAGCAGCTTTCATCGATCCTCTCCTCCTTGGCGTTGAGCCCGTCTTGTTGTCGTTCGGGATGTCTCGTCGTTTGCCTCGCGACCCGCCCACCTCGGTCCCGCGAGGCTCCACGCCGGGTCGCGGAAGGCATCTTGCGCAGTCGTCGAGTTAGCCGACCACGGGATGCTGCGCTTCTGCTGCTCTCGCGTCAATCCCCCCAAGTCCCCATGTCCCCATGGTCCCAAATGGCGAAGGCTGCGAAGGCCCGAGGAGCGCGCGCCGGATCACCCGTGCGCGGACCCCTGGAAAGCCCCGGCCATCGCGCGGCCCGTCACGAAATCTGTGAAGGCGAGCTGCTCGCCCGCGACCACGGGCCGGCCGAGCAGCGCAAAACAGCGATCGCGCGCCTTGGCGAAGATGCGCAAGGACTCTTCGTCGGTCGTCTTCCTGCAGCGCTTGCCCATCATCGCGACGAAATCGATCGCGCCGAGGCCCTCGGCGAACATGCCGAGGTTCTTCTTCGCGTACTCGCCGCGCGCGGTGACCGCGCGCTCCGCGGCCGCGAACAGGGCACCGAACCGCTCGAGCGCCCTGACCACGAACGCCTGCCGCCGCAGTTCCGTGCGCAGATGTTCGAGGTCGAGGTGCCGGTCCTGCAGGTAGTCCTCGACCCACAGGTTGTAGTAGTTCGCGACGTCGAAGTCCCACTTCGCACTCAGCAGCTCGAAGCTGCCGAACAACTCGTACTGGTCCTGATAGAGCGGCAGGTTGGCCGCGAAGCGGAACTGCAGGTAGCCGTCGTAGAGCTTCTGCCGCTCGGCGATGTCCTCGCCACGGCAGCGGCGCGCGATGAGGTCCGTCGTGAAGTCGTTCGCGAGCGTGATGAAGTCGCTGCCCGGGCTGTAGAACGGATCCGTGAACGCGGCGGCTTCGCCGATGAGCGCCCAGCGGTCGCCGAACCACTGCCTCGTGCCATACGCGAGCTGGCCGTAGGCCCCGAAATCGATCCACTCGGCGGGCGCGAGCAGCTCGCGCACGGCGCGATGGCCGTTCAGGAAGCGGCGCAGGCCGTCCTGGCTCAGAACGTCGCGCGAGAGCCGCCGCGCATCGCCGACGACGCCGACGCTCGTGACGCCGCCGCGCAGCGGGATGAGCCAGATCCAGTAGCCGCGATGCACGAAGTGCACGGTCGAGAGACGGCGCGCGCTGTTGCGCACGCGGCCGCGAAACGCCGCGTCGATGTCGGGGCCGTCGAGGTCGACCATGTTGCGCACGCGCGCCCACGAGCCGAGGCAGCGGTGCCCGGGCACGGGCACGCGCAGACCCATCTGCTTGGCGAGGATGCTCGCGCGGCCCGACGCGTCGGCGACGAAGCCGGCCGTCACGGTCCGCGTCCGGGAGCCCTCTTCGAACGTCACGACGTGGTGGGGGCTGCCGAGCCGAACGTCGAGCACCTTGCTGCCCTCGAGGAACTCGGCGCCGAGCGCAACACCGCTCGTGCGCAGCTCGCGTTCGAGTGCCTGGCGGTCGAGCTGGAAGCTCGGGTGGTAGGGCAGCGACAGGCTGCCGATCTCGCTCATCTCGTACAACGGGGCGTCTCTCGTCTCGCGGTCGAAGAAGAAACGCAGGCCGTTCTTGGGCAGCTGGTTCTCGTAGAGGTAGGTCGAGAGCCCGAGCTTGCGCACGAGGTAGTTCGAGAACAGCTCGACGGTGGCTTCGCCGACCTTGAACGAAGTCTCGGTCGCGCGCTCGCAGCAGAGTACGCGCAGGTCCGGGCGCTGCAGCCGCAGCTGGCGGCAGAGCAGGCCACCCGCGAGCCCGCCGCCGAGGATCGCGACGTCGTAGTCGGGCTTCACGGCGCCTCCAGGATCGACCATGCCGCCGCACCGCCGGCCGCGAGCGCCGAACAGAGGACGCGCCGCGCGTGCACGAACCCGCTCGTCGGGGCGATGCCGAGCGCGCGGTCGGGTTCGCGGCACGCAGACGGGTAGCCGAACTCGGCGCCGCGCAGCGCGAGCAGCGCCGAAGCCAGCGTGCCGCCGCCGTACTCGCCGTGCACGGCCTTCGGCACGAGCACGTTCGTACTCTGCGCGCAGGCCGCGCGCAGCACGGCCGCTTCGAGTGCGTCACCGCGGATTGCACCCGACGCGGAGCTCACGACGGTGTCGACCTCGCACAGCGTGCCCGCGAGGCGGCCGAGCGCGCGGGCCAGCGCCTCGTGTCCGGTGCCGAAGCTCGCGCGGCCGGCGCTCGGGTCGAACGCGCGCACGGTCGGCCCGACGCGGCACAGCATGCGCACACCGCGCGCCCGCGCTGCGGCCTCCGCTTCGAGCACGAGGATCGTCGCGCCCTCGCCGGCCAGGTAACCGCGCCGGCGGCGGTCGAACGGACGCGGCACTTCGCCGCTGCCCCCTGGTCGAGCGAGCGCGCGGAACCGGTCGAGGATCGCGTGCGACAGCTCGCTCATCTCGTCGACGGCGCCAGCGAGGCAGACATCGGCGCGCCCGGCCGCGACCTCGTTGGCGCCGTGGGCGAGTGCCAACAGCGGCCCGGCCTCGCGCTGGCAGATCGTCACGTTGGCGCCGCGCGCACCGAGGTCGATCGCGACCTGTCCAGCCGGCGCGTTGGCGACGCAGTCGGTGAACAAGAACGGCGACGCTGCCTTGCCGCCCTTCTCGAGGACCTGGCGCGCGAGCTGTTCGGTGAAGGTGCCGGGTCCGAACGCGGTGGCCAGCGCGATCGCGGTGCGGTCGGAACGCACCTCGCGCAGACCCGCGTCCTGGAGCGCCATGCGCGCGGTGGCGACGGCGAACTGCGACAACGGGCTCATGCGGCGCGCTTGCTGCGGGTCCAGCCACGGCGACAGGTCGAGCGGGCCACACGCGGCGACCAGCGTCGCGGCACCCTTGCGGTGGTATTCCGAGCGGCGGTCGACGGGCGCGGTGATCGGCTCGGCGCGCTGCATCGCCTTGGCGAGTTCCTGCATGCCGATGCCCCAGGGGCCGATGCAGCCGATGCCCGTGACGACGACGTCGCGGCGCTTCATGGCAAGAAGCTCCGGAACAACACGACGGCGTTGTTGCCGCCGAACGCGAGGTTGGTCGACAACCCGACGTTCTGCGCGGGCAGCGCGCGCGCTTGCTCTGTGACCACGTCGAGACCGAGCGCGGGATCGGCAGCTTCGTCGCCGGCCGTCGGCGGCACGAGCCGATGGACGATCGACAACACCGTGAACACCGCTTCGATGCCGCCCGCCGCGCCGAGCAGGTGTCCGACGAGGCTCTTCGTCGAGGTCACGGGGATGTGGGCGCTGCGCGCGCCGAACACGGCGTGCATCGCCTTGCTCTCGGCGTCGTCGTTGTGCGGCGTGCCGGTGCCGTGTGCGTTAACGAAGGTCACGGCGTCAGGCGCGAGCCGCGCTGCCTGCAGCGCATTGCCGATCGCGGCCGCGGCGCCAACCGGATCGGGCGCCGACACGTGGTGGGCATCGCACGAGAGTCCCGCGCCTGCGAGCTCGCAGAGGATCGCGGCACCGCGCTTCCTCGCGTGGTCGAGCGTCTCGAGCAGCAGGACGCCGGCGCCTTCCCCGAGCGAGAGCCCCGCGCGCGACTGCCGGAACGGCCGCGTCGGCCGCGCATCGACGGCGCGCAGGCTGTTGAAGCCCGCGTAGGTTGTTTCGCAGAGCTCGTCGGCGCCGCCGGCCACCGCGAGGTCGACCTCGCCGCTCTGCAGCGCGTCGAGCGCCGCCGCGAGCGCGACGTTCGCCGACGTGCACGCGGTCGAGAAGGTCACGACGGGGCCCTGCACCGCGAGCGTCCTCGCGACGGCGGTGCCGGGGCCGTCGTTCTGCTGCGCCGCGAGCGGCGCCAGGCGGCCCTCGCGGTGCTGCAGCAACTCGGCGAGGAACTGCTCCGCTTCGAAGAGCGCACCGGTGCTGCTGCCGAAGAACACGCCGGCGCGCGGCGATTGCAGCACTTGCCGTGGAGCGCTGCGCACGGCCTCGGCGGCCGCGGTGCACGCGAACCGTTCGGTGCGCGAGAGGTTGCGGCCGGGCGTGAGCACTGCGTCCGCGGGCACCTCGGCGGCGATCGCCGTGCGGTGGCTCGCGGTCGAGAACAGTCCGAGCGGGCCGATGCCGGCCCGGCCACCGAGTGCCTGCTGCCAATGGCGATCCACACCCACACCGAGGCTGCTCACGGCGCCGAGCCCCGTGACGACCACCCTCGGCGTGCTCACGCGCTCTGTTCCCGCGGCGCCGGCGCGGGGAGCGGCGCGAGGTTGAGCCTCTGCACGATCATGGCCTCCAGCTGGCCCGTGGTCACCCGCATGGTCATGTCGGCAGTCAGTGTAGCTGTCGCTCTGCGAGGCGCCATGGTGCGGTGGTGGCTGGGCGTGCCTGCGGCGCGTCGGCGCAGCGGCTTTGCCGCGACGGGGCGGCGCAGCGTGGCGGAGCGGGACCGTTGCAAAGCACACCGGTGCGCCGACCCTCCTGGTTGTCGTACCCGCAAGGGCGAAACGCGCGCAAGTTGCGCGTAGTCGCGGTGCAGCACTTCGAGATCGTGGCGAAGAGCGCACGTTGCGATGAGGCAGTCCGCAGCTGAGCGGATCGTGGTGCCCGCTGCACGGGCAGTCCGGTAGAGCTGCGCAGCTTCCAGCCAGACGTCGATCGGCATCGGCGACTCGAATGCGCCGCCCGACACCCCACGGGGCATGACGATGGGCATGGTGTTTGCCGCCATTCCGCGCCAGCCTCGCGATCCAGGCGATGCCGCTCCATTTCGACGGAATCGCGACGCGCTGCCGGCGACAATCCGACGTCTCCGTCGACCGAGGTTCCCATGCGAGTCCTCCGCTCTGCTGCCCTGTTGTCCTTTTCGCTCTTCTGTGCAGTCGCCGCCACGAGTCAGAGCGTGCTCGTCGTCGGACCAGGCGGCTACGCCACGATCCAGGATGCGGTCGACGCAGCCAGCAACGGCGACATCGTGCGCATCGCACCCGGCACCTACGGTGTGTTCCAGCTCTCCGGCAAGGGTCTGACCTTGATCGCCGACCAGCCGGGCACCGTGCGCATCCGGAACCTGTCCACGGGCGGGAACGTCGTGGCGATCGACCTCAACCCCAGCCTGCAACTGCGGCTCGTCGACCTGGTCTTCGAAACCGACCCGGCGATCGGAGACCTGATCGTGTCGATCGGCTACGGCATCACGTCGATCGAGGGCTGCACGTTCGTCGGCGGCATGTTGCCGGTGCTGCACGTCGGCTTCAACGCAGCGCTGGTCATGCGCCGCTGCCAGCTGCAAGGCAGCTCCGATGCACCGATGCGCGTGACCAGTTCCGCGCACTTGTTGGCATCGCAGTGCACGTTCACCGGTGGCCCGGTATTGGGCCTCTCCACGTCGGGTGCCGCGCTGCGCGTGGATGCGGCGAGTGCCTTCCTGTCGAACTGCACTCTGACCGGCGGCTCGTACGTTGGCCCTGCATTCGCGTATGGGGCCGGGCCAGGTCTGCTGTGCGACATCCCGGCCAGGCTGTGGGTGGTCGACTGCACGGTCCGAGGCGGCGACAGCAGCGTCGCCAACGTTCCGCCCGGCCCTGCGATTGCCAACGGCGGTTGGACCAGCTACCACCGCGGCACGCTGCTCGGCGGCATCGGTCCGACCGGGCAGGCGGTCGCGATCCCGGGGCCGTCGCTGGCGGAGCCGCTGCTCGGAGTGACGAGTTCGCCGACGGAGCTGCAACTGGGCGCGAACTTCGACGTGGTGCTCCGAGGCGCACCGGGGGACATCTTGGTCACGTTCGGCACGACCGAGCTGCAGCCACTCCAGGTCGTGCCCATCCTCGCCCAGCCGCTGCTCGGCTTCCTCGCGCCCACGGGCATCGTCGTCGATGCCGCGATCGCCGGACCGACGGGCGTCGTGTCGTACTCGTTCTTGGTGCCGAATACGCCGGCCATCCGCCACCTCGCGGTGTGGTTCCGCGCGATCGACCTCGCGACGTGGCCGCTGCAGGCGTCGGCGATCGTCGGCGGGGTGATCCGCTGACTGCATGCGGCGGCTGACGTCAGGTGCGCGGTTCCTACACGCTTGGTCGGCTGGTTGTCCCATCGACGGGCACGATGTTCCGGTAGACTCGCGGCCACTCCGCAGCGGCTCGTGCCGGTCTGCGAGTTGCTGGTCGGCGCGCTCCGGCATCCTTCCCTCACTGCATCCCACAGTCTCTCCGCCCATGCTCTCACGCTCGCTGTTGCTCGCATCGCTCACGCTGGCATTGCTGTCGTCGACGCACGCCCGCGCGCAGGCGCAGTGGCGAACGGTGCCGCACACGCCGCCATTCGCTGCGGCGATGACCTGGGACGGCGGCCTCGGCGCGCCCGTGATGCTCGGCGGCGACCCCTGGGCCAGCTCGTTCCAGCAGGTCTACGGGCCCGGCGGCCGGATCAGCACGCTGCCCGTGCCCGTCTACCAGCCGTCACTCGCCTATGACCCGGGGCGCAACGTGCTCGTCCTGATTGGCGATGTCGGCGGTGCGTTGACGATCTTCGAGGGCCGCGAGCAGTGGACCATGGTCCCTGCACCTTCGGTGAGCGGGCTCACCGGGGCCGTCGTGGTGCACGACCCGACTCGCGCGACCAACGTGATCGCCGGCTACTCGGGACAGCAGCTGCGGTTCTTCGACTGGGACGGCACGACCGCCGCGCTACGCCTGCAGGTGTCGCGCGTCGGCGGGTGGGCGCTGCGTGCGATCCACCACGCGGGCCAGGGCCGCGTCTGGCTGCTCGAGAGCCTCGGCCCGTTGCGGATGACTTCAGCGTACGACGGCACGACGCTGCTGCCGCTGCCGGGCACGCCGCCGCAGATCGCACACATGCGCCACGCCTACGACGCGGTCGGCAACCGACTGATCGCGTTCGGCGGCTACAACGGCATCCTGATCTCGCCGGACAACGTCAACCAGGTGACGTGGGCGTTCGACGGCATCGCGTGGACGTCGCTGGGCACCAGCGCGATGCAGCCGGGCAATGGGCATGCGTGCACGAATCCGCAGACCGGACGCGTCGTCGCGCACGCCGAGCTGTTGCTGCAGGGCTCGCTGTGGCGCCCCCGGCCGGCGCTGCACGAGTGGAATGGCTCCGGCTGGAGCGTCGTGCCCGGCAGCGAGAGCCCCACGATGCTGCGCGATCCGAACGACAGCATCGAGGCGCAACTGGACCCGACCACGGGGCGCGCTTTGGTCGGCATCACCTACAACAGCTACTACACCTACTACGGGTACGACCCCCGGGTTTGGTACGAGTGGGACGAGCAGGGCTTCGTTCCTGCGTTGCCCCCGCCCGGCGTGCTCATCGGGTTCCACGAAGGCGTCGGTCGGCACGTGGCCTTCACGTATGTCGCCGGACAGCCGCGCACGTACCACCGCGTCGGCGGCGTGTGGACGCTCGTCGCGACCAGCGGCCCGCCTACGGGTCCCTTCTGGGGCTGGGCGTGGGACGGGAGCGCGGTGATCCTGTTCGGCTCGCGCATCGTGTCGTCGGGGCCGCCGCTGCCGGAGACCTGGGCGTGGGACGGCCAGCAGTGGATGCAGCGCACACCGGCGAACTCGCCGACCGCGCGGTTCTCCCCGAAGATGGTCTTCGACGCCGCGCGCCGGCGCGTCGTGCTGTTCGGCGGCGCGTGGGGCCAACCGCTCGCCGACACGTGGGAGTGGGACGGGGTCGACTGGAGCCAGCGGGCGCAGGGACCGATGTCGCCGCCGCAGAGCCAACTGTACACGATGCATTGGCATGCGAAGCGCGCGCGCACCGTGCTGCACCTTCCCCAAGGCACCGCGCCCGCGGCGGTCTGGGAGTGGGACGGCAGCGCGTGGCAGTCGCAGAGCGTGCTCGGCACGGCCTTACCCGCCGGCGCAGTGGGTCTGTTCCCGACGGCGAGCGGGGAGCTGCTGCGCGTCGGCCTCGGCGTCGACCGCTACGACTCGGCGTTCCCGGCGAGCTACGGCGCGATCGGCGCCGGCTGCGCGGGCAGCGCCGGCGTGCCGACGCTTGCGACGGCGCTGCACGACCAGCCGTGGCTCGGCGACTGGATCACCGTGCGCGTCGGCGCCTTGCCGCCGACAGCAGGGGCGGTGTTCCTGCTGACCGGGTTCAGCACGACGTCGTGGGCCGGCGTGCCGCTGCCGTTGGCACTCGCGCCGCTCGGCGCCGGGCCGTGCGAGCTGCGCGTCGCCGCCGATCTCGTGATCCCGCTGGCGGTCGCGAACGGCCTGGCGACGTGGGCTACCGCGGTGCCGTGGGAGCCGGCACTCGTGGGGTTCGAGCTGCACCAGCAGGCGCTGGTGCCGGACCCGCCGGCGAACCCGTTCGGCGGGGTGCTCAGCAACGCCGCGACGCTGCGCATCGGCCGCCGCTGACTGTGGGTCGACCGCGCCGTCGGCGCCTTCTGATCGTCGCGCCGAGCGTGTCGCGTCTCAACGCGAGCTTACGAGGCGCTTACGTGCGGCCTCCGGTCGGTCGGCCACCATGTGGAAACGACCAAAGGAGTCACGCATGAAGAGCCTCGCAGTTCTCTGTTTCGCCGCCGCCCTGCTCGTTCCGGGCCTGCAGGACCCGAAGCCGCCCGCGCCGTCAGCGCCGCCGCCGATCGCGAATCCGCAGATCGACTACCCCGGGTTCCTCGAGATCGCCAACAAGGCCGAGAACGTGCGCGCGGCGCGCCGCCTCGGCGAGCCCGAGTTCGCGGCCGCGATGCGCGAGCCCGGCACCGTGCTGCTCGACGCGCGCAGCGCCGACAAGTACGGCCTGCGGCACATCGCGGGCGCCGTCAGCCTGCCGTTCACCGACTTCACCGCCGCGTCGCTCGCGAAGGCGATCCCCAGCAAGGCCACCCGCGTGCTCATCTACTGCAACAACAACTTCGCCGGCGACCAGCGCGCGTTCGAGAGCAAGGCGCCCGCGGCGTCGCTCAACATCTCGACCTACATCGCACTCGCGACGTACGGCTACGCGAACGTGTGGGAGCTCGCGCCGAACCTCGACGTCAAGGCCAGCAAGCTCGAGTGGGCCGGCACGGCCGTCGGCAGGTGAGCGCCGCAGCCGCGGCAAGCGCGTGACTGCCCACCGCGCCGGTGAGTCGCGACGTGCAGGTCCTGGCGGGGAGAGGTGCGCTCACCGTGCGAGGAACCGGACGGACTGCCCGCGCCAGCGACGTCAGGTGCGTCTCGCCAGCGTCCGTAGCCGCGGGTTCCTCGGCAGGCGTGCGGTTCGGGTGGTCCAAACCGCTGCCTGGGCCTGCCCGCTCGCCGCTACTTCTTCTCGTCCTTGTTCTCGGACTTCTCGGGCGGCGGCGGCCGCGTCGCGGCGATCGCCTTGCTCATCTCGTCGAGGCCGGTGACGACCGTGGCGATCTTCTTGTTGACCGACGTTGTGCCGCTGTTGATCTCCTTGATCTTGTCATTCACCGAGGCGACGCCGCCCGGATTGAGGTCGCTCTCGAGGTAGGTGCGCACGTCGACGACGAGCTTCATCCACGGCTCGAACTCCGCCTTGCCGGCGTCGGCCGTCTTGGTCAGGTCCTCGAATTTCGCCAGCACGGCGTCGCGGCGGTCCGACGCGCGCTTGCGCAGGCTCGCGTCCTGGATGCCGGCCATGCGCTCCTCCCAGGCCTTCGCGAACGTCTCGCGATTGGCGTCGACGTTGGCGCGCAGCGCGCGCAGGTGATCGCGGTGCGCGATCAGCCCGTCGACGTTGCGGGAGAAGGTCGCATAGGTGGCCTTCATGTCGGCGCCGTCCTTGGCGACATCCTGCAGCGACGTGTCGACGGCGGTGATCTTGGCCGGCGCGTCCGCGAGTCCCTGCTTAAGGTCGCGCATCGACTGCGCGGCAGCTTCGGACTTGTCGACACCGGTGGACGCGCAACCGGTCAGGAAGACGAGACAGCCGACGGCGAGAGTGGTGACGGTTTTCATGGCTTGCGGCGAACGAACTGTGCTCCCTTGTGCCCCCCGGATGCTAGCCAGGGGCCGGGCGCTGGACCAACGATCTTCGCTGCCGCCCACCGGCGGGCCAGCCGCCGCACCACCATACCTCGTGTCAGCGCCGGTGAGTCGCGACGTGCAGGTCGTGGCGGGGCAGAGGTGCGCTCACCGTGCGAGGACCGGTCGGACTGATGCCGGTTCGACCGGCGAGGGCTGCCTGCCACCGGCGGTCGACTCCGACGCCGAGGCTGCTGACTGCGCCGAGCCAGGTGACGACAACCCACGGCGGGTTCACGCGCTCTGTTCCCGCGGCGTTCGCGCGGGCAGCGGCGCTGGTGCGCCTTGCAGGCGCGCGTTGATGAACTCGCAGAGCACGCGGGCCGACGCGAACGCTTCCTTGCCGACCTCGGCATCCTGGATCTGGATCCCGTATTCGCTCTCGATCGCGAGCACGAGCTCGAGCGCGTCGACCGAGTCGAGCCCGAGGCCGCCGCCGAACAGCGGGTCCTCGTCGCGGAGGGACTCGGCGCTGACTCCCTTGAGGTTGAGCTTCTGCACGATCATGGCCTTCAGCTGGCCAGTGGTCACCCGCATGGTCATGTCGGCAGCCAGTCTAGCTGTCGCCCTGCGAGGCGCCACGGTGCGGTGGTGGTAGCGCTCCCTGCGCGGCGCCTGGCGCCGCGCGGCGCTCAGTGACGCTTGAGCCCGATCGCGAGCCCGGCCGTGGCGAGGGCGGCCGCCGGCAGGCTGCCGGTGATGAACGTCTGGAAGCTGCCCCACTCCTGTTCGACGCTGCTCGTGAAACGGTTCCACAGCGAGTTCATCGCGTTCCAGTCGACGACCAGGATGCCGTGGTAGGCAAGCAGGAAGGTCAGGCAGAGCCAGAAGCCGAAAGCGATCGCGGCGATCTTCAGCGTCGAGCGGATGAAGCTGCCGAGGCAGAAAGCGGCGAGGAAGCTGAAGCCGAGGCGGAACACGCCGCGTCCGGCGGGTTCCTCGACTGTCGTCGAGCCCGTGCCCGTCGGCTGGTCCGGGACCAGCGTGGCGCCAGCGGGCTGGCCCGACGACAAGCGCGTCAAGCCGCCCGCGCCGCTCGTCCGCGATTCGCCGAGAGCGAGGCTCAGGATGCCGCCGACGGCGACGCTCGCGACGGCCGCCGCCACCGCGATCTTCTTCCATCGCGGCATGTCGCGCAGCCATTCACCGAGGGTCCGATCCGCGGGGAGGGCGGGAGGGGGAACGCTCGGGCTGGTCATGGACCCGAAGCCTATCCACGACGGCGACTGGAGGCGGCTGGCGGCCGGCAGTTCGTGGTGCTGCGGATCGAGGTCACCTGTGCAGGCTCGAGTTCGAGCCCGCCGGTGCCGGGCGTCCGTGTCGCGCAGGACCTGGCTTGGCCCACCTTCCTTCCAGCTTGCTGCGCGAGAACGGCCCCGTAGTCTTCGCCCGCGGGTCACGATGCAGTCGCCCGTTGTCGATGCCTTTGCCACATTGCTCCGCGCCGATCCGGCCGCGCCCGTGGCGTGGACCGCGACCGGCTCGCGCGACCGGCAATCCCTCGCTGCCGCAGCCGACCAGATCGGCACTCTGCTCGCCGCCACTCCCGCAGACGCACGTATCGCGATCAGCGTCCGCGATGGCTTCCTGTTCCTGGCTGCCGTGCTCGCGGTCTGGCGCCACGGTTCCTGCGCGATCCTGCTCGATGCGGCGGATCCGCAGGCGCCGCGCCTGGACCTCGCGCGCCAGTTCGGGGCCAGCGCGCTGCTGCACCTCGACCGCGAGCTGCGCTGTGAACGCGTCGGTGCGACGGCACCGGCGAACGACCTCGCTGCGATCAAGCTCACTTCCGGTTCGACCGGGGGGCCGCGCGGCGTCGGCGTCGGATTCCCGGAACTGATCGCCGACGCCGAGGCGCTCGAACACTCGATGGGCATCGGCAAGGGCGACCGCGTCTTCGCCGCAGTGCCGATGTCGTTCAGCTACGGCGTCGGCAACCTGCTCGTGCCCGCGCTGTTCTGCGGTCGCGAGCTCGTACTGCCCGACACGAGCCACCCGGTCGGTCTCATGCACGCACTGCGGCACGGTGCGCCGACCGTGCTGCCCGCGGTGCCAGCACTGCTGCGCGCGCTGCTCGGCAGCACGTTCGAACTGCCGTCGAGCCTGCGCCTCGTGTTGTCGGCGGGTGCTGTGTTGGCGCCCAGCGTCGCTTCGGCCTTCCATCGGCGTTTCCATCGCCGCGTGCATGCGTTCTATGGCGCCACTGAGGCGGGCGGCATCTGCTACGACCGCACGGGGCTCGCTGCCGAGCGCGGCACCGTCGGCACACCGGTCGACGGAGTCGCCGTGAGCCTCGACCAGAACGGTTGCGTGCAGGTGAAGTCGAAGGCGGTCGGCCGCGCGCTGCATCCCGATCCCGCGCTTGGCTGTGGCGTCTTCACGACCACCGACCTCGGCGAATGGCGCGGTGGCGAGTTGCACTTGTCGGGCAATGCGAGCGGCGTCTTCGACGTCGGCGGCCACAAGGTGCATCCGGGCGAGGTCGAACGCGTGATCGCCGCAGTGCCGGGCGTGGTCGACGTCGTCGTCGTGCCGTGGCTCGACGAGCACGGCCGTGCTTCGTGCGCGGCGCTCGTCGCTGCTTCCGTCGACGAGGCCGCCGTGAGGAGGCACTGCGTGCAGAAGCTGCCGGCCGCGAAGGTGCCGAGATGCATCGTGGTCGTGCCCGAGCTGCCGCGTTCGAGCCGCGGCAAGCTGCTGCACGCAGACGTCGAGCGGCTGCTCGGCATCGCGCGGCCCGATCGCAGCGGGTCAGCGACGTGAGTGCGCGCGAGCTCGGCGCGCGACTCGTGCTGCTGCCGTTGGCCCGCCCCGCGGTCACGCTCGCCCTCGTCGCCACCCTCGTCGTCGTCGCGCTGCTCGGCTGGCCTTTCGTGAAGTTCGAGCCCGACGTGTCGCGGCTCCTGCCCGCACATCATCCCCACGTGCGCATCGCCGAACTGCTCGACGCGCGCGCGCGGCCCGCACGCACGCTGTGGCTCTTGCTGCGCGGCCCCGATCTCGACGCCCTCGTGCCGAAGGTGGCCGCGGCGTTGCGGGCTTCGCCGCTCGTGGCCGAGGTGGCGACCACGCGCGACGAGTTGTTCGCGGCCGCCGTGTCGCGTGCGCAGCAGGCGCCGCTGTGGGCGCTCGCGCCGGCCGACCTGAACGCCCTGCAGCAAGCGCTGTCGCCGGCGGGGCGCGCGCACGCGATCGAGACGCTGCGGCAGGACCTCGCCGACGACCCCGTGACGGCGCGCGAGCTCGCCGTGCGCGACCCGCTCGGCCTGCGGTGGCTGCTCGCCGCCGCTGACCCGGCTGCGAAGCTCGGGCTCGAACCCGGCACGCAGTTCGCGATCCTCGCCGATGGCACGCAAGCCTTGCTGCGGCTGACCGGCACTGCCGACGCCTACGACGTCGACTACGCGACCTCGCTGCTCGAACACGTCGAACGCGTGCTCGCGGGATACGACTGCGAGGTCTTCGGCGGCTACCTCGTGGCGCGCGGCGACCAGGCGCGGATCCGCGCCGACTTCGAGCGATCGAGCGCCTGGGCGCTCGCACTCGTAGCGCTCTACTTGTGCTGGGTCATGCGCGGCATCCGCCTGCCCTTGCTCGTGCAGCTGCCGGCCACGCTGTCGATCGCGTGCGCGATCCCGCTCGGCAGCGCCTGGTTCGGTCCGTTGCCGACCGTGTCCGTCGCGGCCGTCGCGGTCCTGTGCGGCCTCGGCGTCGATTTCGCGATCCACTACGCAGCGCGCTACCGCGAAGAACGGCTGCATCTCGCGCACGAACAGGCCGTGGCCTCCGTGCAGCGTGCGACCGTGCCCGAGCTGCTGATCGACATGGCGACGACGGCGGTCACTTTCCTCGCGGTCGGCAGCGGCGAGCTGAGCGGGCTGCGCGCTTTCGGCTGGCTGCTCGCACTCGGGCTCTTGTGCAGCGTGCTCGTGACAGTGACCGTGCTGCCGATCCTGCTCCGCTTCGCGGGGCAACGGCGCGACCCCGAGCGCAGCCAGGTCGCGAGCCTCGCCGATCGCTGGATGCAGAGCCGCAGCTCGCGGCCCGTCGCGTGGGCTGTCATCGCCGCGGCAATCATGGCGGCGGGGTTCGTCGCAGGTGCTGGCGTGCAGCTGCAGGCCGATCCGGCGGCGCTGCGGCCCGCGGACGATCCCGTGGCCGCGGCGCGACAGCGCATCGAGACGGTGGTCGGGTTCTCGACCGTGCCCGTCGCGGTGCTGTGGCCGCTCGCCGAGGAACCGGGGCCGTTGCTACATGGCTTGCGGGCGGTGCGGGAAGCCGGCGACCTCCGGTTCTGGAGCGGGCTCGAGGCCGTGGACACCAGGGCCGGACGGCAGGCGGTTGCCGACTTCCGCGCGAGCACGGCGGGCTTCGCCGAACAGACGTTGGCCGAGCTCGCGAGGGCCGGTCTCGAGCCCGAACCGTTCCGCAGAGCGCTCGAGGACCTCGCCGCGCGCCATGCGGCGGACCCACCGGCGCTCGAACCGGTCGTCGTCGACGTGGACGGAGTCGCGTATCGCGTCGTGACGGTGTGGCCGCGCGAACGGCTCGACCGCGACGGATTTGAGCGCTTTGCGGTGGCCGTGCGCGCGCACGCTGGCCATGCGGCCGTCGTGCACGGAGCACCGACCGTGATGGCGATGCTCGAACAGGTTCTTCGCACCGATCTACGCGCTGCCTGCTGCTGGGCCGCGCTGCTGGCCATGCTCATGGTCACGCTCTGGCTCAGGTCCTGGCGGCACGGCCTGCTCGCCCTTCTCCCGAGCGCGCTCGGCCTCACGTTCACGCTGCTGCTGCTCGTCGCGCTCGGCGAGCCGTTGTCGCTGCTGAGCTTCGTCGCGGTGCCGTTCGTGCTCGGCATCGGCGTCGACGAGGGCGTGCACTTGGTCGGGCACTTCCGGTGCTCTGCCGCGACCACCGGCGCGACGGGCGTTGGCATAGCACGCACGAGCCTCGGGACCGTGCTCGGGTTCTCTTCGCTGCTCGTCGCGACGAGCCCCGGACTCCGGGCCGTGGGCGCCATCGTCGCGATCGGTTCGCTTGCGACCATGCTTGCGTGCCTGTTCGTGCTCGCGCCGCTGCTCGCGCAGCGCGACCACCTTCACCAGAGCCGCTTCCAGCAGAACCAGTGATGTGGGCGCTGGCGGATCGCCCACTCGCAGGCGTCGGCCATCTGGTCCACGGCGTTCCTGATGTCGGCCGCCTTGTCGTCGGTCCTGGCGACCGCGATCGGCTCACGCAGCACGATGCGGTACTGCCGCCTGCCCTCGCGGAACACGAACACCGGCACCAGATGCGCATCGGCCGCGCGCGCCAGCGCCGCGGGACCGGGCGGCAGCTCCATCGGGCGGCCGAACATGCGCGAAGTCAGCGAACCCATGCCCGCGCGCGGCCGGTCGCCCGGCAGCGCCACGATGTCGCCCTTGCGCAGCGCCATGAGCAGCCGCGCGCCGAGCGTCAAGTCGGCCCCGGCGTAGTGCACGACGAACAGGTCGCGATGCGGGTGGTTCCGGAACAGCTCGCTCACGAAGTCCTGCGCGGCGCCGTTCATCTCGGGCTCGCGCACGACGTGGATCTTGCGCCCCCTCGGCACCTCGCGCACGAGCGGTCCCATCTCCCAGTTGCCGAAGTGCGCCGTGAAGAACACGTAGCCGCGCGCCGACTCCTGCATCTGCGCGAACGTGGCCCTGCCCTCGTACTCGAACCGCATCGGCCGATCGCGGAACTGCTCGTAGCGTTCCGTGAGGCACCAGGCGAGATCGTAGAAGGTGCGCCAGATGCGGCGCTGGCGCTCGAAGAACCCGCACGGCCCGAGCAAGGCCTCGAGGTTGCTCGCGACGGCCGCGCGGATGTTCCACAGCCAGAACCAGAAGAAGCACGTCGACAGCCAGTTCATCATCACGATGAACCACTCGGGGAAGAACGTGAGCCAGTAGTGCAGCCGGTACCAGGCGATGCCCGTGACGTGCAACGGGCCGAGCAGACGTCGTCCCCAGGTCGTCTGCGGGCCGTGCGGCTTCTCGCGGATCGGTTCGACGGTGTTTACCGGTGCGGACAAAGGTAGGCTCGCTGCCCTGGAGCCTACTGGTGTCACCGGCCCATCGCATCACGTTCCTGTCCGCGCTCGCGCTCGCGGCGTGCCAGGGTTTGCTGCCGCCGCGGCCCGAGACGCTGGCCCGCCTGCGGCCGATGCCGCTCGCGTCTGCCATCCGAGGCCGGTTCGAGCTCGAACTGCAGGGACCGGGTCTCTCGGGCACCTTCGATGCGGTCTGCGCGGTCGAGGGGCGGTGCTGCCGACTGCAGCTCTTCCCCGACATCGGCGCCAAGATCTTCGACCTCCGCCTCGAGGAGGCGACGATCGCGGCCGACGGACCGTGGGGTCACTACGAGGCCAAGGCGCCGCTCGACGACGCGGCGCCGCACCTGGCCCTCGTGCTCGGAGTCATGATCGCCGAACTGCTGTGTCCGGTACAGGCTGCGCGCGTGATTGGCGAACGCCCGGGCTCCGATGGGCGCACGCAGGTCTCGCTGCTGCCCGCACTCGGCAGCGGCGTGGTGGTCGCGACGCTCGCGGCCGAAGGCGAGATCGAGACTTACGCCATTACGCTCGGCCACGTTGCGTTCACCGTGCAGGCGGATGGATCGCTGCGGGGGCGGGGCATCGCGGGCCAGCTGCGGTTCCCGGGCGGCTGACGGTGGTTGCTGCCGCGGCCAGTTGGTATAGGAAGGGAGTCCCGGCGAACACCATCGCGGAACGGCCAGTGACATTGGCCGGTCCCGTGCATCGTCGCGGGCGGTTTGGTTCCCGGCGCCGGTTTCCGATCCACTGATCTCTCGAACTCCATTTCTCGAACAAGTGGACACCGCGACCGATCCGAAAAGCGGATACGGCCACGCGGCCGCATGACCGATGTTCCGCCGCAAGCCGCAAGACAAGAGCCCGACTGACCTGCCGGACCCCGGCGCTGACGCACCGGATCCCGGCGCCGACATGGTCGTCATCGTCGATCAGTCGGTGAATCCGTATCTCGTGCTCTTCCACGAGCCCGCCGGTTTCCGCGCGGAACAGGTCCGCTCGCTGCGCAACCGGCTCGTGGCGATGAACCCGGACGGCGAGCCGAAGACGCTCGTCGTGACTTCGGCCGTGCGCAGCGAAGGCAAGACCGTCACTGCGCTGAACCTCGCGATGGCGTTCGCCGAGCTCGAGCGCCAACAGGTGCTGCTGATCGATGCGGACCTGCGGTCGACGAGCTGCGAACGCTACCTGAACCTGAACCCGGGGCCCGGTCTCACCGACGTGCTGCTCGGGCGTGCGTCCGTGGACAAGGTGCTGCGGCCGGCGGGTTACCGGCAGCTGATGCTGCTCGGTGCCGGCTCGCAGGTGCCCAACCCTGCCGAGGTGTTCGGTGCTTCGCGGCTCGAAGAGCTCATGCACCGCTTGAAGGAGCGCTTCCAATACGTCGTGATCGACACGTCGCCCGTGCTGCCCTCCTCGGACACCGGCGTGCTCGCGGCGCGAGCCGATGGCACGCTGATCGTCGTCCGGCTCGAGCACTCGGTGAAGAAACAGACGCGCGAGGCGTTGCGCACCGTGCAGGACATGGGTGGCAACGTGCTCGGATGTTTCGTCACGGACCTGCGCGGACAGGATCCCGAGACCGACCAGGGTCTCGCCTACGAAAAGCGCGGTGAGGAATCCTGAGCGTGGGTGGCCTCCGCGAGACTCTCAAGGAAGCGGTGCGGCAGCTGGCGTTCCGCACTTCGCTCGCGAGTCTCAAGAAAAAGGGCGTGCAGAAGGTCAATGTGCTCGGCATCGACCGGATCGTCGCGCTCATCGAAGCCGCCGTGCAACGCAGCCTGAAGTCGCGCCTGCTGGGCGCCGATCGCGAAGCCGTCGCCGCGGCGACCAAGGCCGAGTTCCTGCGGCTCTTGCGCACGAACGAGGATCTGCAGCGGCAGAAGAGCGAGTGGGAGCAGCAGAAGGAGCAGGCCGAAGAGGAGATCGACCAGCTGCGCCGCGACCTCGCCCAGCAGAACCGCTCGTTGCAGCAGAGGCTCGAGCAGGATGCGCTCGAGAACAGGAACCGCTACGACGGCGAGAATGCCCTCATCGCGCGCAAAGTTGCCGACGTCATGCAGGCCATCGCGGGCAACCAGGGCATGTCCGCGAAGGCGGCCGAGGAGAAGGTGATGGAGCTCGTGATGGACGTCGTCAGCGGCGAGCGCGAGGACGCCGAGCACGCACGACGCGCGTTGCAAGACCGCGACGTCGAGAACCTGCAGCGTCGCATCAAGAAACTCAGCGAGACGCTGCAGCAGACCGAGCAGCGCTTGCAACACGTGGCCGCCACGAAGAACATCGAGAGCGGCATTTCCTCGTTGTACCGCGAGGTACAAGGGGTGTCGCTCGGCGACGTGCTGGCACACAAGAAGTCAGAGCTCATGGCCGAGATCTTCAAGGCCAACCTCGAGCTGCAGAAGAGGACGGGCAAGCGTTGAGTCCGAGCCGGCCGCAGGTGCAAGTGCACGAGCAAGCAACGGCAGGAAGAACAAGGAGAAGCACAGGACCATGACCGAGACCAAACAGACCGGGGACTCCCCGAAGAAAGACCACGGCGTGCTCTACATCGGGATGGACCTCGGGACTTCGCGCACATCGGTCTCGGCCAGCAACGGCGTTCGAGAGACCGTCCACTCGCTCGTGGGCTATCCGAAGGACGTCGTGAGCAGGAAACTGCTGCAGAAGGACGTGCTGTTCGGCAAGGAGGCCCTCCAGCATCGAACCTCGGTGAAGCTGTACAAGCCGCTCGAGAAGGGCGTGCTCAAGTACATGAGCGACGGCCACAATGACGCGGAAGCGAAGATCAATCTGAAGGCCGCGCAGGAGCTCATCGGCGAGGCCATCCGCCTCGCGAAGCCGCGCAAGGACGAGCTCGTGTATTGCGTGATCGGCGCACCGGCCGAAGCTTCGATGAAGAACAAGGGGGCGATCGTCGAGGCGGCGCGTCTTGCCAAGGTCGACTCCGTGATGCTCGTCAGCGAGCCGTTCGCGGTCGCCTACGGACTCGATTGGCTCGACGACGTGCTCGTCGTCGACATCGGCGCTGGCACGACCGACCTCTGCCGCATGCACGGCACGATGCCCGAGGACGGGGACCAGGTCATGTTCGACACCGCCGGCGACGCGGTCGACGCCGAGCTCGAGCGTCGCATCAAGCAGAGCTGCCCGGGCGCCGACTGCACGATCTACCGCGTGAAGGAGATCAAGGAACGCCACGGCTACGTCGGCGATCCGCCCGAGCGCTGCATCGTCGATCTGCCCGTGAACGGCAAGCCGACTCCGTTCGACCTGACCGAGCAGATCGGCCAGGCCTGTTCGATCCTCGTCGATCCGATCGTCAAGGGCATCCACAAGCTCGTCGCGTCGTTCGACCCCGATTTCCAGCACAAGATCAAGGAACGCGTGCTGCTCGCGGGCGGCGGCTCGATGGTGAAGGGGCTCGACTCGGCGATCGAGAAGGCGATGAAGGAACGCCTCGGCGGCGGCAAGGTCGTGCGGATCGAGGAGCCTGTCTATGGCGGCGCGAACGGCGCGCTGAAGGTCGCGCACGACATGCCGGCCGATTTCTGGGAGCAGCTCAAGTAGCGCGGCTCCACGCGGCGCTACGCGAATTCGTAGTTGTCCCGAAGTACGCGCTCGAGCTCGCGGAAGTCCTTGATCTCGTGCGTGGCCACGGTGGCACCCTGTTCCGCGGCGTGGCGGCCGCTGCGCCGGATGCGCACCGTCGACCAGCCCTCGCGGTTGCAGGGGTCGATGTCGTGCGTCGGATTGTCGCCCACGTAGAGGCAACGCTGCGGCTTCAACTTGAGGCGCTGCAGCACGCGGCGGTAGAGCTTCGGGTTCGGCTTGCTGAAACCGACCTGGTCCGTGAAGAAGATCGCCGAAGGCGTCAGGAACTCGAGCACCCCGAGCCGCACGAGCTTCTCGGCCTGTTTGATCGTGATGCCGGCCGAGATGATGCCGCGAACGAGCTTCGTCGTCGCGAGCCACTTGAGGACGTCGCGCACGCCGTCGTCGACCTTCAATTCGCGTCCCTTCGTGCCGTGGTAGGCCACGACGCCGGCCGCGACGATCACGGCGCGGTTCTGCCCTTCGGTCGACTCGGGACCGAGGCGATCGATCACCTTGTCGAAGTGCCCGCCGTAGTTGCTCGAGAACTCGGTGATCACCTCGTCGAGCTCACGCTTCGCGGCGGCCCGATCGGCGCGCAGGCCGGCGGCGATCATCGCTTCGACGGCAGCGTGCCGTGCCTTGTCGGCGAACAACGACGTCGAGAACAGCGTGTCGTCGATGTCGAAGAACACCGCATCGAGGGGTTTCTTCACGGCCGCAGTCTTCCGCATCTGCGGCCGGGAGGCAAGGGCGGGCCGCGTCGGCGCCTTGACGGGGCAGGTAGCTCGTCGTCGAGAACCCCGGTGCGCCGGCAGAGAACCTCCCTCGGCGCCGCGTGTGGGCGCCTTTGGCGTAGTTCGCCCGCAGCAAGAATCGCCCAGCGGCGCCGGAGACCCGCGCCGGAGTCGGGCTACTGCTGCAAGTGCCTCAGCGGCCTCGCGACTCGTTGACGTGCACGTCGGTGATCTGGGCGCGCACCATGACCATGAGGCTGCGGTTCTCGTCGACGATGCCCTCCTGCTTGAACAGGAAGGAGATCAGCGGCAGCGTCGTGAGGAACGGCACCTCGGCGCGGCGTTCCTTGGTCAAGACCTGGCGCAGACCGCCGAGCAGCACCGTGCCGCCGTCCGGCACCTTCACGGTGGTCCAGAAGTTGGTCACGGTCAGTTTCGGCAGCTGCAGCGTGACGGGCAGCGTCGATCCGGCGAGCGACGTCGTGAACGTCGGGATCGGCCGTTCGAGCTCGGCCACCGTCGGGTTCAGGTTCAGGATGATGTACTTGCGGTCGTTCAGGATGACCGGCTGCACGTCGAGCACGATGCCGTCCTGGATCACGTCGATCTTCGGATCGGCGATGAACGCCGCCTGGGCGACTTCGACGTCGAAGTCGCGCACATACGACGTCTGGTTGATCACTGCGACGTGGCCGCGCCCTTTGTTGCGGACCGACAGGATCTGGCTGTTCACGACCTCGCCTTCGGCCTTCTTCTCGACCGCGCGCAGGATCACCTGGAGCTGCGTGTCGTCGAGGAGCGTCCAGCCGGCAGTGAGACCGCCCGTGGGGGACAGCACGCGACCGAGGTCGGTCGTGAAGAAGTTCTCGGTGCGCCCGCGGATGTCGCCGTCGCCGCCGTCGTTGTAGAACGCGCCGGCCAGCGGGTTGGCCGCCGGGTCGCCGGTGCCGCCATTGTCGAGACCACGCGAGGCATTGTTCTGCAAGCCGTTCGTGATGTCGTCGAGCGTGACCGTGTCGCCCTTGTTGCCGGAGCCACCGAGTCCGCGGATGTCGACGCCGATCTCCTGCAGGAAGTTGCGCGAGATCGTCAGGAACTTCGAGTCGATCGTGACGATCGGAGTCGAGAAGCGACGCATGTCGTCGAGCGTGCTCCTGACCAGCGCCTGCATCTCGGGGCTCGCCTTCACGGAGAGCAGGCCGGACTCTTCGGGCCGCACTTCGACGCCATCGGTCTCCCAATACTTGGGATCGGTGGCGTCCTTGAGCGTCGTGACGAGGTCCGCGAGCTCGATGCCCGCAACGGGGTCTTCACCTTCGCTGCCGGTCCTCGGCGTGTCGTCCGCAGTGTCGCCGGGGATGTCGCGGATGCGCGGCGGCAGGAACTGCGTCTCCTTGAAGATCAGATCCTTCACGGGATAGATCTCGCTCTGGATCGTGCCGGCAGCCTCCGACTTGTTGCCGATCACGACGACGCCGTTCTTGACCGTCCAGGCGAGGTTCTGGCTCCGCCCGACCATGTGGCTCAGGAAGTCCTTGAGCGTCATCGAGGACACGAGCTCGATCACGATCTTGAGGCTCTCGGTGTTGATGATTTCGCGCGCCGCGGGGGTCGTGATGATCGTCACGCCCGTGATCAGGTTGAGGTTCTTGATCACGTCGAGGAACGCACCGGTCTCTTCCGTGTAGGAGAGCTTGCCGACCTGGTCGGTCCGGACCTTGTTCCACACGGCGTCGTCCTGCGGGTCCATGATCGCAGCCTGCGTCCTCGCGCGGGAACGGCCCATGGCGCGCTGCCAGGTCTCCATGTCGAGCTCGAGCACGCTGGTCTGCGGGATCTTGAGATCCTCGTCGGCTTCGATCATCGCGCGGATGCTGCGTGCGCGCTGCGCGTGGTAGTCCTCGGTCGCGCCCTCGCGGCCGGCCTTGACGGCCGCCGTGTGCAGCTCGTAGGCGATCGCATTGTTCTGGTCGAGCTGCATCGCGCTGCTCGTCAGATCCTGCGCGCGCTGGAACGCGCGGTTCTGGAACGCGATCTGCGCTTCGTGCAGCAACGCTTCGAGCCGCGCTGCGCGCCGGGCCTCGTTCTCCGCGTATTGCCTCTTCAGCTGCTCGGCCGCCTCTTCGTTCTGCTTGGCCTGGCTCTGTTGCCGCTGTTCGTCATAGAGCCGCTCGGCCTCGACTCTGGCCTTCTGGACCTGGGCCGGGAGGTCCTTCCAGTCCATGTCGTCCTTCTTCACCTCGATCGCGAGATGGGCGAGACGCAGCTCTTCGACGGCGCCAGCGTAGTTCTTGTCCGCCATCGCCTGTTGCGCCTTCTGCAGCTGCGCCTGCACGTTCGCGAACGCGCGCTCCTCGCCGATCTGTCGCAGACGCAGCTGCTCCTCGGGGTAGGTGCTGACTCGTCCCGGGGGTTCGCCGAGCTCGGCTTGCACCGAACGCAGCAGCGTGAGCATCTCCTCGTTGGCCGGGGAGAGCTCCTTGGCCTTCAGCAACTCGCGCTTCGCGGCTTCGAGGTTGCCGTTGCTGCGCAGCGCCTGCGCGTTCGACATGTACTTGGCGACGAGCGCCTGGCGCCGTTCGTCGGTGACCCTCTGCTGCGGTTGGGGCTGCTGGGGCTCCTGCGTGGCGGCGGCCCGCGGGGTCGTGGTGGTGGGTGCTGGTGCGGTCGCTTCGGGAGGCGTCGAGCACGACGTCGCGAGGAACAGACCAATCAGCGAAGCAGCGAGAAGGCGCGGATGTTCGAGAGCCATCATTTCACGCTCGGTGCGTACGAGATCGCAGACCAGTTCCGCGGGCGCGGAACTCTCTCAGTGGCAGCAGCAAGCGACCGGATACAAACAATGGAGGGCACCATCGCCGATCCGGGGGGACTGCCGGATTGGGCCGGTCGAGAGGGACTTGCTGCGGTCACGGAGCGGACAAACAACCGGCCGGGACTCCAGCGAGACCCGGTCAGTGGGAGGCGAAAGCTAGCCCTGGTGACAAGGAGGTGCCAGCGGTTTTTGGCACTTGATAGGGGGCCTTTGCCGCCCGCGCGCCCGGGGGCGGCGGGGGCTACCACCGGTACGTGGGCGGTGCCTTGCGGCGAAGATCGACTACTTGCCGCCGAGACCGCTGCCGAAGCTGATTTCCCTGAAACCGGCCTCGTTGCACGCGTCCGCGGTCTTCGCGACGTCGTCGTAGTAGGTGCCGGGGTGGGCTTCGATGACGCAGCCCAGGAGCTTCCGGCCACCCGTGCCCTGGTCCGGCACCTGGCTGCTCGGGTCGAGCGCAATGCGCTTCAGCTCCGCGGTCAGCTCCTGGACGCTGTAGAGCGGCTTCGGCCCGACTTCCCACCGGACGCGGTGGTCCTTGAGCACGAAGCGGTTGGGGCGCTTCGTGCCTTCCTGCACGAGGCCGGCCGCTGTGCCGGATTGGTACTCGGGGACGCCGGGCGACTCGACGTAGATCCGGACCGGCAGTTGTTCGCGCGGCTCCGCGATCGCGGCTCGGGTGCCGCTCTCCTTCGGCAGGTAGGCCTGTAGCTTCGACTCGAGCACTTTGAAGTCGATGCAGACGAAGAAGATGATCATCAGGAAGACGGTGTCGATCATCGGGGTCATGTCCCACTTGACCTCTTCCTGGACTTCTTCGAGCAAGCTCATCGACGGGTCCTGTTCCGGTCCTTCTCGCCGGCCTCCTTGTCGACCTCCGACAACGCGAGCTCGACCTGCCAGAACGCGATGTCGGGCTGGCAACACTGCTTCATGATCTCGCCGACGTAGTGCCACTCGGTCCACTTGTCGGCGCGGATCAGGATCGGCACGTCCATCAGCGGCACGGGTCTGCCGCCGACCAGCTTGTTCTCGCGTCCAGCCTTGTTGGCCAGGCCCTCCCTGCGGATCGCGAGCAGCAGTTCCTTGATCGGCCGGTAGTCCTTGCCGTGCACGGCCGGGTCGTAGACGACGCGCTGGCGGTAGACGACGCTGCCGTTCTGCAGCACGTTGACGACGGGACGGTTCTTCGGCGGCTGGTCGTCGAGGACGCGATAGACGGCGCGCGGCAGCACGAGGTCTTCGAGGTTCTGCTGGCTCAGGTCGATGATCAGCACGAAGAAGATCATCAGCAGGAACACGCAGTCGATCATCGGAGTCATGTCGATGGCGACGTGCTGCTGGGCCACCTTCATCATGTCCATCGGCATCAGCTCCGCAGTGAAGCGCTGCGGAAGCGCTCGAACAGATCCTCGGTCATCGCATTGATCTCCATCGACGTGCGCAGCACTCGGTTGCGCAGCGCGTAGAACGCGACGCTGACCGGGATCGCGACCGCCAGGCCGAAGATCGTCGTGATCAGCGCCATCTTGATGCCGCTCGCGAGCTCGGCCGGGCTGACCGGACCGCCGGCGCGCGCGATCGTGCTGAAGGTCAGGAACATGCCCGTCACGGTGCCGAACAGGCCCATCATCGGCGACATCGCTGCGATCAGCGACAGCCAGCCGATCTTCTGGAACAGCCTCACGGCTTCTTCGGTCTGCATCTCGCGCAGCGACGCCTGCATCGTCTCGAACGAGTGGCCGAGCTTCGAGAGGCCGGCACCCACGACATTCGTCAGGTAGTTCTTGTCGCGCTCACAGAGCACGATCGCATCCTTCCAGTTCTCGGCTTCGAACAGCTCCTCGAGCTCGTCGAGCAGGATGGGCGGCGCGAGCTTCTCGCGCTTGATCGTCACGAAGTTCTCGATGACGAGCGCGAGTGCAATGACCGACATCAGCACGATCAGGTAGCCGATCAGACCGGCGTTCTCGTAGGCGAACACGTCCTCGAGCACGCTCGGCTCGACGGGGTCCTGCGCGAGCAGCGTGGTCGCGAACAACACCGGCGTTGCCACAGCAAGGATGCGAAGGAAGGGCACTTGCCTTCTGATCTTGCGGATCTTTCGGATCATGGGGACACGCGCGGAGAGTCTGCTGCACGAGACCCGATCTGGAAAGCGCAGTCGAGCGTGAAGGTGCGCATCGTTGGTCTTGCCGGGTCAGCGATTGCTCTGGAAGAAGCGGAACAGCAGCCGGCCCTCACGGCCGTAGGTCTTCAGCTTCGCGAAGTCGTCGGTCGACCTCGCGATGCGATAGAACTTGTCGGCGATCTCCTTGAACTTGCTGTCCGCGAGACCGGCCTGGCGCGCGAACCAGTAGGCCTCCCACTGGAAGCGATACCACGCGAGGCTGTACATGCTGACCTCGGGCCGATCGCCCCAGACGCGGTACTCGGTGTAGTACTTGCGGTAGGCGTCGGCCGGCCGGTCCAGCCCCGCGACACGCGTGTTCGCGCCGGTCTTCGAGAACTCGAACCAACCACCGAGCGCGCGGCAGACGAGGCGCTTCACCTCGAAGTTGTCGGGGTTCGCGCGTTCGGCTTCGACGAGCAGGTCGTAGGCCTGCTGGAAGTGCCTCTGCTGCAGCAGCGCTTCGCCGATCTTCGGGCGCACGAACTGCTCGATGGCCCGATTCGTCGCGGCGCCGTGCAGGTCGATTGTCTTGCGTGCGATCTCCTCGACCCGTGGCCAGTTGTCGAGCGCTTCGTAGCCCTGCATCGTCGCGATCAGGATCGCGAGCTGAGGCTTCGGCGAGCTCGCGATGTAGTCCGAGCCGATCGCGACGAGTCTCGTGCGCATCGCGTTCAGGGCCTGCGTCGCGGCATCGACGGCCGCCTCGTCCTGGTCGTTGGCAATGACGTTGTCGAGCTCGACGCCGAGCGTCTTCACCTGGCTCTGGTATTCCTGGAAGATGCAGGCGGCAAGACGCGAAGCGCGGGCGGCGTCCTTCGTCTTGAGTTGCGCCCAGGCCTCTTCGGCGCGATCGAGCTCGGCGAGGTCCGCGTGCAGCCGGCCGATGTACTCGAGCACGGTCGCCAGGTTGGCCTCGCCGTCCTTGCCCGCATCGGCGATGTAGGCGCGCGCGTTCTCGAGTGCGGCCGGATACTTCGTGAGGTCCTGCTTGCGCTGCAACTCGGCGCTGCCGCGGGCCTCGACGTAGCTCATCTGCACTTCGGCGAAGGCGGCCTCGGCAGCGGCAGCGCGGCGCACCTGCAGCCTCGAGGTGTCGCTCGCCGGCAGCGGATTGTCTGCGACCCAGGCGCGATACTCAGCGAGGGTTCTTCGCGCGACGTCGAAGTCGCCGGTCGCCGACCAGGCCCTCGCGATCAGCACACGGGCCTGCTCGTAGTGCAGGAAGCCGCTCTCGATCTTCGCGTACTCGGCGATCGCTTCGCGGAACTTGCCGTCGTTGAACAGCGCGTTGGCAGTCTTCCAGCACTGCATGCTGCCGCCCGTCGCCGAGTATCTGGCGATCAAGGCCGCGGCTCGCGCATGGTCCGGTTCGAACGATGGGTCCGCGCCGACCTGGCGCTTGTGATTCGCAACGGCGCGTTCGAGCTCGTTCGCGGCTTCGCCCGCTCGCTCCTGGTTGCTCGAGCCGAGTTGCTCGAGTCCTTCGCAGAGCGCGAGCATGGCTTCGCGGTGGCGCCCGGAGGCACTGTGGGCCGCGCCGAGCAGCTGCCATGCCGCAAGTCGCGTCGCCGGTTCGGAATCGTCGAGGACCGCGATGCAGCGGCGTAGGTCAGTGACCGCCAGCTCGTAGTCCTGGTGCTCGAGTGCGCCCTTGCCCAGCTCGAGCAGGAGGCCACCCGAGACGAGGCTGGCGTGCGTTTCGATCATGCCGCGCAACAGCGCCCGGGCCTTTTCGCCGACGTGGTCGCCGCGATGTCTGTCGTGGATCCTGCGCGCCATGGCCAGTGCCTGCGAGACCTTGGCCTGGTTGCCCGACGCTGCGAGGAAACGGGACTCGGCCAGCAGCACGAGGTGCCCGTGCTGCTCGCTGGCGACTTCGAACAGGTCCTTGTCCTGCTCGCCGAACAGCTTCATGTTCGCGCGAAACGCCGCGAACAACTCCCCGGTCCCGGCGGAGCCCTCGTGCACCATGAGCTGGCCGGCGCGCGCGTAGACTTCCTGCATCATCTCGAACAGGAATCGCTGCATCTCTTGCGTGAGGTCGAGCTCGCGGGTGCGAGCTGCCTGCAGCGACGTCGCGATCTGGTCGATCGTCGTGCGGTAGCTGCGCAGCGCGTCCAAGATCTTGCCGGCGACTTCATTGCACTGCGCGATCTCGAACATGCCGCGCAGCCCGATCGCGGTCTCCTCACCTGCCTCGAGCACGAGGCTCGTGAGATCGTCGATTGCTTTCGGCAACAGCACGGAGCGCTCGGCCACGACGGCGCGCGCCCGTTCGCGGGCGAGCACGCCACGGCGCAGCCACATCAGGTAGTACTCGGTCTCCTGCTGTGGGTCCTTGCGCGGCGGGCGCAGCCGCTCCATGACCTTCGAGCACGCCTCGATGCCGGCGGCGAACACGAGGCTGGCTTCGTCTTCGAGCTCCTTGCCGCGTTCGGGCGATTCCACGCGCGCGACGTCGAGCGCCTCGACGAGGACCTGACCGAATTCGCGCGACGCGTTCGCGAGCGTCGTGCGTGCCGCGGTCTGCACAGCGACATCCGACGAGCGTGCGATCAGCTCCTTCGAGCCGGCGATCGCCTCGCGGTAGAGCGTGCGCTGCTGATTGCGGTCGCTGCGCGTGCGCGCCCCATGGTAGGAGATCTCGATGGCGAGCAGGGCGATCTTGTCCTGGTCGCCGGCACTGCGGAACTCCGCGGCGAGCCGGTCTGACTCGGACCTGGCCAGCTCGAGGCTCATGTCCCTCGCGAGCGCGCGCACGAACGAGATCTCGCGGTCGAGCCGCGTCTGCGCGGGCAGGTGCGCCGTCGTGCAACAGAAGACGAGCAGCGGCAGCGTGCGCGTTCCGAGCGGGCGCGGGCAGGCCATGGGCAGCAACCATAACGACGCGCACGGCGAAGCGTTCAGTCCCTGCCCCGTTCGCTCGCCGGCACCAGTGGTGCCTCGGGCGCAAGCGGCGCTCCGCTGCGCCGCGAGTTCGCAGTGTCTCCCTGCTATCGGAGCATCGTCAGGCCGGACGGAGGCACGGGGCCATTCATGCCACTCGGCGAGGCCGGCACGGCAGGCAGGGACTTCGGGTTCGGTTCGTGCTCTTCCATGAGCACGATCTTGGCGCGGATCAGGATCAGGATCTTGCGGTTCTGCACCGAGGTGCCGGTGCGGCTGAAGAGCCAGCTGAGGCCGGGCAGGCTACCCAGGAACGGCACCGTGGACTTCAGGTTCTGGCGTTCCACGAGGCGCATGCCGCCGAGCATCATCGTGCCGCCGTCGGGCATCGTGACCGTCGTGCGCACGCGCTGCAGCGTGACTTCGGGCAGCTGGATCGAGATCGGCTGGCCGACGCCGAGCGTCGTCGTGAACGTCGGGATCGGCAGCTGCAGCGTCATGACCGTGGGCCGCAGCTCCATGGTCACGAATTTGAGCTCGCTGTCGACGACGGGCCGCACGTCGAGCGCGACGCCATTGTGCACGGTGCCGATGACCGGGTTCGCGACTGCGGCGGCCTGCGCGATTTCGACCTCGAAGTCCTTGATGTAGGCGATGTTCTGCAGGTTGTGCATGCTCGCCCGCGTGTTGTTGTAGATCATCAGGCGCGGCGCCTCGATCTGCTCGCTGCGCTCCTGCTTGCTGACCGCGCGCAACACGATCTCGACCTCGGTGTCGTCGAGGAAGGCGTATTGCAGCGACAGACCACCCGCGTTGGTCAGTCCGCCGTTGCGACCTCCGAGCGTCTGGTTGTAGAGGTTCTCGACGCGCGCCATGCCGTCGCCGTCCTGGCCGTCGTCGAAGAAGATGCCCGGCTCCGTGCCTGTGCCGACCACGCCGGGTGACGCGGGGTTCTGCTGCTGGCGCGGACCGAAGTCGTCGAAGCCGGTGTTCTGGCGCTGGCCCTGCTTCTCGAGGCCGCGCCCCGGGATGCCCTGCGACGACTGGTCGCCGAGGCCTCGCAGATCGATGCCCACGTCCTCGAGGAAGCTGTCTTCGACCCTGAGGAAGCGCGCTTCGACGTCGATCTGGATGCCGACGTGGCGGCGCAGCTCGTTGATGAGCCGTTCGACCGCCTGGTGCGTCTCGCGGTCGGCGCGCACGAACAGCACGCCGGCTTGCATGTTCATCGTGAACGGGCTGCCGTCCCACTTGTCGCTCGCGATCGTCGACTTGATGAGCTCCTGCAGGCGACCTTCGTCCACGACGGACGGCGCTGCTTCCTCCTCGGGCTCCGGGAACAGCGGCGCATCATCGCCGGGCACCGACAGGCGCAGGTCCGGACCGGGCTTGCCGGGCACACCCTGCACGAGCTCCTTGACGATGTATGGCTGCTGGTAGAGCTGGCCGATCGCGTTCGCGGGGCTCACGAGGTGCACGAGACCGTCCTTGATCCGGTAGGCGACGCCCGTCTGTGACTGGATCGCCTTGAGCGCCTCGGCGACCGATCGGCGCGTGAGCCGGAAATCCGTCAGCGTCGTCGTCTCGGCCGCGATCTCGCGCACTTCCTGCGTGACGAAGAACGTCGCGCCCGTGACCTGGCTGTAGTAGTTGGCCCAGTCCTGCACCGTCGCGTTCGCGAAGTTGTGGTCGAGCACGGTGTCGTCGAGCAGCTTCTGGATCGCCTGGTTCTCGGGCGTGTCGACGTCCATCGGCCGCGTGTAGGCGGCTGCTTCGCGCTTGCTGACGACGGCCCAGCGCGCCGGATCGAAGACGACCGTGTCGGTCTGCGGGATGTTGGCGTGCTGCAGCTCGAGGAACGTGTTGTTCCACTCGGTGCGCCAGCGCTCGCGCTGGACCTCGACGGACACGCTGTGCCGGGCCCGATCCGCGAGATCGCGCAAGGCGAGCGCCTCCGCGTTGGTCGGATCCATCAGCAGGGCCTGGTCGATGAGGTTCACCGTGGTCGCGTATTCACCGGCCTGGAACTTCACGTTCGCGGCTTCGAGCAGGCGGTCGACGTGCGTCTCGCGCGCAATCTCCTGGTCGCGCGCAATGCGGTTCAGCTCGGTCTCGGAGGCCTGCTTGGCCTGGTCGGAGGCTTGCTTCTCGGCCTTGCGCTTGGCCTCCACGGCATCGGCCAGCAGCAGCTCGGCCTGCTTGCGCAGCGGGTCGTTTGCCTGCGTGTAGCGCGAGTATCTCATCGCCGTGACGGCGCGCTCGAAGCTGTCGATCGCGCGGCCGAAGTTGCCGAGCCCCATGTGCGCGCGGCCCGAAGCGAGGTCGTTCTCGACGAGGGCTCGCTCGCGCTCCTGCCGGATGCGATCCTCGAGAATGATGTCGCTGATCACGCCGCGCAACGGCACGTCCTTGTCGCCGAGCACTTGATTGCAGCGCTGCAGGATGTCGCGCGCCTCGCGGTTCTCGTTGTCGAGCTCGAGCACGAACGCTGCTTCGTTGCGCGCATCTTCGAACAGACGCAGATCGAGCGATCGGCGCGCATTCTCGAGGGCCTTGCGCGCGATGGCCTGCGGATCACGCGGCTCCTGCCCCTGAGGCTGGCCTTGTGGGTTCTGCGGCTTCGGCTCGGCTTCCGCCGGCTTGCTCGGCGCGGGCGCTTGCGCCGTCAAGTCAGCGAATGGAGCAGCGGGATCGGCCGCGGGTGGCTTGGCTGCGGTCGGATTGGCTTCGGGACTCGAAGGCGTGCCCGCACAGGCGGCCAAAGCGAGCCAGGAGGACGCATAGAGGCCGTACGTGCGCAGGGTCTGAACCGTGATCATGCTGATTGCCTGCCAGGAAGGCGAACGGGGAGAGGGAGCGAGTCCGCAGGGCGGAACCAAAGGGCGGGATCAACGATAGCGGGATGGCGGCATTGGCAAGCGAGCCGTTGCCACCTGCCCGTTTGCAGCCGGCCATTGCAGACCGGCCCAATTGGAAGCAGGAGATCGGAGCGAAAGAGCAACCAATCGCACGGTCGAACCGAGCAGGCGGTTCCTGCACCCAGGTCCATGCCACCAAAGTGCAGATCGGACGACGAACTCGGCTGTTCCGGGCGAACCTGCGTCTTCGAGGGACGGGAGAGGCGCAGGGTCGGCGGACGGTAGCGAGCCGGCGCAACATGGTCAAGGTCGCTTCCGGGCCTTCGCTGCAGCCTGCCATACCCCAGACCCGAGGACTCGGACCCTATGGCGCTGGCGACCCGGGGCGCTCGGGCAGGCCGAGCAAGCGGTTCACGCGCTTGATGTCCTCCCAGGTCTCCCTCTTGTGCGAAGCATCGCGCAGCAGGAAGGCCGGGTGCCAGGTGACGACCACCGGCACCCCTTCGTAGACGAGGGGGCGGCCGCGCAACGCATGCATCGGCTCCGTCGTGCCGAGCAGGTTGTGGGCTGCAGTGCGGCCCAGGCAGACAATGACTTCGGGCCGCACGAGCGCGATCTGCTGGCGCAGGAAGGGCAGGCAGGCCGCGACCTCGTCGGGTTGGGGCACGCGATTGCCGGGCGGGCGGCACTTGTTGATGTTCGCGATGTAGACTTCGCCACGCTGCAAGCCCATGGCTCCCGACAGGATGCGGTCGAGCAGCTGACCGGCCGGGCCGACGAACGGGCGACCGGTCTGGTCTTCCTTCGCGCCGGGGGCCTCGCCGACGAACATCACGCGCGCCCTCGGATTGCCTTCGCCGAACACGACGTGCTGTCGGCCCTCGTGCAGTTTGCACTTCGTGCACGGCATGACTTCGGCGCGCAGCGCCTGCAGGGCAGCTGCCCGGTCGCCGTCGCCGCCTTTGGCGACGGCGTTTGTTTCGGGCCGGCCGGCCGCAGCAGCCGGTGGGGGGGCCTCCAGCCGCGGGGCCGGACGAGGTGCTTGCTGCGCGATGACCCGAGGAGCGGCGGTTCCGGCCGGCAGCACGAGGTCGGCGCCGTAGGCCGCCCCGGCCAGTTCGAGGTGCTGCTGCAGCTGGCTCGGCACGAGGACCACGTCGCGCGTTCTATCCGCCGTGCCGGTCTGCGGCCATTGGGTAGTCGGCACGCCGCGGGAAGATCCCGTAGCTGTGTGCGAGGCTCGGTCGCTCGCCGAGCGCGATCACGCTGTGCCACGCGACCGCGTCGATGCTGAACGAAGGCAGCAGGATCGCGTCGCCGGCTTGCAACACGAACAGGGCCCCGCGCGCAGCGAGCGCCGCCGTGAACACCGCGTCGCGGTTGATCACCGACTCGAGCGCAAGGTCGCCATGGTCCAGCGCTGCCATCGCTCTGCTCGGGTTGCGAGCATGGCCGCACTTGCTGAGCAGCGCCGCGAGCCGGCGCTTGCCGAGCGAGATCCAGGCCGTGTGTCCTTCGAGCTGGCAGAAGACGACGCCGAGCTGGCCCGGTTCTGCATCGTGGTGGAACAGCGCACCGCCGTCGGGGCAGTTGTTGTAGACGATGCGCTCCGACAACCGGTGGGGCCGCTGCAGCAGCTGCTGCAGCAGAGCGCGCAGCGGCGCACAGTCCAGGATGGCTGCCGACTCGGGGAACACGCGCGCCGCCAACAGGTCGGCCCAGCCGCTCGTCAGATCGGCAACCGGCGCGCTCGCATCAGCGGGGTCGGGCCCCGCGCCGAAACGGATGCGCAGCGAACGGTCGGTGCCGGCGGCGATCCACACCAGCTGGGACCACAGGTCGCGCGCGACGATCGCGCCGTCGGGTCCCGCATCGAAGTGGAGCCGCGCGAGTTCGCGCGGGTTGTCGCGGTCCTTGCTGCTGCCGCGGAAGTGCAGCTCGAGGTCGCCGCCGATGCGGCGTTCGATCTCGTCGACGAACGAACCGCCCGCGCGCATCTGGTCGAACAGACGCAGCGAGGCCGCGATCGCGCGGGCCTGGGGACGAAGACCGCGGCCGAGCACGCCCGGCGCGAAGACGGGTTCGCTGGCACACCAGCGCGCCAGCGCCTGCTCCTTGCTCGGCAGCTCGCGCGCGACGGTGACCGCATAGCCGAGATCGGCGCCGCGCCGGCGCAGCGGCCACACGGCTCGCTTGCGCCGGAGCAAGGCGCGCACGACGTCGTCGGCGCCGGGACGCAGGTGGCGGGCGGAGAACACGGCAGCGCAGAGATTGCCCGGAACTTGCCCCACTGCAAGCGTGCGTGGCTACGCTGTGCGACCCCTCATGATCGCGTCCGCCACCGACCCCGCGCCACGCCCGGTGTCCGCGTCCGAGTCATTGCCGCCGCTGTGGGGCACGGTCGTGTCGATGCTCGGTCTCGCGCTGCTCGTCTATCTGCCCGCGGCGCTCGGGGCGGCGTTCCTCGACTTCGACGACAACTTCTTCTTCGGGCCCGACAATCCCGAGTTCCGCGAGGGTCTGAGCGCCGTGTTGGATCCGCGGCGGCCCATCGCGAACGCCTGGCTGCCGGTCGCGCACTGCTCGCTGTGGTTCGACTACGCGTGGGGCGGCGCGTCGCCGCTCTGGGCGCACGTGCACTCGCTGCTGCTGCACGGCCTCGGCGCCGCGGTGCTCGTGCGGCTGTTGCTCGCGTGCGGCGCGCAGCGCGTCGTGGCACTGCTCGCCGGTGCGTGCTTCCTCGCACACCCGGCGCTCGCCGAATCCGTGGCGTGGGTCAGCGGCCGCAAGGACGTGCTCTCGGGTCTGTTCGTGTTCGCGGCCCTGCTGCAGACCGTGCGCTTTGCGCAGCGCCCGAGCTGGTGGCGCGCCTTGGTCCTCGCGGTCCTGGCGGCGCTCGCGATGTACAGCAAGGCCACGGCCGTCGTCCTGCCGCTGCTGGCCGTGCTCGTGTGCTTGCACGCCGGCGGCTCGCGAATGCGCTTCCTCGGCCCGGCCGTGTTGTTGCTCGTCACGCTGCCGATCGCATGGCATCACCGCGCGATCGCCGCAGCCGAGGGCACGCTGGCCACGGGTGCTCTCGGCAACAGGTTGCCGCAGCTCGGCGGCGTCTGCGAGCACTACGTCGCGACAGCGTTCTGGCCGTTGCACCTGAACGTGCTCTATCCCGAAGTCGACACGCTCGCGCGTTTTGGCGCCGAGCCCTGGGCCGGCTTCGCGATCCTCGCGATCGCGCTGGTCGCCATGGTCGTCGCGGGCTCGCGCCGCGCGTGGCGGCCCGGCGCCTTGGCCATCGCGTCGTTCTTCGTGGCCCTGCTGCCGTTCAACACCGTCTACCCGGCGTCGACGACCGCCGCGGCCGACCGCTACCTCTACCTCGCCGTGCCGGCTGCGGCGTTCTTCACGGCAATGGTGCTGCAGAAGACGCTGGGCCGGACGGGGCTCGCGGTGGCCACGGCAATCCTCGTGCTGCTCGCGGCTGGTGCCTGCCGCCGGGCCTTCGACTTCGGCAGCAGCGAAGCGCTGTGGCGCTCGAGCCTCGCCGTGGACAACGCCAACGCGGTCGCGCACTTCAACCTCGCGCACGAGGGTCTGCAGCGGATCCCCGTGGCAGTCGAAGAAGTCGAGCAGCACCTCGAGGCAGCGGTCGCCGCGGCGCGTCATCCGATCCACGAGTTGCGCGCGCGGCAGCTGCTCGTGCGCCTCGCGCTGAAGCGGGCCGACTACGAAGCGGCGAGCCGGCATGCGCGCGCGGCCATCGAAGCAGCGCGCGCGCAGCTGGCCCGCGAGGTCGACCCCAAGCGGCGGACCCAAGCGACGGCGTTGCTGCTGCAGGCACAACTCGCCGCGTTCGAGCCGCTGCAGCGCGCAGGGGACGATGCAGCGGCGCAGGCGATCTACGCGGCGGCGCGCGAGCTCGGGCCCGGACATCCGGACCTCGTCGCGTTCGCAGCGATGCGTGACCTGAGCGCCGTCGTGCCGGAACTGCTGGCTTTGGCCGCAGCCGGACGCCCGGCGCATCTCGCCGCGGACGATGCGCGCGCTCTGGCCGCGAGGCGCAACTTGCAACAGGCACTCGAAGAGTACCCGGCGCGTCCGGGTCTGTTGTGCGCGCTGGCCGCCTGGGAAAGGGCGTGCGACCGGGCCCTGCCGGCGCTGCGTCGCTACCGCGAGGCACAGCGGGCCGACCCGGACTGCATCGAAGCCTGGCTCGGCGCTGCGCAGCTGCTGCGCGAATGCGAGAACTACGTCGAAGCCGAGCAATACGCGCGGCGCGGCCTCGCGCAGCGCCCCGATCCACGCCTGCGGCAGGAGCTGGCGATGAGCCTCACGGGTCAGGGCCGCATCGACGACGCGATCCTGCAGCTCGAGGCCTACATGCAGCTGAAGCCGAACGACCAGGACAGCGCGAAGGTGCTGTCCAACCTGCTGATCGGGCGCGCCTACTCGCGGCTCGGGACCGGAGCCGACCACGCCGACGTGCTGAAGATCGTCGAGCGCGCGCTCGCCTACAATCCACAGGAAGGCAAGGCCCACCTCGTGTTCGGGCGCATCAAGCTCGAGCAACGCCGATTCACCGAGGCAGTGCAGGAGCTCGAGGCGGCCCATCGCCTGATGCCGGAGTTCGAGGAAGCGCGCACGCTGCTCTGCGACGCGCTCGGGAGGCTCGGCTACGACTGCCTGCTGCGTTCCGACGACGAGGCGGCCGCGGATGCCTGGTTGCGCTGTGTCGCGGTGGCGCCGGCCGACTTCTCGCTCGAGACGATCCAGCAACAGCTCGCGCGGATCTGGCAACGCGCCGAGGCTCGCGGCGTCGAAGCCCGCAAGGCCGGCGATCGGCAAGGCGCGATCCGCGAGTTCCGGCGCTGCCTGCGGGTCGATCCCGGGCAACACTGGGCGGCCTGGCTGCTCGCGATCACGCTGCGGGACGACCCGGCGGCCGACCTCGTCGAGCTCGAACAGCTCTGCCGGAAGGCCGTCGCGTGGCAGGAGCAGCACGGGCTCGAACGCAGCGAACAGGTGTATCTGCTCGCTTCGACGCTGGCGCGGGCCGGCAAGCATGCGGACGCGAAGGCGGTCGCGGAGGATTACCTGCGCAGCCCCGAGCCCGGCAGCAAACCGCAGATTCTCGCGGCTCTGCTGCGGCTCAAGGACAACTGAACCGAACGGATCGCTTCACGGAGCCTGCTGCGTCACCGGCCCGCTCCGATGACGGGTCCCACGTGCCGAGCGGCCTCCGCAAGCAGTCGCTGCGGGTCGGTCGGCCAGATCTGCACCACGCCGCTCCGACTTGCTACCAACAACTTGGCGCCTTCGTCGAGGAACACGAGGCTCTTGATGCGCGCTCCCAGCGTCGGCAACGCGTAGCGCAGCGTGCCGTCCGCGCGCAGCACGTGGACCGTGCCATCCTGCAGGCCGCACGCGACCATGGTCCCCGCCGGCTGCAGTGCGATTGCCGTGACGTCGTTCGGCAGGTGCGCGATCACCCGGCCGGAACCCGAAGGCAACGTCCGCAACCACACATCGCCCTGCCAGGAACCGCCGGCGAGCCACGGCGCATCGCGCGCCACTGCCATGGAACGTAGCACGGCGCTGTGTCTCCCGAGAGTCGTCGGATCCCCCACGGCCAAGCCTCCCGCGCCGTCGTCACGCACCACCCAGCACTGCACACGGTTCTCGGGTGGGTCGTCCGTCGCGGCGAACAGACTGCCTCCGTCCCTCGCGAACGCGGCACTCCACACCGGATTGCCATGCATTCCGGGCACATACTGCGCACGCAGAGTCGAAGCGGGTGCGGGCAAGAGGTCGATGGCGAGCGGCGGCCCGGAACCACGCAGATTCCAAACTCGCACGCGGCCGTCGTAGCTCGACGTGAGCACGTGCCCATCGTCGCCAGGGCGCCACTGCACCTGCTTGATTTGCCGATCGTGCGCAGCAATCGGAGGCCGGAGCGCGGCACCGTCGGCGCCGAACACGTGCAGCCTCCCGCTCTCGTCGCCGAGCAGGAACCTCTGGCCGGTGGCGTCCACGTCGATGCACGTGATGTTGCGCACGCCGGTGTCGAACCGCCGCACAGAGCTATCGCGCATCGCGAGTCGATCGCGCACCATCACGATTCCCGATGCCTCGGCGACGATGAGCCACCTTTCGTCGTTGCTGACCGCGGCGTTGGCGAGCTGGCAGTGGCGCCACTCGGCGACGAGACGCGGCGTGAAATCCCATGTGCGCACTGTGTTGTCGATCGCTGAGGTCACCAGCGTGTCGCCGAGGAAGGCGCAGCCGCTGGCGCAAGCGCGGTGGCCGTGCAGCACCGCGAGCGAGCGTCCCTCGCGGTTCCAGAGGTGCACAGTGCCAGGGACCGTCACCGTCGCGAGGTGCTGCCCGGTTGCGTCGAAGGCCGCGTCGTAGACGACGCCCGGGTGCAACAGGCGATCGACCAACGTTGGCTCCCCGGACGCCGGCACGCGCCACAGTTGCGCTTCGTAGTCGGCGCCGAACGAGACCACATGTTCCCCATCGGGTGAACAGCGCACGCCCTCGATGCGGCCGCGGTGCTGGCCAAGTAGCCCGAGTGCTCTGCCATCGGCATCGAACAGCCGCACGCGGTCGTCGGCGAAGCCCGGATCGTCGCGCCATGTACGCCTGCTGTCGTAGCCGGTCGCGGTGACGAAGCGAGCGATCTGCCCGGGGCGAGGTGGTATGAAGTCGACCGCCACCACCCAGCCGCCGTGCGGGATCGGATCGCCGCACGGTTCCCCCGTGCGGGCGTCCCAGCGGCGCACCGTGCCGTCGAGGCTGCCAGTGACGAGCAGACTGCCGTCGGGTGAAGCCGCGCACGAGTACACGGCCTTTGTGTGGCCACGCAGCTCGCGCGCGGCTGCGCTGTCCGGCGGCCACACCCGCGCGATCCCATCGCCGCAGCCCGTGAGCACGCTACCGTCGGCAAGGCAGATGCCGCAGAGTACTTCGTCGGGATGCACCAGCGTCGCGAGTGGCGCGTCGGGGCGCTGCGGATCCCAGAGCGTCGCGAGACCCCCTGGAAGGCGCAAAGGGTGGTCGGTATGGCGGCGGCGTTTCTTCGTTGCAGGATTCCAGCGCGCGACGGACATCACCAGCACACGGCTGCCGTCGGCCGATGCCACGACTCGATGCACGTGGAAGTGACCCGCGGCCTGCGTCGCGAGTTCGACGGGATCACAGCCGGACCGCAAGATCCAGGTCTGGGCCGTCCCATCGGACGCAACTGCGACGAAGCTGCCGTTGGCCGGGGTCGTGAGACTGAACGGCGAGGGCACGTTGCGGCGCTCGCGTTCCTGCCACTCCGCCGCAGCTGCGTAGAGGGAACCCACGGTAGCCGGATCGTCCGGTGCCCTGCCGACGCCGTCGATCGCGCGCACCAAGGCCGCCGTAGTGTCGTTTCCCAAGATCGCCATGGCGGCGGCCGCGAGATCGCCTACCTCGCGCGCCTCCAAGGCGCCGCGCGCACTAGCAAGCAGCTGTAGCGAGACGATGAGGCCTGCCGCCAGCGACAGGAACGCGGCAGCGAGCGCCCCCGCGAGCCCCGGGTGGCGTTGGCCCCAACGCGTCAGCCGCCGCCATGGTCCCGCGGGGCGCGCCAACACAGGCTCACGCCGCAGCACGCGCCGCAGGTCGTCGGCGAAGGCCGCCGCCGAGGCGTAACGGCGCGCGGGGTCCTTCTCGAGCGCCTTCTGAACGACGACCGCGAGGTCGCTGCCGACATGCGGACTGTGGGCGCGCGCATCGGGTGGATCGGCTGCGAGGATGGCGCGGTAGAGCTCGGCCCTGCTCGCACCGTCGAAGGGCCGGCGCAGCGTCAGCGCTTCGAACAGCACGGCGCCGAGCGCGTACAAGTCGGTGCGCGCATCCGGCCGGCGGCCACGCGGCTCGACCTGTTCCGGCGCCATGTAGGCCGGCGTGCCGAGCGGATCGGTCGAAGCCGTCAGCGTCGGATCGCCCGCAGCGTCGTCGCGCACGAGTCCGAAGTCGACCAGCACAGGAGCACGCTCGGGCCCGATCAGCAGGTTCGCCGGCTTGACGTCGCGGTGCACGAGGCCCTGCGAGTGCGCCGCGTGCAGCGCGCGCGCTGCCTGTTCGACCAGCGTCACCACCGCCGCGATGCGATCACGTTCGGCACCCGCGTCGACCGGCGCCTGGTCTGCCGGGGAAAGCGCCACGGCCCGTGGGCCAGGATCCGCCGCTATCGTGCGCGCGATCGCGTCGGCGAGCGACTCGCCGGCGACATAGCGCATCGCCAGGAAGGCGCGGCCGGCGTGTTCGCCGGCGTGCAGCACCGGACAGATGCCAGGGTGGTCGACCTTCGCTGCAGCGACGAGTTCACGGCGAAAGCGCTCGCGCGCGCGCGGTTGTTCAAGCAGGTCCGCACGCAGCACCTTGAGCGCCACGTGCGCGTGCGTGACCGTGTGCTCGGCAAGGTAGACGACGCCCATCGACCCGGAGCCGAGCCGGCGAATCAGCGTGTAGTCGGCGAAGCGTTCGCCCGCCTGCATCGGCGGCAGCAGAGTGGTACCGACGAATCCGAGTTCGACGAGGCGTACGTACCGCTGCCGCAGCGCAGCCGCGTGCTGCGGGTGCCGCGTGCACAGCTCCGCGAGGGCAGCGTCGCGTTCGGCGTCCGGCCGCTCGAGGCAGGCGAGCAAGAGCTCCTCGAGCTCGGTCCACGTCTCGTCGGGATCGGTGTCGGCCATCGGCGCGCGGCGGCTGTGGTCGCAGCATACCGTCGTGGCTCAGCGCAGCGCGTCGCTCGCCAGCAGCAGCGCGCAGGGTGCCGTGCCGAGATCGACCCACACGGCCTGCAAGCCGACGCTGCCCCAAATGTAGCCGGCCGGGATCGGCACCGGGAAGCGCGCGAACCCACCGCCGTTGGCGAACACCGCGGCGCTGCCGACGGGCGGCGGGGCGAACTGGAGCCACACGTCGAGGCCGAGGCCCGGGATCGTCGCGGCGGTCGCCGCCGGCGCACCGAGGAACAGCACGCCTGGTGCGTTGGGCAAGGCCCCGTACACGAGCACCTCGAAGCCGGTGTTCCCGGGCGCTGGCGCACTGTCCACGGCGAGGTGCATCGCGGCACATCCTGCTGGCGAGGGCGCGCCGTAGCGCACCACGTTGTTCGGCAGCAAGCTGAGCTCGGCGACGAACGCGTCGGTGTTGCCGAGGTAGCTGCCTGTTGCCGGGAAGACGCCGCTCAGGGTCCAGCCGGTGACCACCGCGTTTCCGTTGCTGCGGAGGGCGACGTCCATCACGTTCTCCTGGCCCATCGCGCCGCCGAGGAACGTGCCGTAGACGAGCTGCGCCGCACCGGCCTGTGATGGATCGAGGCGCACGACGAAGCCGTCGGTTGGACCGACCGGTGGCGGACCGCCGCCCTGGAACGTCGGCTGCAACGCGCCGAGACTCGTGTGCGGAAACGGCGGCGAGCCGGCGAGGCCGACTGCAGTGACGAACTCGGAGGCGGCATCGACCTCGAGGTCCATGATGGCGTCGTCGCCCGGACCGCCTAGATACGTGGAATACAGCAGTTGGGATGGCACGAACACGCCCAGGTCGATGTGGGTGAGGAACCCGTCGACGCCGAAGTAGCTGCCGCCGCCGAACTGCGGCTGCAGGCAGCCTGCTGTCGTCGGGAAGTCAGGCGATGTCGTCTGACCCGCAACCCAGACGCCGGTCCATGCCTGCGAACGCGCCAAGCCAGAGGGAACTTCATCTCCACTGCCACCCAGATAGCTGCCGTACCACTGCACGCTCAGGTTGGGTGTGAGCGCGACGAGGAAAGCGTCCTGGCTGCCGCCGAGCGTGGTGTCGAGGGCAGTCACCGGCGTGACTGGAAAGTTCGAGGACATCGTTCGGCCGGAGGCAACGAGCGTCGCGACAGTCGGTTGGTAGAGACCATCGGGAAAAAAGAAGATCATCTCCTCCATGTCGATCACGAGATCGTCGCTGGCGCCTCCGAGGTACGTCGTGTTCGTCAACGCTCCGTTCCAGGCGGCGTAGAGCGCGACGAAACCGTCCGCGCCGATTTGGCCAGCGGGGGGCGGCAGCGTGGTTGCGTTGACAGGTTGCAGCGGTACCCCGACCATCGGGAAGTTGGTCGACGCAGTCCAGCCACCTACTGCGACCGTGCTCGAGCCCAAACAGGGCAGCAGGCACAAGGCCGAGTCGTTGCCGCTGCCCCCGAGATACGTACCCCAGGCGATCGTTGGTGTGGCTGTGAGCGTGTTCGTCAACCGTACCACGAAACCGTCGCCGTACTCCGCGGTGCCGCCGGCGTAGCTCGTCTGCGGCGCGCCGGCGGTGATCGGGAAGTCCGTGCTACTGGTGCGTCCCGCGACCCAGACGTCGATACCAACCTCG
>DASRJH010000190.1:0-22616 GCA_035649575.1 Planctomycetota bacterium
CCCGGGGTCGTGCTCTACGAACGCTCGACGCAGGACGACTACGGCGACCCCGGGCGGCCGGTCACGGAACGCCTGCAGGACGGCCGCAGTCTGCTGCGCATGCGCGAGGGCCGCGTCTTCCTGACGGGCGCCGGTGCATCGGAGAAGGGCAGCCGGCCGTTCGTCGATGCGTGGAACCTCGGCGACAACACGAAGGAGCGGCTGTTCCGCGCGGCCGAGGGGCACCACGAGACGTTCGTCGGCTTCCTCGACGACGCGGGCAGGCGGATGCTCGTGCGCAGCGAGTCGCCGGCCGAACCGCCCTCGCTCGTCGTGGTCGAGTGCTCTAGCGACGCGCGCAAGCCGTTGCTCGCGTTCCCCGACCCTGCGGCCGAGTTCATCCGCGGCATCGAGAAGCGTCTGCTGCGTTATCAACGCGAGGACGGCGTCCCGCTCTCGGGCACGCTCTATCTGCCGCAAGGGCACAAGCCCGGCATGAAGCACCCGGTGCTGCTCTGGGCCTATCCGCTCGAATACACCGATGCGAGTGATGCCGGCCAGGTGCGCGCTGCGCCGAACCGCTACCTGCGTCTGTCCGGCGCGTCGCACCTGTTCCTGCTGCTGCACGGCTACGCGGTCTTCGACGATGCGGCGATGCCGATCGTCGGCCCCGTCAAGACGGCGAACGACACGTTCGTGCAGCAAGTGCAGATGAACGCGCGCGCCGCGGTGAAGGTGCTCGAGGAACAGGGTTGCGTCGACACGAAGCGCATCGCCGTTTCAGGCCACAGCTACGGCGCGTTCATGACTGCGAACCTGCTCGCGCACACGGACCTGTTCGCGACTGGCATCGCGCGCTCGGGCGCCTACAACCGCACGCTGACGCCGTTCGGTTTCCAGAACGAGGAGCGCACCTTCTGGGAGGCGCCCGAGGTCTACCAGGCGATGTCGCCGTTCTCGCACGCCGACAAGATCAACGAACCGATCCTGCTGATCCACGGCGCCGACGACAACAACCCCGGCACGTTCCCGATGCAGTCGCAACGGTTGTTCGTCGCGATCAAGGGACACGCGGGCAATGCGCGGCTGTGCATGCTGCCGCACGAGGCCCACGGCTATCGCGCGCGTGAGAGCGTGCTGCATTGCCTCGCCGAGATGTGCGCCTGGCTCGACGAGCACTGCACGGGCGGCGGGTAGGCCGGTTGCGTCGACGGCCAGCAATCCGCGCAGATTCTGGTACATTGTTGCCTTCGCCATTCCACTACAGGCATGGCCATCCTCATGGTGACGTCCCCGCGTGTTCCCGTTCTGTGTGCAGGCGACCGCCTGACGCGTGACGAGTTCGAACGGCGCTACTCGGCGATGCCGGACCTGAAGAAGGCCGAGCTCATCGAAGGAGTGGTGTACATGGGGTCTCCCGTCAGTCTGCTGCGTCACGGTCAGCCACACGGAAACCTCTGGGCGTGGCTCACGTACTACCGCGAGGCCACTCCAGGGTTGATTGCAGGGGACAACACCACGGTCCGCCTCGACCTCGACAACGAGCCGCAGCCCGACCTGCTGCTGTGCATCCCTGCCGCGGTGGGTGGCACGGCGAAGATCACCGCAGAAGGCTACCTCGAAGGGCCACCCGAACTCGCGATCGAAGTCGCGGCGAGTTCGGTGAGCTACGACCTGCACCAGAAGCTCGGTGTCTACCGGCGCAATGGAGTCCAGGAATACCTCGTGCACCGCGTCGACGACGGCGAGGTCGACTGGTTCGTGCTCGAACACGGCACCTACGTGCGCCACCAGCCCGACGCCGAGGGCCTCCTGAAGAGCCGGGTGTTCCCAGGGCTGTGGCTCGACGTGCCGGCCTTGTTGCGCGCCGATCTGCAGGCCCTGCGCGACGCGGTCGAACGCGGCGCAAAGGACTCCGCGCACCCGGCGTTCGTGCTGCGGCTTGCCGCCCAGTGACCGCAATCCGCGCAGATTCTGGTACATTGTTGCCTTCGCCATTCCACTACAGGCATGGCCATCCTCATGGTGACGTCCCCGCGTGTTCCCGTTCTGTGTGCAGGCGACCGCTTGACGCGTGACGAGTTCGAACGGCGCTACTCGGCGATGCCCGACCTGAAGAAGGCCGAGCTCATCGAAGGAGTGGTGTACATGGGGTCTCCCGTCAGTCTGCTGCGTCACGGTCAGCCACACACAAACCTCGCGTACTGGCTCACGTACTACCGCGAGGTCACTCCCGGTTTGATCGCGGGGGACAACGCCACGGTCCTCCTCGACCTCGACAACGAGCACCAGCCCGACCTGCTGTTGTGCATCCCGGTCGCGGCGGGCGGCACCGCGCGCATCACTGCTGACGGCTTCCTGCAAGGGCCGCCGGAACTCGCAATCGAAGTGGCGGCGAGTTCGGTGAGCTACGACCTGCACCAGAAACTCGGTGCGTACCGGCGCAACGGGGTCCAGGAGTACCTCGTGCACCGCGTCGACGACGGTGAGGTCGACTGGTTCGTGCTCGAACACGGCACCTACGTGCGCCAGCAGCCCGACGCCGAGGGCCTCCTGAAGAGCCGGGTGTTCCCGGGGCTGTGGCTCGACGTGCCGGCTTTGTTGCGCGCCGACCTGCGGGCCCTTCGTGCTGCCGTCGAACGCGGTGTCGGGGACCCCGCGCACGCTGCATTCGTGTTGCGGCTCCGCGCTCAGTGAGGCTGGACTCACACGACCGTCAACTCGAAGCCACGCCGGTACTCCTTCTGCACGAGCCGTTGCGCTGCCTTGATGTTCACGACGCGCATCGACTCGCTGTCCCACTCGATGCGCTGGCCCGTGCGGACCGCCAGATTGCCGAGCAGCATCGCCTCAGTGAACGGAGCCGCGTAGTCGAAGTTGGCCACCGGCTGCGTGCCGGTCAGGATCCCGCGCAGCCATTCTTCGTGGATGCCCGGCGAACGCGGCAAGAACGGAGTCGGCGGCTGCACGTTGGCGAACTGCTCCTTCGGGTGCAGCTCGAACGCTTCGCCGTAGTCCGTCGGTGAGTAGAGCTTGCCCTTGTCCCCGACCAGCAGGAAGCCGCCGCTGCGCAGCTTGACGCCGGGCAGCAGGTCGGCCGGCGGCAGGTCGCCACCGTCGTACCAGTGCATCGAGACAGCCGGTCGAGCGCCCCGCGGCGGGAACTCGAACCGGATCGTCGAGCGTCGCGGCGCGGTTTCCGCGTGTTGGCCGGAGGTGATCGCTTCGACGACCGTTGGCGCCGTCAGTTCGAGCGCGAAGAACGGCAGGTTCGCCACGTGGCAAGCCATGTCGCCCAGTGCTCCGGTGCCGAAGTCCCAGAAGCCGCGCCAGTGGAACGGTGCGTAACCCTGGAAGGCCTCGCCCTTGCGGGCCGCCGCGTAGGGTCGCCACGCGGCGGGACCGAGCCAGAGGTCCCAGCGCAGTCCCGGCGGGATCGCATCGATGTGTTCGGGCCGGTCGATGCCCTGCGGCCAGATCGGGCGGTCGGTCCAGACGTGGACTTGCCTGACGGTGCCGATCACACCGGCCCGCACGCATTCGGCGGCCGCGCGGAAGCCGTCGTAGCAGGTGCCCTGGTTGCCCATCGACGTGATGACCCCGCTCTTCTTCGCGGCCAGGCGCAAGAGGCGCGCTTCGTGGATCGTGTGCGTGAGCGGCTTCTGCACGAAGACGTGGATGCCGAGCGCCATCGCCGCGAGTGCTGGGCCCGCGTGGCTGTGGTCGGGCGTGCTCACGACGAGACCGTCGAATTTCTCCTTGTCGAGCAGGTCGCGCCAATCGTCGTAGAAGGTCGCCTTCGGCTGTTCCTGCCGCGCCGCCTTCGCCTTGTCGAGATCGACGTCGCACAGCGCCACGATGTCGTGGGTCTTCGCACACTCCTGCATGTCCGAGAGACCCTTGCCGCCACAGCCGACGACGCCGAGGCGCAGGCGGTCGTTCGCGGAACGCGGGCGGACGGCCGCGGAGCCCGCACACGCACCGAGCGCCGCGGTTCCGACGAGGGCGCTGCCGATCAGGAAGTCGCGACGCGAAGGGCCGGGTGCGTGCATCGCCGCAATGTAGCGATGCGGCGGCCGGTGTCGTCTTTCATGTAGCATGCGGGGCTTTTCCCGGTCATTCCCTCCGGATGTTCGGCCGCGACCCAATCGATCGACGTTTCGCGCACTTCTGCCGCACGGGCGATCCCGACGCGCTCGGGGACGTGTTCGACCACACGGCAGGTCGGCTGATGCGGATCGCGCTGTGGCTCGCGGGCGATCGTGCCGACGCCGAGGACCTGCTGCAGCGGACGTTCTTGCAGGCGATCGAGACGCGCACGCAGTTCGAGCCAGGCAAGCCCGTGTTGCCGTGGTTGATGGGTCTGCTCGGCAACCAGGCGCGCAAGTTGCGCCGCGACCGCGACCGTGCCATGGCGTTGCGGCCGCCAGCCGACCGCGTGCGCGATCCGGAAGTCGAAGCCTCGGCGAGGGAACTGGAGCAAGCCGTGGGTGCGGTGCGCGACCGGCTCGGCGAACCGTACCGCGAGGTGCTGCGGCTCCACCTCGAACAAGGGTTCGACGCGAAGGAGATCGCCGAGCGATTGGGGCGCCCTGCGGGCACGGTGCGCACGCAGCTGATGCGCGCGCTCGATCTGCTGCGGCGCCGGCTGCCAGGTGGATTCGTCGCCGGACTCGGGGCCCTCACCGTCGTGGACGTCGCCGCCGTGGCGGCCGTGCGGACCGCGGTGATGACATCGGCCCATGGTGCTGCCGCGGGTGTCATGGCGGGCACGGCTGCAACGACGACGGTCACACTCGGAGGTCTGCTGATGGCCAAGAAGGTTCTGCTCGTGCTTCCGGTGGCCTTGCTGCTGGCGGCTGTCACGTGGGTCACCGTGTGGCGCGGATCCGGGGACGAAGCCCTCCAACCGGCGCCGGTCGTGTCGCGTGTGAACGGCAGCTCCGGACCCGACAGCAAGAGTCCAGTTGCATTGGGCGCTGCGCATGAGGTCGCCACCGAGCGCCTCGCGGCGACAGCTCCCGAGACGAGTGGCGAACCCGGTTTCGCCGCGCTTCGGGTGGTCGTGCACTGGCAGCACGATGGCAGCGCTGTCCCGGGCATGGGCGTGCAGGTGCTGCGCAAGGGCGGCGGCGTGTTGGACAACCGCGACGCCATCACCGACACCGGCGGGATCGCACTGCTCCGCCACATCGTGCCCGGCACCTACCATGTCCAGGGATCGTTGATCGATCACGACGGTCAGGTCGACCTGGCCGCGGGGGAACTTCGCACGGTGGAGGTCGAAGCCAACCAGAAGACGGTCGTGGCCGGCCGCGTGATCGACAGCGAAGGTCGATCCGTTGCCGGTGCCTGCCTGTGGCTGTCGGCGTCGATGAACTGGTCGGAAGGATGGGAAGCGGCGCGCAGCGATGGCAGCGGCTCGTTCACGGTACCCCTCGGCAACCATCACTACCTCGGCGCCCGGATGGACGGTCACGTGCCCTCGTATCTGCAGAGCTTCGATGATGCGAGCCGCGGCCCGTTCCGCGACGTCGTGCTGCAGCTGCGCGGCACTGCAGCGCGCCTCCACGGCACCGTGCGCGATGCGCGCGGCAAGGCGGTTGCGTGGGCCACGGTTTGGGTCGGTCAACACGGTGGCGGTGGCGTTGCGAGCGGGAGGCCGGATGTCCGGTTCACGATGCCGAACCCGGAGAAGCTCACGACCGACCACGACGGCAAGTTCACCGCGACCGGCTTGCCACCCGGCGACGTGCCGGTCTCGGTCTGGGCGACCGGTTTCGGCCTGCTGCGGCACTCGGTTGCGGTGGGGGCCGGGGAGGTACAGGCGATCGATCTCACGCTGCTCGATGCGGCCGCGGTCACCGGTGTCGTTCGCGACACCGCAGGTCAAACGGTGGCGAACGCCGGCATCTGGTTCGGCGACGAGTTCAGGACGTTCCCGGGGGCCTACGCGCTGACCGACGACGCTGGCCGGTTCCGTTTGGACAACCTGCCCGCATGGCCGGCGGGCGTCGTCCTGGTCGCAGGCCACGGCACCATCAAGGCCACGGCTCGCCTGCAGTTGACCGCCGGGGCCACCACGGAGTGGAATCCCGTGCTCGACCACGGCCGCACGATCCGGGGCACGGTGCTCGGTCCCGAGCGCCCGCTCGCAGCGATGAAGGTCGGCGTGGTGCATCCGAGCTACCAAAGCGTGCAGCGTTGGTTCGAGACCGGCGCGGACGGAGTCTTCGAGCTCCAACAGGTTGGCGACAAGCCGTGCTGCGTGCAGGTGGCCCAGGGCGAAACCGTGCTGCGCGAGGTGCGCGCGGTGGCTCCCGACACCCGCGATCTCATCGTGCGCGTTGGCGCGAGCGATCTACCGACGGCGCGCGTCCGCGGGCGCATCCTCGACGTGAGCGGCCAGCCGGCCCGCGGCTCGGTGTTCCTGCGGCGCGAGAGTGTCACGAGCGGCGAGAACAGCAGCCTCGACGCCACCACGGGAGCGTTCACCTTCGGTCCAATGCCCGCGGCTTGCTACCGGATCAGCGCGTTCACCGAGGAGTCAGGGCAGGTGCTGCTCGGTACGTTCACGTTGGAACCCAACGAGGATCGGGTGCTGGACGATTTCATCCTGCAAGCAACCGGCGCTCTCGAGTTCACGGTGGTGGACGCTGCTGGGCAGCCCGTCGACACGACCAACGTGCATCTTCGCACCGAAGCAGGCGACACGCTCCAAGCCGGCATCCTCGAGCGCGGCAAGGGCAAGGCGACGAAACTGCAACCGGGCCGCTACCTGGTCGAGGTGCATTTCGGCAAGCGACACGCGGTGGAAGTGATGACGGCAGAAGTCGAGGTGCGCAGCGGGATGACGACGCCCGTCGAGATCCGCGGTCGCCCTGGCGTCCAGGTACGAATCGCCTTCCGCGATCTGGCCGCCGCGGATCCGGAGCGCAGCGTGTCGGTCTCCTGCCGCGGCGAGGACGGCCAGCTCGCCAGCATCTTCAGAACCTATCCGCAGAACGCGGAGCCGCTCGTGCAGCGGACAACACTGCCGCCGGGCCGCTACCAACTCGACTGCAAGGTCTCCGACGGCCGCAGGGTCGCCGCCGAGATCGCAATCCGTGCGCTCGACGAGAAGCCCAACATCACCATCGATCTGCCCGCGCGCTGATCCGCACCGATCGCGTCACTTCTTCTTCTTCTTCTGACCCGGTTCGCAGCCGTGCTCGATGAGCTTCCACTTGTCGAGGTAGAGGAAATCCGGCGACTGCTCGAAGTCGTGGCACTGCGTGCAGAGCACCGAGGCCTGGATGCCGCCCAGGATGCCGAGCTTCTTCTCACCGTTGCTCAGCGCATGCGCGCTGCCAGGACCGTGGCAGCGTTCGCAGCCCACTGCCGCGAGGTCGGGCGTCTCTTCGAACGAGACGAAGCCGCTCTGCTCGCGGAAGCCGACGACGTGGCAGCTCACGCAGTCCGGGTAGGCAGTGACGGGCCAGCCGTAGCGCTTGGGATCGCCCTCGGCCTTGACGAGGGTGTCCCAGGCGCCGGCGTGCCTCGACTTCTCCCAGACCGCTGCGGCCGAAGGGTGGCAGCCCTTGCAGGTGCTGCTGCCGACGTAGCTCGCGCCGCTCTGCGTCGGCACCTGGCGCATCATGTGGGCCAGCACGTCCTTCCTCTTGACCTCGTGCCGGTGTTCGAGCAGCGCCTCCTTCACGTTGGGGTCGCCACCACCGCCCGGCAGCGTCTTGCTGCCCGCCAGCGGCACGAGCTCGCAAGCAACGCGTGGACGGCCATCCTGACGCGCGAGCCGCACGTCGCACAACACGCGGCCGCGGGTGCCGGCGAACAGCAGCGGTACACCCTCGACGAGCGATGCGTTGGGGCTCGGCTCGATGTAACCAGGGTCCATGCACACGGCGAGATCGGGTGGTGGCTGCAGCTTCGGCACGAGCGCGCGCGCCGCGATGTCGGAGCAGTGCAGCATCAGCACGCGCAGCGTCGAGGCGCCTGCACCCTTCAGCGCCGCAGCCCAGGCTTCCGCGGGCGGCAGCAGGCGCAGCGTCTCGTCGGGGGCCGGTAGGCTCAGCGTCAACGACGCGATTCGCACCTTCTGGCCGCGCACGTCTTTCTCGACGAACGGCCTGGCCGGCCAATCGGGCGCTGTGCTGGCGAGGTCCGAGGCCACGACGGGCCAGTAGTCGACGTCGGCCTCTGTGCGTCGAACCGCGCCGACGAATGCACTCCATTCCGCGCGCGGCACGAGCAGGTCCTTCTGGCCGACGCCGAGCGCATCGTACGGGTGCTCCATCTGGAACAGGATCGAGGTCGCGGTGTAGAGCTTGAGCACGTCGAGATCGGTCGCGCCGTCGACGAGGTCGCCGCCTTCGAGCAGGATGTCGTAGTTGCGCTGTTCGCCGATGTGCTGCATGCGGCGCGCGAGTCCGCCGAGCTGGCCGCCTGCACAACCGCAAGGCTCGAGCCTGCCCTGCATCGACCCGGACACGAGCAGCCGCACGCTGTCGGCCGGCAACGGCGCCGCGGCCGCGGGCGGATCCTGGGCCTGCGGGAGCGCGGCCACGGCCTGACCGCCACACTGGGCGAGAGTCGCGACGAACGTAGCGAGCAGCAGGCCCGTCGTGGCCAGCAGCGAGAGGGCGTTCATGAGTTCTTGGGGAAGACCACGAGATCGACCTGGAGGAACGGACCTTGGGCACCGTCCTTGGTCAACACGACGGCGCCGCGCACGGCTTCGGTCAGGCCGCCAACGTATCGCACGAGCAAGCGATGTTGGCGCTCCTGGCCAGGGATCGGCGTGAGCTTGACCTCGAAAGACTTGGTCAAGTCACGGCCATCCGTCGAGACGATCTCGTGCACGGCGAACTCCGGCTTGCGCCTCTGGTCGTGGTCAGTGACCAGCACGAACTGGCCCGTGGCTTCGGCCGGGTTCTGGGCGCGTTTGAGATCGGCGCGGAACGAGATCTTCGACATCGGCGTCGCTTCGAGGTCGGGCACGGTCTTCCACGTCGCGGTGAGGTGCACGCGGTAGCCCGAGGCAGTCGTGGCGATCGCGACGATCGCGCGGTGGTTGCCGAGCGGGCCCGGCTCGCAGCGCGCGCGCAGCACGACGCCGTCGGCGGCTGGTTCGATCGCGACCGTGATCCGCGGATCGGTGCTCGCGACGGGACCGAACTTCATGCCGGGATGGGCTTCGTCACCACGCAGCTCGGTGATCAGCTCACCGGTTCCGGATTCCGGAACCTTGCCGAAATCGAACGCGGCAAAGGGCCGCAGCACGACCGGGGCGTCGATGCCGAAGAGCAGCTTGATCGGCCAGTTCACGCGCAGGTTACCGGTCAGATCGCAGGTCGGTTGCAGCACGATGAAGCCCCGGCTCGGCGTCTTCGGCAGGTCGACGGCGTCCTTGCCATTCGTGTCGATCACGACGCGCACGATCAGCGTTTCGTCGGGGCTCGCCGCATGGTCCGGGCTCGGATTCCCGTCCACGATGCGCTCGCGCCCGTCGCGGTGGCGCAGTCGCATGTCGGCGAGGCCGCAGGAGCAATCGAGGTGGACCCGCAGTGGCACGATCGGCTCGCCGAGCCGCCGCAGGTCGAGCTCGAATTCGTGCTCGCGCTTCTCGCCGTGCGGAATGATGCCGAAGTCGTACTCGAGATCCGGCAAGGGGGACGTCCGCTTCGCGGTGGGCCCCTGGCCTCCCGGGTAACTGCCGGCCTGCGGCAGGTCGGCGGGGGGGTCGGCTCGCCCCAGGTCGGCGGTCGGGCCGGAGTCGGAGCAGGCCGTTAGCAGGCCCGAACAGACGGCGGCAAGGATGACAGCGCGCATGCAGGCAATAGTAGGGCCAAGGGGCGCTGCAACACTGCGCGGAAACCACCAGGCCGTACAGACTCGCGGCCGCACCAGGTGAAGGGCGCGGCCGCGAGGGTTGCCGTGATGTCCGCAGGTATCATCGCAACGGACGGGCCAGGTGCCTCCTTGGGCCGGGAGGCCATTGGCAACGGGGCTGCCACGAGATCCCCGGAGCCCCACCGGCATGGCTCTGGCGCCAACACCATGGCAGCCGTGCCATGCCTGGGTGTTTTGCGGCCATGGCCGCGATGGTCCTCAGCCGGAGATGCCGTGCCGCTTGAGCTTCCGGTGCAGCGTCGTGTAGTCGATGCGCAGCGCGCGTGCGGCGGCGGCCTTGTTGCCGCCACAGGCCGCGAGCGTCGACGACAGGATCTGGGCTTCGAGCGCATCGGTGGCGAGGCGCACGCGTTCGGCCAGCGGCACGGTGCTGTCGGCTTCCGCGACGAGAACCGATTCCGGCACCGCAGCGGGACCGAGACCCAGGTCGCAGGCATCGAGCTCGAGCGAGCTGCCGAGCAGCACCATGCGGCGCACGGCGTTGCGCAGCTCGCGCAGGTTGCCGGGCCAGGGGCACTGCCGCAGTGCCTGCTCACCGGCGGGCGTGAAGCCGCGCACGTTCCGCCCCATGTCGACGTTGGCTTCGGCGAGGAAGAGGCGCGCGAAGTGCACGATGTCCTCCGGGCGTTCCCGCAGCGGCGGCAGCAGCACCACGAACTCGGCGATGCGGTGGTAGAGGTCGACGCGAAAGCGTCCGGCCCGCACTGCACTGCCGAGGTCCGAATTGGTCGCGCACAGCAGCCGGGCATGGAACGGAACGGGCTCGCTGCCGCCGACGGGCATGACGGCGCGTTCCTGGAGCGCGCGCAACAACTTCGCCTGCAAGCTGAGCGGCAGGTTGCCGAGCTCGTCGAGGAACAGCGTGCCGCCGTCGGCCATCTGGAACAATCCGGGGCGCGCGCGATCGGCACCTGTGAACGCACCCTTCTGGTGACCGAACAGGTGGCTCTCGAGCAGGTGTTCGGGCAACGCGCCGCAATCGACGGCGACGAAGGGACCCGCGGCCAGCGGCGACAGGCCGTGGATCGCGCGCGCCACGACCTCCTTGCCGGTGCCGGACTCGCCCGTCAACAAGACGGCCAGCTTCGTCTGCGGCGCCACGAGCTCGATCGTGCGGCGCAGCTCCTGCGCGCTGCGGCTCGACCCGAAGTCGGGTTCGGCGCCGGGCAGGTTGCTGCGCAGGTGGTGGACCTCGCGCCGCAGCGCGTGCTGTTCTGCGGCGCGCCGCACCGACAACAACAGCCGTGGCGCGTCGAACGGCTTGGCCTGGTAGTCGAAGGCGCCTTCCTTGATCGCCTCGACGGCCGTCGCGAGGTCTTCGACGGCGCTCAGCAGGATCACGGGCAGGTCCGGCGTCTGCCGGCGCAGGGCCCGCAGCAGCTCGATGCCGGGCAGCCGCGGCATGCGCATGTCACTGAGCACGACGTCGGGCAGATGATTGCCCACGTGCAACAGAGCGGCGTCGCCGTCATCGGCTTCGTGGACCTCGAAACCCTCCTCTTCGAAGAGGCCGCGCAGGACCCAACGCAGGTCGGGTTCGTCGTCGACGATCAGGAGCTGTTGACGAGGCATGCGGGTGCTTCATCGGCAGGAACAGCCGTCTTTGGCGAAGCGTTGGCGCCGCCACAGGGCAGGAGCAGCAGCGCCCGCGTGCCGCCGCGGAGCCGCGGATACAGGCCCAGGCGGCCGCCGAGCTCGCCGGCGATGCGGCGGCAACTCAGCAGGCCGAGCCCCGTTCCGTTCTGCTTGGTCGTGAAGAACGGCGTGAACAGCTTCTTGCGCAGCTCGGGAGGGAGGCCGGAGCCCCGGTCCTCGACGCAGATCGCGGCCACCTGCTGCGCGCCTTTGCCCATTGCGCGAACGCGCAGCAGCACGCTGCCGCCGTTGCCCGACGCCTGGACCGCGTTGAGCACGAGGTTCAGCAGGGCTTGCGCGAGCAGGGCACGGTCGACGCGCACGGTCGTGCCTTGCCCGGCATCGGAGCGCTCCACGGCGATCGTGGTCTTGTGACGGGCGACCTGCAGCAGATCCACGATCTCGTCGAGCACTTCGTGCACGCGTACGTCCGCCGCGACGCTCGTGCGCGGGCGGGCCAGATCGATCAAGGACGCGATCGTGCGATCGGCCTTCTCGATGTTGCGACAGATGATGTTCGTGTGCTCGGCGATCTCGGCGCTCGTGCGCTCGCGGCGGCACAGCGACTCCGCCGTGCCCTTGACGATCGTCAACGGGTTCCGCAGGTCGTGCGCGATGCTCGCGGCGAGCTCGCCGAGCATGCCGCGGCGATCGGCATCGACGAGACGTTGTTCGAGTTGCGAGCGCGCCGTGGCGGCGACCTGCAGTTCCGAGCTCTGGCGGGCCATGTTCGCGCCGAGCAGCCGATGGCTTGCGAGCACGCCCGGGATCCACAGCATGAGGCCGTACGAGAGCAGCGTGGTGCCGAGCAGGAACAGCGCGCCTCGTTCGCACGCTTCGCGCAGGTAGACGAAACCGTCGTGCACGGGCTCGAGCCCGGCGAAGTGGATGATCGCGCTCAGCGCGTAGCCCACGAACAGCACGAGGAAGCCATTGCGCACGAGCCGCATCGGCTGCCCCTGCAGCTCCGGGCTCTCGCGCTCGGTCTGCCAGAAGAACCAGGCCAGCAGCGCGAAGTAGCCGGGGCGCACGACGACGGCGAGCTCGAGCGGTGGCGATGGCCAGGCCAGCAGGATCGTGAAGACGGTCAGCAGCGCGCAACTGGTCTTGGCGCCGGGCAGTCCGCGCCCCGAAGTCGAGGGCTTGCCGCGATGCCTCGGCGACGCGCGCGTGCCTCTGGCCGCGTCCCACCCCGGCGTCTCGACCGGGAGCGGATCGATACCCGCCCCGGGCAGCTGCGAGCCGTGTCTTTCGCGGGCGTCGGGCATGGCTGCCCTATCGGCACACGCGTGCCGCGCACCGTTGATCGACGGGCTAGTGCCCTGCTGCCGCTGCCGCGATGCGGCCAGGAGCTTGCTGCTGCAGGTTGCGCACGAGCTGGGCGACGACCGGTTCCATCAGCGGACCGGGACACTCGGTCGCCTTGAAGTCACTGTGACAGTGGATCGAATCGGGACCGAAGTGATAGCGACGCATGAGGCTCGTCACGAGCCGCTGCATGGACTCGACCTGGGCCGCCGTGGGGCCTTGTCCCTCCCTGCCGCGCAGGAAATTGCCGAGCACGCAGACGCCGATGTTCTGGACGTTGTTGATGTCGCCGACGTGGGCACCCTGCCAGCGCATCTCACGTCCCTCCCAGATCCGACCCGAGGGATCGATGAGGTAGTGATATCCGATGTCGCCGTAGCCACGGTTCTCCATGTGGTCCTTCTGGATCCGCGCGACTTGGGCGGCGCACGCCGCCTGCTTCGTGTCGCGGAAGTACATGGCCGAGTGATGCACCGTGAGGCGCTTCGGAGTCCCCATGGCCTCGAGGTGGTTGCGGTCAGCGGGACGCGGCGACCACGCCGCACGAGGCAGCACCTGCAGAGCCTGCTGTTCGGGCACCGGGGCCGGCGTAGGGTCGGTGTGGCTCGTCTTGGGACCTAGCCGCCGCTGCAGGTCGCCGTCCATGGCGAGCACGCGCGCCCGTTCGCGGTCGAGCAGGGCGCGGTCGGGCTTGCCGAGCTGGTCGAACGCCTCGGCGCGCAAGTATCGCGCGAACGCCTCTTCGTTGGCGGACGGTTTGGCCGTGCCGTAGACCACCTCGGCGGCAGTGTCGATCGCGGCCTGATGATGCCCGAGCTTCAGTTCGAGGAACGAACGGCGCAACCGGGCCGCGGTCGAGTCGGTTCGCCGGAGCGCTTCGAGCTCGACCAACGGATCGAGTGTCGGCTCGGCCAGGATCGACTCGGCCGTCACGCCGATCGGCGGTTGGATGACCGGAGGGACGCGGGGCGGCGCGCTCGCACAACTGCCGCAAAAAGCGACAACGAGCCAGAGCGTGATCGACCTCGCCGAAAGGACAGAACGCGGACCGAAGCCGCGCGGCCAAAGTGTGGACACCAGGAACACCCTCCCTGCAACGGATGACCTCAGAAGCGAGGCCGATCGACACCGCAAGTTGGGCCGGAGGTTACCAGGGCGAGAGCCCCGATGCCATCCATCGAAGAGAAGTCTCGACGCTCCTGGCAAGCGCACGCGGCTTGCCTGCGGGTCGGGGTCAGGTGGCATTCAGCAGCCGAGGGCACGACGCCGATGGACCAGCATGGAGGATCCATGTTCGCCCAGGTCGCCGTGAAACTCACTGGTCCCATGGACCACCTTCGCCTGATCTGGCAGGTGGGAGAGACGCTGCTCGACGCCGTCGGGTTCGACGAGGATCCGGAGGGCAACCGATACAACGTCCTGCTGGCGCTCCAGGAGATGGTGACCAACGTGCTTCGGCACGGCTACAAGCTCGACGACAGCCTGCCGATCGAAGTGACCTTCGAGCTGCGCGAGGACCAGCTCGAGATCACGCTGCGCGATCAGGGGCCGCCGTTCGATCCGCGGAGCTGCGACACGGAAAAGCACGGGCTCGACACGTCGATGCCGGCGGAAGCGGGCGGACACGGGATCCGGATCGCGCGCATGGTGATGGATCGTTTCGAGTATTCGCGTGAGAAGGGCTGGAACTCGTTGCGGATGTCGAAGTCGGTCCGCGTGATCGCCCACACCTGAACGCACGTGACCATGCAACCAAGTTCCGTCGAGCTGCTCGAGTCCATCGCGCACGTCTTCGAAGACGTCGCGGTGCAAGTCGTCGACGAGGCCGGCCGGCCGACCGTTCGGTTCGGTCAGGGCCGCGCTGCCGACGCCGGTGAGGTGCGTTGTGCGCTGCCGAGCGGATCCGTCGTGGCGGTCTATCCGAAGGCGCATGGCGCCGTAGCGAACCTCGTGAGCTCGCTGCTGACCGTGGTCGCCGACCGCGAACGGCTCGAGAGCGACATGGAGAGCATGAACACGAATTCATCGCGTCTCCTCGAACAGGTCTCCATGTTCCTCGAAACGCTGCCGCAGCTGTCGGCCGGCGGCGACGACGTCGAGGTTGCGGCTCTCGGGGCCCGCGCGTGCCAGCGCGCGGCCGAGGTCGAACAGGTCGTCTACCTGAGCTGCATGCCCTTGAAGGGGTGCTGCGAAGTCCTCGTGCACCATGTCGAGGCCTCGGCCCGGGGCCGCCTGCCCGCGAATCCGCTCGAGTACGTCGTGTCGTCGGCCGAAGGCCTGCTCGCCGACGTTCTCGCGGATTCGGATGGCGTCGTGCTGCGCAGCGTGGCGGCACCGCAGCGATTGGGTGAGCCCGGGTCGCCCGAGCATCTGGCCAACCGGCAGATCATCGGAGTGCCCGTGACCTATGGCGACGGAGACAAGCCCGTGGTGCTCGGTGCTCTGCTGCTCATCGACAAGATGAACACGGGAACGAGGCACGGGGACTCGCAGCAATACGGTGAGTTGGGCAGCGAAGAGGTGCAGGTCGCGGAGTCGATCGCGGCCATGCTCGGCGCGGTGTTCGGCGCGCGCAAGACGGCGGCCATGGAGAAGGAGTTCGACATGGCGCAGGCCATCCAGCTGCAGATCCTGCCCGAGAGACCCCCCGTCGTGCGCGGCTTCGAGATCGCCGCGCAATACAGCGCCTGTCTCGCAGTCGGCGGGGACTACTTCGACTACGTGCCGCTCGCGGACGGACGCACACTCGTCGTCATCGCCGACGTGTCGGGGCACAACCTCGCGTCGGGCATGATGATGGTCAGTGCGCGCGCGATGCTGCGCACGCTCGCCGCCGTGCACGGCGAGGCCACGCAGATCTTCGGCGCCCTCGCGGCGAGCATGTTCAAGGACCTGACGCGCACCGAACGGTATCTGACCGCTGCGGGTCTCGCGCTGCGCGACAACGGGCGCATCGTCGACTACGTGAGCGCGGGTCACGCCGACCTGCTCGTCTATCGGGCGGCCACCGGCCGGGTCGAGCGCCTCAATTCCGAGGGCACGATCCTCGGTTTCGTGCCGAGCCCACTCTACACCTCGCGATCGATCGAGTTGTCGCGGGGCGACTGCATGTTGCTCTACACCGACGGCGTCACGGAGGCGGCCGGGATCGACGACGAGTTGTTCGGCGACGACCGCCTCGAGGCGTTGTTCGCGCGGCTCGCGCCCAACCGGCAGGCCCAGCGCATCGTCGATGGCATCGTGCGGGCACTCGATTACTTCCGGCGCGGTCGAGCGGTCACCGACGACGTGACTGCGGTCGTGATCCAATGCACAGCCGACGAGGGGACGCGATGACACAGCGAACCATCCTGGTGGTCGACGACGAACCGTTCATCTGCCGCTCCTTGACCTTCATCCTGCGCAAGGACAACTACCGCGTCATGGAGGCGCGCAACGGCGAAGAGGCGCTCGCGGCCATCCGCGAGCACAAGCCGGACCTCGTCTTCCTCGACGTGATGATGCCGAAGATGAACGGCTTCCAGGTCACCGAGCAGGTGCGCGCGGACGCGAGTCTCAGCGGCGTCAAGATCATCCTGCTGACGGCCAAGGGGCAGGAGTGCGACCGCGAAGTCGGGCGGATCGCAGGCGCGAACGACTACATGACGAAGCCGTTCAGCCCGGCCAAGATCCTCGACCGGACGCGAGAAATCCTGGGGTCGTAGTGGCTCGCCGCGGCGCCCGCTCAGCTACGCTGGCGCGCGGTGTCTGTTTCCGCTGGCGAGGCAAGGATCGAGGACCCGCTGCTGACCCGCACGCCTGCCGGCGCGGTGCTGCGTCTCGGGTTTCCGTTGGCGCTGGGTCTGGCCTCGCACGCGCTGATCAACATCGTCGACCTGCTGCTGGTCGGCCGGCTGGGCGGCGAGGCCATCCAGGCGGCGCACGTGGCGACGACCTGGAACTTCCTGCCGATGATCGTCGGCAACTGCGTCTCGATGGCCCTGCTGGCACAGCTGTCGCGGTGCCTCGGCAGATCCGAGATCCAGGCGGCGCGCCAGCTGCACCGCCGCGCGCAGTGGTTCATGTTGTGGTTGAGTCTCGCAGTGGCGCTCGTTTCGACGGCACCCGCGGGGCCGATGATCGACGTCACGGGGCTCGCCGGGAAGACGCGCGACCAGGCCGTGCACTACCTCGTCGTGAGCAACCTCGGTTGCGTGCCGATGTTCGTGCTCATGCAGACGACGGCCGCGATGCGCGCGGCCGGCGAAGCGATGGCGCCGCTCGCACTGCTGTTGCTGGCGAATCTGCTGAACCTCGCGCTGGACATCGTGCTGCTGTTCGGCTGGGACGCGTTGGGCATACCCTCGTTCGGCGTCGTCGGTGCGGCCTATGCGACCGTGACGGCGCGCACGATCGCGGCCGCGTTGGCGTTCTTGTGGCTCGCGCGGTGGCGCCATCCGCTGTCGCTGCGCGCGGTGCGGCCCGCGGCCGTTCCGGTCATGGGGCCGCTGTTGAAGGACGCCTGGCCCATGATCGTCCAGATCGGCCTGCGCGCGGGCCTCGTGCTGCAGCTGACGATCGTCGTGCAGCGGCGGTTCGGCGACAGCGCCACGGTGGCGCTCGGGATCACGACGCGTCTCGACACCCTGATCCTGTTCGGGTCGCTCGGCTTCGCGAACGCGGCGACTGCCTACGCGGCGCGCGCGGTCGTGTGGGGTCTGCCCGCGCGGGCGCGCGCCGCGGGTTTGTGGGCTGCCGGCGCTGCCGGCCTGTTCGGCACCGCACTCGTGCTCTGCCTGCAGCACTGGGCCCAGGCGATCGTCGCGTTGTTCCTGCCTGGACCTGCACCAGCGGTCGTCGAGGCGAGCGTGCTCTACCTGAACACCGCCGCGTGGGGTCACGTGCTCGGGGCCATCGCCTTCGGTGCGATCGGCGCCGTGCACGGAGCCGGGCGCATGGTCGCACCGCTGGTCGTGGACCTGTGCGGGTTTGCCGTGGCGACGGGCCTGCTCGGCTGCGCGTACTTGACGGGCGTAGAAATGCGGGTCGTGTACATGACGCTGGTGCTGGGCCTCGGCTGCGTCGCGGTGGCGCAGGTCGCGCACGTGCTCTGGGGTCGGTGGGTCACACCCGCGCGAGCGTGACTCGCTGCCAATGTGGCACTGCGAAGCTGGCTCCGCCCTGCCAGATTGGCGTCGGCGCTTCCGGAGTCACATCCGCAAAGTGTTCCCATGGAGCGAGTAGCGGCCGGGAGCTCAGTGGGCACGACATTTGTCAATGGGCGCGCCCACCGGCACCGGCTCCTGTTCAGGGGACGGCGCCTTGGTGTTTTCATAGCGTTCTTGTTTCGGCACCTGCGGGTGGCCGGCACATCAGAGGAGTGACCATGTCGAAGATCGTCGGAATCGACCTCGGAACAACCAACTCGGTCGTCTCGGTCATGGAGGGTGGTGAGCCCAAGGTCATCGCCAACATGGAAGGCGCGCGCACGACCCCTTCAGTGGTCGCCTACACGCAAAGCGGTGACCGGCTCGTCGGCGCGCCGGCCAAACGCCAGGCCGTGACGAACCCGACGAACACGATCTACTCGATCAAGCGCTTCATGGGGCGCCGTCACCACGAGGTCGGCGACGAAGAGAGGATGGTGCCCTACAAGGTGGTCGGCGGACCCGAGGAGCTGGTGAAGGTCGAAGTGGGGGGCAAGCAGTTCACTCCTCCGGAGATCTCGGCGCAGATCCTGCGCGCGCTCAAGGAGGCAGCCGAGAGCTACCTCGGCGAAACCGTCGACCGCGCGGTCATCACGGTGCCGGCCTACTTCAACGACAGCCAACGCCAGGCGACCAAGGACGCGGGCCAGATCGCGGGCCTCAAGGTCGAGCGCATCATCAACGAGCCGACCGCGGCCGCGCTCGCGTTCGGTCTCGACAAGAAGGCCAAGGGCAAGAACATGAAGATCGCCGTCTACGACCTGGGCGGCGGCACCTTCGACATCTCGGTGCTCGACATCGGCGAGGGTGTCTTCGAGGTCAAGGCGACCAACGGCGACACGCACCTCGGCGGCGACGACTTCGACGAGTGCATCATCCAGTGGCTCTGCGACAGCTTCAAGAAGCAGACGGCGATCGACCTGCGCAAGGATCAGATGGCGCTGCAGCGGCTCAAGGAAGCCGCCGAGAAGGCCAAGGTCGAGCTCAGCTCGGCCGCGCAGACCGCGATCAACCTGCCGTTCATCACGATGGACGCGACGGGGCCCAAGCACCTGACCGAGAACCTGACGCGCGCCAACTTCGAGAAACTCTGTGAGCACCTGTTCGAGCGCTGCCGTGGCCCCGTGCTGCGCTGTCTCGAAGACGCGAAGATGAAGCCCTCCGACATCGACGAGTGCATCCTCGTCGGCGGCAGCACGCGCATCCCGCGCGTGCAGGCGATGGTCAAGGAGATCTTCGGCAAGGAGCCGAACCGCTCGGTCAATCCCGACGAGGTCGTCAGTCTCGGCGCCGCGATCCAGGGCGGTGTGCTCGGCGGCGAGGTCGGCGACGTGCTGCTGCTCGACGTCACGCCGCTCTCGCTCGGCATCGAGACGCTCGGCGGCGTGATGACGAAGCTCATCGAACGCAACACGACGATCCCGACCAGCCGTTCGCAGGTCTTCTCGACCGCGGCCGACAGTCAGCCGGGCGTGGACATCCACGTGTTGCAGGGCGAGCGCGAGTTCGCGCAGAACAACCGCACGCTCGGCCGCTTCAAGCTCGACGGCATCCCGCCCGCGCCGCGCGGCACGCCGCAGATCGAGGTCACGTTCGACATCGACGCGAACGGCATCCTGTCGGTCACCGCGAAGGACAAGGGCACCGGCAAGGAGCAGAAGGTCAAGATCGAGGTCGGTTCGGGCCTCAGCAAGGACGAGGTCGAGAACATGGCGCGCGACGCCCAGGCCCACGCGGCCGAGGACAAGAAGCGGCGCGAGGTCGTCGATCTGAAGAACCAGGCCGACTCGATGGTCTACCAGGCCGAGAAGCAGCTCAAGGACCTCGGCCCGAAGCTCGATGCCGCGGCGAAGGGCAAGATCGAATCGTCGCTGCAGGCGCTCAAGAAGGCCGCGGCCGGCGAGGACGCCGAGCAGATCAAGCGCGCGATCGCGGCCTTCGAGCAGACGATGTCGGCGGCCGCGTCGGGCATGGCGGGCCCGGGCTCTGCGGGGGCAGGTGCGGCGGCCGGCGCGGCCGCCGGTGGCAAGGGGCCGGGCGGCGGCGACGACATCAAGGACGCCGACTTCGAGGTCAAGTAGAGTTAGTTCGTCGCAACTACAAGTTGTAACGAATGTTGTGTACTGTATCTGTCTACCGTGGCACCTGTTTTGGCACCCGATGGCGATGCGTCACAGGTCGACGAGACCGAGCGCGGCAGAGCGTTCCTCGCAGAGCTACTTGCGGGCCGGGCTTCGGCCGCTTCGGCAAGTCGACCTTGCCCGCGACCTTCTCCAAGTCGGAGACGGGAACGAGCGCTGCGACTGCCTTGCCGTGGAAGGTCACAGCGATCCGCTCGCCGGCTTCCGCCCGCCGCACGATGGCAGCGAGGTCGTATCGGAAGTCCTGCACGGGGATCGGGGTCACCTTGGCCACGCGGGAAACCTTACAGTTTCATCGGCGGGCCGCAAGCCCAAGGGTGCGATTCCGGTCAGTAGCACGAGCACAGCGAGGAACGGGCGAGCGCCCTGCGGCTCGTCGGATTGTGGAGTCGGCGAAGTCACGATGTTCCCCATTGCCCCGGCGCGTTTCGCCGCATCCAATAACGACATGATCCACAACACCAACGAGAACAGCCTCGACTTATCCGGCGTCGTCGGCGTCAATCCTCCGGCGCAACCGCGCCACGGAACGTATGTCGTCGCCGAGCGACACAGTCCACGAGGCGAAGGCTGGTCCGAGTATCGCCTCGTCCCCGACGGCGAAGATGCGTCGACATGCCACAAGGCGCACACGGGGTATGTGGCCGTCGACCGGAAGCTCGATCTGTGGAACATTCTCGATCGTCTGGTGGCCAACCGCACCCGTGTCACGGTCACCTGGCCGAGATCGGTCCAGGCGCAGTAGGGTCCATCACTGAAGGTGCCGGCGAGCGCCGCTCCCTTCCCTTGTCGATGCCCCTCGAAGTCGATCCTGCTGATGTGCGCCTGGCACCTTGCTGCCACGGTGGCCATGCCGACCTGCATATCGTGCGCGATGAGCGCGGCGCCGTGACCATCGAGTGGCGCAAGGGTCCCGATCGTGTCGTCGACGTGCGGTGCTGCCTGCGATGCGGGATGCCCCTGCGCATCGAGCAGGTTGCTGCCGAGAAGTAGCCGGCCGGTTGCGGCCCACGGTTGCGTTCCCATTCCGTGGCGAGCCCTCGGTCCCTCGGTCTGTGGTAGGTGGCTCGACGCCCCCAGGCTTGGCCACTAGCATTGCTGGGGTTCGCGATCTGCAAGGAGACCTATGAAGAACCTCGTTCTCGCGTCTGCATTGGGGACCCTCGTCGGCACATTCGCCGTTCCCGTCATCACCGGCCCGGTCCACTACCAGGTCACCAAGCCGCACAGCGTGTTCGGCTGGCTTCCACCAGGTGGCCCCACCTACCCGACGGTGTCGGTGACCCTCGGAACCGCCCCAATGGATTTCGTTCTCACAGACGTGGCCATTGGTGGCTACGCCGACGCCGTGCTTGTGAAGGTCAACGGCAGCCCGGTCCTGTGCATGCCCAGGCAGGTGGGCGGTGGCGTGTCCGACGGCCAAGTGCATCTCACGACCGGCATCCTGATCCCGTCTGGATCGTCGATCGTCGTCGACGCCACGACCGGCGCCTCCACACAGGCGCCCGTCACGCTCGCTGGCTACGTGCAGTAGCGCCGCGCTCAGAAGGCGACCTCATCGCCCATCTCCTCGTGAACGAGGTTGATGTATTGTCGCGCCGCGATCGTCGGCGAGTTGCCCATCAGCTTCGCGTAGGATTCCGAACCAACGCACACCGCGCGGCGCCGCTCGGCTTCACCTGGCGCAAGCTGGGACTGAGGTTGCCGAGCGCGCGCCTCCCCTTCCCGCTCACATGCTCCTCGAAGTGAATCCCACGGGTTTGCGCCTGGCCCGTTGTTGCGATGGTGGCCGTGCCAACCTGTACATCGTTCGCGACGAGCGCGGCAGGGTGACGATCGAATGGCGCAAGGGCTCTGATCGTGTCGTCGACGTGCGGTGCTGCCTGCGATGCGGAATGCCGCTGCGCATCGAGAAGGTTGCGGTCGAGAAGTAGTTCGACGCCTCGCTTGCCTTTTCACGCGGAACTCGCGGCTCGGTGGCCGGCGTGGCCGGCGCGGCGACGTGGATGCAGGGGTTACGATCGCCGATGGACGAGAATCGATCGACCATCTTGATCGGCGGGCGGCGGCGTGCCTTGATGCTCGCATGAAGCCATCACGCGTAGCGTGCGCATTTGCTGCCGCCGTCGCTCTGTCGTTCGGGACCGTGCTGACAGCCCAGACCTTCGAGAACCTCGGCAGCTTCTACGAGAAGTTGCGCGGAATCAACTTCGTGGCGAACTACCCAAGCCTGAGTGGCCTCATCGGCAACCCCGCGGCACCGTTTCCTTACTACGGCGTCGCCTCGCCGACGGCGATGTGGAAGTTCTATGATGAGAATGGCACGACGGCTGCCGAAGTGGCCCAACAACTCGATCGGGTAAAGAAGACGGGTATCAACGGATTGCGCGTGTTCCTCTCCTACCCTGCGTGGCTGCACTACAGATCCAATCCACCGCCGGGTGTGACCGGCAACGCC
>DASRJH010000191.1:0-19708 GCA_035649575.1 Planctomycetota bacterium
CCGCGAATCGGATGCGCGAACCGCATGCGCCATGAATGCAGCATGACTCTCGTGAGTCCATCTCGCGGCACTCGGGTGTCCGGTCGCCGGGGACCGCAAGTACGGCTTCCGGGCGCGTGCTGGCGAGCGTTTCACGAGAGTCATGCTGCATTCATGGCGCATGCGGTTCGCGCATCCGATTCGCGGTGCCGAAGTCAACGTGGAAACGCTGCCGCCTGAACCGTCCCTGTGTCCCTGAGCTCGCACGGTGGTGTCGAAAGCGCGCTGGCCACGAGGGATCCGGTGCCAATAGGATTCGCACTCGCTTGCGCACTCCGATCAAGATGTCGCAGGAATCGCTGTTCGGGTTCCTCACGAGCACCCGGCTCCCTGTCGTGTCCAGCTTGTCCGGCATGATCCGGTGGATCTCGCTCGGGCTGTGGACTTCCTGTCTGGTGTTTGGCGTCGCCTGCCTGCTGCTCGCGGACGATGGCCTGTGGACCGCGTCGCTGCCGTGGTCGGGGGCGCTACCGGCATTGGTGGCGGCACCGCTTTTTTTCTGTGCGTGGAGGGACTGGCGCGGCAACCGCATGCAGCGTGCCGCCACGATGTTGTTCGTGGCGATGTTCACGCTGTCCAGCCTCGCCACCTGGCCGCGTGGCGCCTTCAGTACCATCTGGTATCTGCATCCAGTGCTGTCCTTGCTTTCGGCGACCTGTGTTGGCGTGAAACCCGGGTTGTCGTTGACCCTGCTCGGTGTCGCCACGTTGCTCGGCAACGCCTATTGGTCCACGAGCACTGTCGATGTCGATCTGCGAGCAAATCTGTGGGTTCACGTCGCCAGCCTCTCCGCAGTGTCGCTGGCGTCCGCCTTGGCTGGCGCGATCACCAACCGGCTCGTCTTCATGGCACTGCTGGCGGTCGAGGCTCAAAGACGAAAGAACTTCGAGTCGAGCCGTGCACTGCGTCATCGCGAGAAACTGCTGCGCCATGCTCTGCGGGTCGAAACGGTCGGGGACCTCGCGGGGATGGTCTGCCACCAGCTGCGTAACACGTTCCAGGTCCTGGCGGGTCACGTGACCCTGGGCGGAATGTCCGACGACGCCGAGCGCGTGCGCCGCCTAGCCATGATCGAGGAGACGCTCGAGAACACGCGTCCGCTGCTCGATCAGCTGATGCAGATGGCGCACCCCGACGAGGGTGTCACCGAGCCTTGCGATCTCGGGGTGGTGGTGCGCCAGTTCCACGAGCAAGCAAAGCGCATGTTGCCGGCGTCGATTCGACTCACTTGTGAAGTCCCTCGCGAGACCCCCGTGGTGTTGCTCAACCCGCGCGGGCTCGCGCACGCGCTGTGGAACCTCGTCATCAACGCGTCGCAAGCCATCCAAGGGGATGGCGCGATCACTCTTTGCTGCGGTGCCGATCGACAACAGGTGTGGCTCGAGGTCGCGGACACCGGCAGTGGCATGACGAGGGAAGTTCAGGAGCGCATCTTCGATCCGTACTTCACGACCAAACCCGTGGGGCAGGGCACAGGACTGGGGTTGACCGCGGTGGCGAGGTTCGTGCGCAGCAGCAACGGGCTCATCGACGTCGAGAGCGAAGTCGGCCGCGGCACTACGTTCCGGCTTCAGTTCCCGCGCGCGATGGATGCGGAGAACTGGCGATCTGCCTAGGGTCCTGGTGCCTGCGGGCCCCCGCCGGCGCCACCTGCGAGGTCAATGGTGCGACCGAGTCGGCGGGAGACGATCCCGGTGAGGATCTGCAGCAGCTCGCCCCGCCCCTTGGTGTCACACCAGGCTCCCGAGGCCGGATCGCGCGCGAAGTGCCATGCCGATGCACCCTCGGCCAACCAGATCTGGTGGGCCGCGGATTGGCGATTCAGGATGCAGTGGCGACTGTCCGCAAAGGTGATTCGCAGGACACCCGCTGAGAGATCGGCATCGAGTTCATCGGGATCAAAGGCGTCGAGCTTGGCCAGGATCGCCTTCATGCACGCTTCGGCGTGTTGGAGGAATTCCTGATCGGCGGGATTTGACATGGCTGGTCCCCGATGATCCGCCCCGCGGAGGCTGGGCGCCACCGAAAGCTACCTGCGTGGACCTGGGCGCACGGGCGGCTGCCGGAAACGAGGTGCCGCAACTAAGTGGCACAGGGGGTTGAAATAAAGAGTGGCCGGCGGTTCTCTCCCAGAACCGCCGGCCACGATGGGTCCCGGTCGCGAATTGCCCTCTCTTACAGCTCCGGCTCCTTGCGGAGTCGAAGCCACGCGGCCGGGACCACTCGTCCCATGCAGCCTAGTAGACGTAGCAGGGGAAAAAACTTTCCGCGGACACGCAGTTTTTCGCGTCGTTTCCGCCCGCATACGGCGAAATGAGCCTCCGGTGGGTTGTCTTTCGTGAAGAAATCGCACCAAAACTGAGGTCAGGTGGTGCGACGCTGCGCCGCGGAACGCCAGAGCTGCAGCAGGTCATCGACATGAATGCGTTCCGCGTCAGCCTCGAAGCCCAGCAGGACGCGATGCCGCAATGCAGGAAGCAGACAGGCTTCGATGTCGGTGAGCGCGACTGCAGGGCGACCAGCGACCAACGCTCGTGCTTTGCCCCCGAGAACGATCGCTTGTCCCGCACGAGCGCTCGCGCCGTAGCGAACGAAGCGGCGAGTTCGTTCATCGCAGTCTTCGCGATCAGGATGAGTGGCGAGAATCAGTTCGGCGACGAACCGCAACAGGTGCGTGCCGCAAAGCACCTGGCGCACGAGTCCCTGCAGCTCACGCAGCTCTTCGGCTCGGAGCTGGACCTCGACTTCGGCTTCCGCGCCACCCGTCGTCGCCTCGAGGATCTTCGTCATCGCGTCGACCGTGGGCGTCTTGACATCGAGGCGGAACAGGAACCGATCGAGTTGCGCCTCGGGGAGCGGGAACGTGCCTTCCAGTTCGATCGGATTCTGCGTGGCCACCACGTGAAAAGGGTCTGGAAGCCGGTGCGTCGTTCCTGCGACGGTGACCGAGTGTTCTTGCATCGCCTCGAGCAAAGCCGACTGCGTCTTTGGCGTCGCGCGGTTGATCTCGTCAGCGAGCACGAGCCCGCCGAAGAGCGGGCCCCGCTGAAAGCGGAATGTTCGCCGCCCTCCTTCGTCGTCGATCACCTGGGTGCCCGTTGCATCGCTCGGCATGAGATCGGGCGTGAATTGGATGCGCGAAAAATCGAGCCCCAATCCTCGACCGAGAGACCGCACCAACATCGTCTTGCCGAGCCCTGGCAAACCCTCGAGCAGCACGTGGCCCCCGGCCAGAATCGCAGTCAGGAGATCGTCGATGAGCGCCTCTTGCCCGATCACCTGCCTTCGCAGCTGTTGTCGCAAGGCATCGACCCTGGCCACGAGAGCCGACGCCCGTTGTTGCACTGCATGCGCCTGCATCAAGGCTCCTCGCGCTCGGCGCGGTGCAACCAGGCCTCGAGAGGCACGCTCCGGCGCGCGCAGGATCGCGACAATACGGCGAGTTGAGTGTGCCGGGCCGACCCGGTGATGTCCGCGACAATGCGAGGCATGGAACAAGCGTAGCTTGGTCTTGCCGGCAGGCCAGATGATGATGCACACCGCATGCTCTTCCTGCGCGTTGCTTCGGCTTGTTCGTTGGCCCTGATCGCCGGGTGCGCAGGGGTTTCGCTGCGCCCCGAACTGGCGAATGCGGACACGCTTCCCGTGTACGAACTGTCTGCCGCAGACCAGCAGGAACTCGCTGTCGTCCTGGATCGCGCGAAGGAAGCCATGGTCCGGCAGCACTACGAGGAGGCGGAGGAGCATGCACTCCGGGCGCTCGACATCGATCCACGGGCCGCGCGGGCTCGGGCGGTGGTCGGAATGGTGTTGCTGCAGCGTGCCAAGCGGCGCGACCCACCGGAGGTGTTCGAAGCGAATGCCGGCGAGACCGAGATGCTGCTGGCCGAGCAGATTGCCCCGAACGACGCCTTCGTCGGACGGATGCGCGCGGTCTTCCTCGCGGAGACGGGCCACATGTCGGCGGCTGCAGCTGCGGCGGAAGCTGCCCTGTTGCGCGCGACCGACGCTCCAGCCGCCGATCGTGCGGCCTTGCTGGCCATCGCCGGCAACTGCCGCTACGAACTGGGCGAGGAGCGCGCCGCGCTGCCGCACCTGCAGGCTTGTTTCGGGCTGCAGCCAGACGACGCCACGACTGCCTTCCGCATCGGTTCCTGTCTGTTCCGGATCGCCGCGGTGCCGGAGGGCGCCAAGGCCGTGGAGGTGGCGCAGATCAAGGCCGAAGAGGCGGCCCGGGCGTTTGCGCGCTGTGCCGAGCTCGCTCCTGGCGACGCGGACGCGGCCTTGGCGGTCGGCGCTGCCCTGGTCCGCGCGGCCGAACTGGCGGCTCAACGGAAGGATCTCGCCGCGCCGGAGCGGCGCACGCAGCAAGAGCAGAGGTGGCAACAGGCCGAGCAGCAGTTCCGCAGAGTCGCGGAGCGGTTCCCGGAGAGTGCCGAGCCGATGTTCCGACTAGGCGTCCTTGCCGAGACGCGAGGAGACATCCCTGCGTCGCATCAGGCCTACTTGCAGGCGCTCGTCCGCGACCACCAACACCTCGGCAGCCTCCTGAACCTCGCCGCGCTGCTCGAAGCGAGCGGTGACGCAGCTGCGGCGGCCTCGCTGCTCGAGCGCGCCTTGGCCGCCGATGCAGCCCGCGCTGGGCTCAGTGCGGGCGAACGCCGACTCGTGCAGCAACGACTCAGGCGCCCATGATGCTGTAGCCGGCGTCGACGTAGATCGTCTGACCCGTGATGCCGCGCGACAGGTTCGACAGCAGGAACAGCGCCGTGTTGCCGACGTCGCCCTGGTCGACATTTCGCCGCAGCGGCGACTTCTGCGCCATCGAGTCGAGCAGCGAACCGAAGTCGGCGACGCCCATCGCGGACACGGTTTTGATCGGTCCGGCCGAAATCGCGTTCACGCGGACGCCGCGTGGACCGAGGTCGCTGGCCAGGTAGCGCGTGCTCGCTTCGAGGGCAGCCTTGGCGACTCCCATGACGTTGTAGTTCGGCACCACTTTCTCGGCGCCGTAGTAGCTCAGGCAGACGATGCCGGCATCGCGCCCTTCCATCAGCGGTGCTGCGCCCTTGGACAGACCGATGAGCGACCAGGCGCTCACGTGCTGCGCCAGCTGATAACCCTCCAAGGACGTGTCGACGAAGTGGCCACCGAGCTCTTCGCGCTTCGCGAACGCGATGCAGTGCACGAGCCCGTCGATCGGTCCGAACTCCTTGCCGAGCCGATCGAAGAACCGATCGATGTCGCCCGGCACGGTGACATCGCATGGCGCCAGGAAGGTGTCGCCGGGCAGCTCGGCTGCGAGCTTGCGGACAGGCTCTTCCATGCGGTCGTTCTGGTAATTGAGCGCCAGGCGAGCCCCTTCGCGGTGCAGCGCCTGCGTGATGCCCCAGGCGATGGAGCGTTTGTTGGCGATGCCGAAGATCACGACGCTCTTGCCAGACATCAGACCCATGCTTCGTTCCTCGATCGTGCGCAGTTCAAAGTGACGGCAACGATAGCAGGTGTTCGGCCCGCGTCACGCGCTCAGCTTGCCGTCGACGCAGCGCCTGCCGAAAGATCTTGCGCGAGGGGGTGGTCCACGGCGTCCTGTCGTCGATCGGGAACCAGCTCAGTCGCCCGCGTCGCTTCACGCTCGCGGCGTGTGCGTGGAGTTCGATGCGGTGGTGAGTGATGGTATGTCGCACGCTTGCCACGACGGCGCCTACGTCGATGTGTGCGCCGAATCGCGCGCCCAGCACATCGGCAAGTGTCTTGGCGTCCTGGTTCGTGAGCATGCCCGCGCCCGGCAGCTCGATCTGGCCTGCGTTGGGCTGACCCTCGGCGACGCGCCCACCGAGGGCTCCGCGATTGCCCACCACCAGCACGACCCTGGCCGTCACACGCACGGTCGCGCGTGGCCTTCTGCGCCGGGGCAGTTCGTGCACCAGGCCGCAGGCAAGAGCCTTGCAGTCCCACGCGACCGGGCAGCGTTCGCAGGCCGGTGTGGTCGGCGTGCACACCAAGGCACCGAGCTCCATCATGGCCTGGTTGAAGTCGCCGGGTCGGCGGCGGTCGATCCACTGCGATACCGCACCGCGGATCGCCTGCTGAGCCTCCGCCGAGTCCGTCTCGGCGCGGATGCCGCGGTGCCGCGCCGTCACGCGCTCCACGTTGCCGTCCACCGCGATCTCGGCGCGGCCGAACGCGATCGATGCCAGCGCCCCGCGCGTGTACAGGCCGACTCCTGGCAGCTCCTCGAGGTCGTCGCTGCGATCGGGAACACGGCCGCCGTGACGGGCCACGACCTGCCGCGCGCCGTCGCGCAGCAGGCGGGCGCGCCGGTAGTAGCCGAGCCCCCGCCATGCCGTCAGCAGGTCGTCGTCAGTGGCCGTGGCGAACGAGGCGGGGGTGGGAAACCGCGCCATGAAGCGCTCGTAGGCCGTTCGCACTGCTTCGACGCGGGTCTGCTGCAGCATGACTTCGCTGACCCAGATGCCCCATGCATCGCGCGAACGGCGCCACGGCAGATCGCGACGGTTGGCTTCGAACCAGCGCAGCAGGCGCGTCCGGAAGTGATGTGCCGGCGCCGACCGCGGCCGCTCACTCATCGAGAATGGCCGCGTCCGTCGGCCGCGTCTGCAGTTCCAGCCCGAGACGGTTGCGCACGTCCTGTTCGGCGCGGTCGAGCACGGCATCGAGCTGCGCTGGATCTCTCTGCTCGGCGACCAGCATGATGCGGATCGTGCGCGCGACCTCGGTGCCTTGCATGCGGGTGCGGATGCTCACCTGGGCGTGCCTCTTGGCGATCTCCGCCAAGACCTGGCTGATCGAAGACTCGTCGTGGCCGTGGTAGTCGACACTGCGCTCCCCGCGCACCGTCTTCGGGCCCTCGGCGCTCATCACGGGCATGACGTGTGCCGTGAAGAACCGCTGCATTTCGGCCGGCACGCCGGGCAGCAGGAACACCGTCGTGGGACCAACGCGCAGTTGGACGGCCGGCGCTGTGCCTACGACGTTCTCGTAGCAGATGGAGCCCTTCGGGACCGATGCCATGCCCCGCCGCGAGGCGTTCATCGTCGCGTCGACCGTGGCTTCCTTGTCCTTGGCATGAAGGCGGCGGTAGGAATTCTGCACAAACGCGAGGGCCTTTGGATCCTCGGCCAACGGCAGGCCGGTGGCCTTGGCCAGACACGAACGCGAGTTGTCGTCCCATTGGGGCCCCATTCCGCCCGTGAGGATCACGAACGTCGGCTTCTGTTCGAGTGCCCAGGTCACAGCTGCGACCACCTCGGCTTCGACCCGGTCCACGACCTGGATCGTCCGCACGCGGTAGCCGATGTCGTCGATGCGATTGGCGATGAACGCGGCGTTCCTGTCGACTACCGCTCCTTCGAGGATCTCGCGGGAGACAACGAGGATGATGACGCTCTTGTCGAACAAGGCATGCTCCGGGGGGAGAACGGGTTGCTGAGACCGTCGAGGCGGTATCGAAAAGAACGATACTACATGAACCTCCCGGTTGTTGAAGCGCCTCCGCAGGCCCGGAAGAATGCTCTTTTGCCGACCAGGCCAACGACCGAATCCCTGCGCTCATGACCGATCCGAATCCGCCGTCCGGCGGCCGAATGACCGATCTCCTGCTCGAGCGGGAGATGCGCGAGAGTTACCTGAACTACTCGATGAGCGTGATCCTGAGTCGCGCTCTGCCTGACGTGCGCGATGGCCTGAAGCCGAGCCAGCGCCGCGTGCTCGTGGCCATGAACGACCTCAACCTCGGGCCGCGCAGCAAGCACCGCAAGTGCGCGAAGATCTGCGGCGACACGTCGGGTAACTACCACCCGCACGGCGAGTCCGTCGTCTATCCCACGCTCGTCGGCATGGCGCAGTGGTTCTCGACGCGCTACCCACTCGTCGACAGCCAGGGAAACTTCGGTGCCATCGACGGCAGCCCGCCAGCGGCGATGAGGTACACCGAGGCGCGCATGGCCTATCCGGCCATGCACCTGCTCGAGGATCTCGACAAGGAAACCGTCGAGATGGTCCCGAACTACGACGGCTCGCTCATGCAGCCCGTCGTGCTGCCGGCGCGCTTCCCGAACCTGATTTGCAACGGTTCGACCGGAATCGCCGTCGGCATGGCCGCCAGCCTGCCACCGCACAACCTGCGCGAGGTTGCCGCCGCGCTCGACAAGCTGCTCGACAAGCCGGACGTCCCGCTCGACGAACTGCTCGAGGTCGTCCAGGGGCCCGACTTCCCGACGGGCGGCACGATCATGGGCCGGGGCGGGATCCGCAACGCCTACGCCTCGGGTCGCGGGTCTGTGGTCTTGCGGGCCAAGTACCACGTCGAGGAGAAACGAGGACGCAAGTCCATCGTCTTCACGGAGGTCCCGTACCAGGTCAAGACCACGACGATCCTCGAGCGAATCGACCACCTCGTGAAGAGAGACCAGATCGACTCGATCGCCGACGCCAACGACGAGACCAACGATCGCGTCGGCCTGCGGATCGTCATCGAGTTGAAGAAGGGCGTCGAGGACGAGACGGTCACGGTCAACCAGCTATTCAAGCTGTCGCCGCTGCAGAGCACGTTCTCGATCATCAACCTCGCGATCGTGGACGGCCGCCCGCGCACTCTCGGCTTCAAGCAGATGCTCGAATGCCACCGCGATCACCGGCAGGACGTGATCCGGCGGCGCACGCGCTTCCTGTTGAAGAAGGCCGAGGATCGGCTGCACGTTCTCGATGGCCTGCGTCTCGCCGTGCAGAACATCGACGAGGTCATCGAGATCATCAAGAAGTCGGCCAGCTCCGACGAAGCGCGCGTGCGATTGGTCGAGCGGTTCGCGCTGTCCGACGTGCAATCCCGCGCGATCCTCGACATGCGCCTCGCGCGCCTGACCGGTCTCGAGATCGAGAAGCTCGAAGCCGAGCACAAGGAAGTTGGCGACAAGATCATCTACTACAAGTCGATCCTGTCGGACCGCAACGTCCTCATCGGTCTCATGAAGCAGGACCTTCGCGAGATGGTCGAACAGTACGGTGACGATCGCAGGACCGTCATCAGCGACGAAGAGGTCGGCAGCTTCGTCGCGGAAGACCTGATCCCCGAGGAGATGATGGCCGTCACGGTCACGCACGAGGGCTACATCAAGCGCACCTCGCTCGACCAGTACCGCACGCAGGGTCGCGGCGGCAAGGGCGTCAGTGGCGCCGAGACCAAGGAAGGCGATTTCCTGTGGAACCTGTTCGTCGCCAGCACGCACGACTTCCTGCTGTTCTTCACGGACAGGGGGCGCGTCTACTGGAAGAAGGTCTACGAGTTGCCGAGCTACGGCCGCACCGCCAAGGGTCGATCACTCGCCAACGTCGTCGAGACGCAGGCCGAGGAGAAGATCACGGCGATCCTGCGCGTCGAGTCGTTCGACGATCGGTTCCTCGTCACCGCGACGAAGAAGGGGCTGATCAAGAAGACAGCGCTCGAGCAATACAGTCGACCCCGCGCCGGCGGCATCATCGCGGTCGGGCTCGAAGAGGGTGACAGCCTCGTCGGCGTCAGCCTGTGCCGAGCCGGCCAGAGCATCGTGCTCGGGACCAGTTGTGGCATGTCGATCCGCTTCGACGAGGCCGATGCCAGGGCCATGGGCCGCAGCGCGGTAGGTGTCTGGGGCATCCGCCTCGACGAGGGTGACGAGGTGCGCGACATGGTCGTGACCGACGGCACCGGTACGCTGCTCACGATCTGCGAGAACGGCTACGGCAAGCGCACGCTGGTCGAGGAGTACCGGCAGCAGAGCCGCGGCGGCAAGGGCATCATCGACATCCGCACGAGCGACCGGAACGGCAAGGTCATCAACCTGCTCGCGGTCAAGGACGACGACGAGGTCATGATGATCACGAAGGACGGTCAGATCGTGCGCACGAAGGTGTCGGAGATCAGCGTGATCGGCCGCAACACGCAGGGCGTGCGTTGCATCGCGCTCAACGAAGGCGACAAGCTCGTGTCCGTCGCGCGCATCCCGAACGAAGACCCCGAGCCCAGCGAAACCACCGCCAAGTCCTAGGAACCCATGGCCAGCTATCTCGCGAAACTTACGGCGGACATGAAGACGGCGATGAAGAGCGGGGACAAGCCCCGCCTCGAAGTGCTGCGCATGTTGATCAGCGAGCTCAAGAAGAAGGCCATCGACGCCAAGGTCGACGACCTGCCCGACGACGAGGAGGTCGCGGTCCTGCAGAAGTCCACGAAGACACGCGCCGACACGGTCGCCCAAGCCAAAGCCGCGGGACGCGCCGAGATCGCGGCGAAGGAGCAGTTCGAGATCGACCTGATCCAGAGCTACCTGCCCAAGCAGATGTCCGCGGCGGAGATCGCCGACAAGGTGCGCGCCGTGGCGAAGGAGATCGGCTACGCGGGAGCCAAGGACACCGGCCGCTTCATGAAGGAGTGGATGGCGAGATACAAAGGTGTCGCCGACGGCAAGCTCGTGCAGGAAGCCCTGAAGACGCTCGGGTGATCCGGCCGTGGCTGTCTGCCTGCAACGCCCGGCCGCCGGCGAATACGCGAGCCACTTCCAGTCCTACGTCGACCGCGTTCCCGACGGCGATGTGCTCGAACACCTCGCGCGCCAGGGGGAGGCCACGCGCAGCTTGTTCGCGGGCCTTGGCGAAGACAAGGGCAGGTTCCGCTACGCGGATGGCAAGTGGAGCGTGAAGCGCGTGCTCCAGCACGTGGCCGACGGCGAACGTCTGTTCTGCTATCGCGCCCTGTGCATCGCGCGCGGCGAAACGAGCTCGCTGCCCGGCTTCGACGAGAACCTCTATGCGGCCAACGACGGGACCGACGGTCGTCTGCTCGCCGACACCCTGGCCGAGTTCGCAAGTGTGCGCGCGGCGACGTTGACGCTCTTCCAGGGCTTCGATGCGGCGGCCTGGCTGCGCCGCGGCCTCGCCAACGACAAGCCGGTCAGCGTGCGCAGCTTGCCGTGGATTACGGCCGGGCACGAGTTGCATCATCTCGCGGTGCTGCGCGAACGCTACGGTGTCGCCCAACCGGGCTAACCGAGCCGAGCTAACTCAGCCGAGCTAACCAACCCAGCAGAGCTGAGCGGGTGCCGGTGCTGCGCGCAGTGCAACGCCCTCAGGCGAGCGACAGCCCAGGCAACCGCGCCGAGAGACCCTGCAAACGGGCCCGGCACTCGACGAAGGCGCCGTCCTGGACTGGCACCGCGTAGCGGTGCAGCTTCGTGAAGCCGAGGCGTGCTTTGAGTCCGGTCCAGCGCCGCAGTTCGGCCTCTGCCGTCGCCAGGGCCGCCGTGTCGTCGCCCGCGAGCGACGCCCCCACGAGCTCACAGCGCACGAGGAACCGGCCCGGCAGCGCGCGTCCGGGAAAGACCTCGGTACAGAAGATGACCTCGGCGAGCGGCGTGTCGAGGTGATCGCCCGGAACCACGCCGTAACCGCGCAGTCCGGCGGCCTCGTGCGTGCTGCCGCCGAAGAAAGCGAAGCCACGCGGTTCGGTCTGCAGGCGGCCGGCGGTGTCGGCGAGGGCGGGGTCGAAGCGCGCGAGCAGCGCGCAAGCCGCAGCCACAGGGAGTGCGACCACGAGCCGTCGCGCGGCGACAGGCGTCGGGGCCTCGCCACCGAGCGTGACGACGAAGCCCTCACCGCCCGGCTCGATGTGCGTCACCGCGCGGCCGAGGCGCAGCATCGTTCCGAGGTCGCGGCGGCACGCCTGCACGAGCTCCTCGGCGCCCGTGCGGAACGAGACGGGAACGGGGTCGACCGCTGTCGACTCGAGTCTGTCGCCGAGGAAGAGGTGGCCATGGCTTGCCGACGGCTGTGCCTCGACGACAGCGGGCGGGTGCCGCAACAGCGCGAGCATCGGCTCGACTTCCGCGCGCGCGAATGCGAACGGACCGAGCTCGCACAGGAAGCCGTTGCTGCGCTGGGTGCGCGTGTTGCCTCCGGGCTGCGGTGCGCTGTCGACCACGGCCAAGCGCTCGGCCGGCAGCTCGCGCAGGAGTCGCAGACCCGCAACGAGGCCGCGCAGCCCGGCGCCGATCACGAGCACATCCACAGGTTCACTGGTCATGACTGCGGTTCCGGGCTGCGACTGCACGCGGCCCCATCATGCCTCCTGTACAGGCAAGGAGGCGGGGGACCCGCCTCCTCGAGCCATCCTGCAAAGGCCGTATGCGTTCAGAACCGGTGCGGCGCCGCGGGCGAATCGGCTCAGAAGTCGAGCTGGAACGCCACGCGAACGAGGTGGTTCTTGCGGTCGAAGTTCGCAGCCTCGGCGTCCACGTCTTGCATCGTGTACTCGATCTGCGTCTTGCAGGCGTGACCGTGGTAGAAGGCGTTGAGGACCACGCTCAGTTCGGAGACTTCGCCGAGATCGGAGCCGATGCCTTGCGCACCGGTCAGGAAGTCGACACCCGAGCCCGGCGTGCCGTCGTCCGTCTCGATGTAGTTGTAGCGGACGCCGACACCCCACTGCACCTTGCTCTCGCCGCTCTTGGGCAACAGGTAGCCCACCGAAACTGCGTATCCCATCGCCTCTTCCTCGTCGGTCGCAGCAGGCCTCTGCAGGTCATCGGTGCGCATGAAGTACTCACCGAGCACGTAGAGCTTGCTGACCGTCCACGCGGTGTTGAAGTTCAGCGAGGTGCTTTCGATGTCGGGCCTGTTTCCAACCGGGATCGCGGCTGGACTGTCGGTCTTGCCGTTGCCGATTGCCACGCCGACACCGACGGTGCCCTTCAGCGAGGTGTCTTCCTTGTCCGTGCGCCAGTCGCCTTGCTTGAACGCCTCGATGGTCTGCTTGCCATCGAAGAAGTCACCTAGCGGGTCGAAGTTCGCCGAGATGACGTAGCTCAGCTCGTTGTCGGAGTTGGCGGTCTCCTCACCGCGCTCGGCTGAGCCCGTGATCGAAAGACCTTGGCTGTCGGTCCCGGCACCGCCGAGGCCACCCGCGACTTCGGTGTTCATCGCGCCGGCCGACCACCGCAGCTTGTTGTCGCCCATGACGCCGTTGAACCAGGCGCCGCGCGAGTTGACGTCCGAGAACGCACGCGAAGCAGACGAGCGCTCGACGAACCAGAGAGAGCCCGAGCTGCCGGCAGACTCCAAGCCAAAGACCGTCTTGGCCTGACCGACGCGCATCCCCATCTTGCCGGTTTCGGAGCTCGCGAAGTTCCACTGCACCCAGGCGCGCTTGATCGGGCTAGTCGCGTCGACCGCGTCCAGGATGAACGCGTAGGTGATGTTCTTGTCGAAAACGTGGCCCGTGAGGTTGAGCCTGGCGCGGCGGATGTTGAAGCTGCTCGTGTCGGCGCCCGGGCTTGCGGTGGCCGCAGCGCTCCCGAAGGACTCGTTGGCGGAATAGGTGTAGTGCACCTGGATTCGACCGAGGACCGTCAGGCTGAACGCGTCGCCGCCGTCGTACTTGAGACCAGCGCCGGGCTTGGAACTCCAGCCGCCCACGGCGGGCTTGCTTTCTTGACCGGGCAAGAGGGACGCCGCAGCGGCAAAGGCCATCAGGCCGCAAGGGATCGATTTGCTCATGTGTGGGTTGTGGGACTCCTCCCTATCGGGTGAACTTCTGCGGACCTACGGTCCGCAGCAAGTCGGGAGCGTAGGCACTTTGCAGCAACAAGGTCAAATGAAGATGCCGAATCTCCCGTTGGCGCCGAGCTCCTGTTGGTTGTTTGTGGGGATTTCATCAGGCAGCCTGCCTAGACCGGCGTGGCAAAGAGGGTTCGGGTGTGGAAAGAACTTGACGCGAGACTCACAGTCCAATCAGGGCGCTCGTTGCATCGGGGGATCCAGGGGCTAGGTCCAGGCCTCCTTGGCACCGGAACGGTTGTCGCCAGAGCGACCGCGGAACCTGACCTAGCTCGGGAAGAAAGTCCGCTCCGCGATCCACTCCGAGTGAGCGAACCCAATCGAGCCATCAGCTCTTCGGGTGTCAGAGACCCGTTCCGTTGTCCCTATCCGTCGCTAGGATCGAATCCTCCCCCAGATGCCCCACACCCTGCGGACGACCTGCAACCGGGACTGCCCCGACGCTTGTGGCGTGCTCGCGACGGTCGAGGACGGAGTGGTCACCAGCCTTCGCGGGGATCCGGATCACCCGGTGACTCGGGGCTTCTTGTGCTTTCGCACGAGCCGCTTCCCCGAACTGCAGTCGTCGGCTGACCGGGTCACGCAACCGTTGGTGCGCCGCCGCGGCAAACTCGAGCCGGCGTCATGGGAAGAGGCCTTCGAGCTCATCGCAAAGAAGCTCCTGCAAGTCCGTGCCGAATCAGGGCCTGCCGGGATCTTCCACTACCGGTCCGGTGGTTCGCTCGGCATCCTCAAGCACCTGACCGACCTCTTCTTCGATCAGTTCGGGCCGTGTACTGGCAAGGTTGGTGACATCTGTTCGGGCGCGGGCGAGACGGCCCAGATCCAGGACCTCGGGACGAGTGACAGCAACGACCACTTCGACCTCCTCCAGAGCCGGCACATCGTGCTCTGGGGCAAGAACCCGGTCGTCAGCAACGTGCATCTCGTGCCCACCCTGAAGGATGCCCGAAGTCGTGGCGCGAAGATCGTGCTCATCGACCCCGTGCACCAGAAGGCGGCCCACCTCGCCGACGTCGTGCTGCGGCCAGCGCCTGGCCGCGACCTCGAGGTAGCCATGGGCGTCGCCCGGATCCTGTTCGACACCGGCCGGATCGACCCGAAGGCCGCGACCTTCTGCGACAACCTGGGTGCCTTCCGCGCAGCGGCGGAACGGCGCACGGCTGCGGCTTGGGCACAGCTCGCGGAGCTCAGCGAAGGCGAGCTTTCCGCCCTCGCCGACCAGTTTGCGGCTGGTCCGACGGCGATCCTAGTGGGGTGGGGTATGCAGCGCCGCATGCGCGGCGGCGCAACCGTGCGGGCCCTCGATGCCCTCTCGGCGGTTTCGGGCAACCTCTTCCGTTCCGGTGGCGGGGTGTCGTTCTACTTCAAACGGCGCAAGGCCTTCCGCCCGTTTGGTCCGGCCGTGCAGCACCCGCGCGTGCTGCGCGAGCCGTTGCTCGGCCAGGACCTTCTGGCTGCCAGAGACCCGCCGATTCGCGTGCTCTGGGTCACGGCGGGCAATCCGGTCGCGATGCTGCCGGACTCGGCGCAGGTCGCACGTGCGGTCGAGTCGATCGAGTTCGTCGTCGTCGCCGACTGCCTGTCGACCGACACCACGCGCCGCGCCCACGTCGTCTTGCCGGTGCCGACCTTGCTCGAGGACAGCGACCTTCTGGGGGCCTACGGACACCATTGGATTGGCGAGTCGCGCCCGGTCGTGGCCATGCCCCCCGGCGTGCGCCATGAGGTGCACATCTTCCAGGAGCTCGCGCGCCGCGTCGGTCTCCAGAGCTATCCGCAGGAGTCCATCGACGATCAGAAGCGAAAGGCCTTGGCCGGGGTCGCCGGCAAGGGGCTGAACCTCGAAGCGATGCGAGCGCACGGAGCCATGCGCAGTCCCGTTTCCGAGCCGCTGCTCTTCCGGAGCGGCCAGGTGATGACAGAGAACGGCAAGGTCCAGCTGCTCGACGACGTTCCGGATGCTCCCGAGCTCGAACCGCCGCCGGCGCTGCCGGGCGCGAGCGGGCCGCTGTGGCTGTTCTCGAATTCGACCGAGAAGAGCCAGGCCTCGCAGTGGGCGGGCAAGGGACTCGGCGAAAGCAGCTGGATCGAAGTACATCCGGGCGCCGTGCCGGGACTCCGGGCTGGGACGCGGGTCCGTGTCTACTCCACGCTCGGGTCGCTCGAGGCCGAACTGCGCTTCGACCCGACCCAGCGCAAGGACATCGCGATCATGCCCAAAGGAGGCCACTTCGACCGCGGTCAGAGCGCCAACGCGCTGATCGCGGCACGCGCGACGGATCTCGGGCTTGGCGCTGCCTACCTCGACTGCCTCGTGCGTATCGTGCCCGCATGAGGCGGTTGACCGGCACGCACGTCTATTCCTACGTGAAGTGTCCTCGCCTCGCCGCGCTCGACCTGCACCTGCCGCGGTCCGAGCGGCGCGTGCCGCACGCATGGGAGGAGTTTGCAGCGCAGCGCGGCCGCGATTTCGAGACGCAGTTCGTGCAGGGCTTGCGCGTCGTGTCGCCGCAATACCCCGAGCGCGACTTCGACGCCGGCTCGCTCGCGACGCAGGCACTGCTGCGCGAAGGCGTGCCGTGGATCCACCAGGCTGTGTTGCAGGTCGATGACCGGCTCGGGCTGCCCGACCTCTTGCGTCGGGTGCCCGGTGCGAGTGCCTTGGGCGACCATCACTACGAAGTCGTCGACGTGAAGACGTCGGGGCGATCGCGCGGCGACCAGATCCTGCAGGTGGTCTTCTATTCGGAGCTCGTCGCGGCGGTGCAGGGGCGCATGCCCGAGCACGGCGCGCTCGTGCTCAAGGACGGACGCGAAGAGCGCTTCCTGGTCGCGGACTACTTGGCCGCGGAGCGCGAAGTGGTCGACGAGCTGCGGCGGATGCGCAGCGACATCGACGCAGCGCGTCCGTTCCTGCAGGCGGGTTGTGCGAGCTGCTACCACGATGCGCGGTGTCTGCCGCAGTTGACGAAGGCCGGCGACTTGTCGCTCGTGCAGGGCATGAGCCACGGGGCGCAGGCGATCCTCGAGAGTGTCGGGTGTCGCACGGTGCAGGATCTCGCGGTGTTCCATCCAGAGGGCGCGCGCGCGCGCGGCAACCTCGATGTCACGCTCGTGCGGCGGCTGCGGCGCGCCGCGCAAGCGCATCTGCTCGGCCAGCCGCTCGTCGAAGAACGGCCGCGCGGCGAACGGCTCGACCCTTCGGCGATCGTGCATCTGCTCGCGGATCCGTTCGCGGATCGTGTACTCGCGGTCGGTGTGCTGCATCCGGCGACCGAAGCGGGAACGTTCACGTTCGGCCTGCCACGCTCGGCTGGCGAGGAGTGGCGCGTTGTCAAGGACCTGCTGGCGGCAGTGCCACCGCGTGCCTTGCTGCTGCACTTCGGCGAAGCGCTGCCGCGTTTGCACGAGCAGCACGGGTTCCTGCAGCAGGCCGATGCCGGGCTCGAAGCACGGTTTGTGGATCTGCAGAAGCGGCTGCTCACGGCCGCCGTGTATCCGCGGCCCGTGTTCGGACTCGGTGATTTCGTGCGCGAAGGGTTGGGGCGCGATCCGATGCGGGCCGGGCATGCGGGAGCGGCGGCGATGTGGGTGACGATGCCGGACGGCGAGGCGCGGTTGCGCGAGAAGCTGCGCGTGGACCTCATGGATCTGGCGGCCTTGAAGGCCGCCGTGCTGGAAGCGGCGCCGACCCGTGTGCTGGGCACGGAGGGAGCCGGGGTGGTCGCGTGACCGGAGCGCGGCGACGGCGAAGGCGCTGGCTGTTCGTCGCGTTGGGGCTCTTCCTGTCGGCAGTCGCGATGCACGAGCACGTGGTGCGCAGCGCGCAGCATCGGATCTACGACGCAGCGTCGGTGCCGCTGGCGGACTGCATCCTGGTGCCGGGGGCCCGCATCCATGCCGACGGGCAACCCTATCCGTTGCTCGCCGATCGACTCGCGACGGCGGTCGACCTGTACCAACGCGGCAAGTCGACGCGCATCGTGCTGAGCGGGCGCGGTGGCGGCGGCCTCGCCCTCGACGAAGTGGCGGCGATGCGGCGATGGCTGTCGGCGCGCGGTGTGCCGGCCGATGCCATGCAGGACGATGCGCTCGGCCTGCGCACGCGCGACACGATGCAGCGCTGTGGTGCCGTGATGGGGGCGCGCAGTGCGATCGTCGTCACGAATCCGTTTCACGTGCCGCGGTCGGTATTCCTCGGGGTCCAGTGCGGCCTCGACGTGCGCGGTGTGGCGGCGCCCTACGGCTGCGATTACTCGGCTTGGACGATGTGTAAGAACGAGGGCCGCGAGGTCGCGGCGCGGGTCTGGGCCTGGCTCGACGTGTTCGTGTTCGGTGCCTGAGACGGCGCGTCGACGAGACCGCGCTAGGTCCCGCCGCATCCGCTGTGTCTACTGCGCGCCCCGACGCGCATGCTCGCCACCGACATCGCCGAATCCCTGCACTCGCCCGCGGCTCGCGTGGGGATCGGCGTCATCGCCTGCCTGCTCGTGCTCGTGCTCGTGCGCGAAGTCCGCCGCATCCCAGCGCGCCTGCTCGTGCTCATGGCGACGGCGTTCCTCGACATGGTCGGTCTCCTGATGATCGTGCCGCTGCTGCCGTTCTACGTGGAACGGCTCGCTGGCGATGGAGTCAACGTGTTCGGCGTCACGCTGGGGACCGGGACGCTCTCGGGCATCGTCATTTCGACGTTCACGGTCGGCCAGATGATCAGCGCACCGCTCTGGGGACGCCGCTCCGATCGGTGGGGCCGGCGGCCGGTGTTGCTGATCGCACTCGGCGCCTCGGCCCTCGCCTACCTCGTGTTCGGCTTCGCCGATTCGCTGTGGCTGCTCATGCTGTCGCGTCTCGTGCAAGGCGCTGGTGGTGGTACGGTAGGCGTCATCCAGGCCTACGTTGCCGACTCCATCGAGCCCGAGCAGCGCGCGCGCGCTTTGGGGTGGCTCTCGGCCGCGACGAACCTCGGCGTCGCACTCGGCCCAGTGCTCGGTTCCTGGGCGTTCTCGATCCGCGACGTCGATCTCATGCCAGGGCCCGGAACGCTCGCGATGGGGAACGCGGCCCCCGGGATCCTCGCGTCGGCGCTTTGCCTTTGCACGTTGGGGCTGGCCGCCAGATACCTGAAGGAGTCGAACAAGAGTGCCTCGACGCCCGCCGCTGGCACGCCCGTGCGAACGTCGACCCGCTCGGCCGTCATTCGCGTCGTGGCCCGTCCGCACGAGCCGGCGTCGCGACTGATCCTCACCTACGGCATCGCGATCGGCGCCTTCCAAGGCATCAACGCCGTGCTCCCGCTGTTCTTGAAGCAGCGCTTCCAGGTCAACGAGCACACGATCGGCTACTTCTTCATGTACATCGGCGCGATCGCCGTGTTCGCGCGCGTGCTCGTGCTCGGGCGCCTCGTCGACCGCATGGGCGAAGCGAAGCTGTCGCGTGTCGGCATCGTCACGCTCGCCTCGGGTCTGTTCGCGATGCCATTCGCCGGTTCGCTCGGCACGCTCGCGCTCGCAGTGGCGATGCTGCCGCTCGGCACGGCCTTCACCTTTCCATGCGTGACGTCGCTGCTGTCGCGAGTCGTCGCGGGCGCGGATCGGGGCCTCTACATGGGGTTGCAGCAGACCTACGGCGGCTTCGCGCGCCTCCTAGCACCGATCTTCTACGGCTGGGCGTTCGACCACCTCGGGATCGCCGTGCCGTTCTACTTCTCGGCGGCGTTCGTGCTCGCGACGATCCTGCTCGGGTTCGGCCTCGATCGTTTTGTCGGGACGCGCAAGCCATCCTCCTGAGCGCCGAGACGAGGCTGGATCTGCGACTGCCACACGCGATGATCCTCGTCGCCGACACCTGGCCCTCGCACCTCGCTTGCAACTGACCCTCGAACAACGCCTGCTGCGCCTGCTCGCGCGTGAAGAGCGCGACGAACAGCGCAGCCACCGCGAGATGCGCGCCCAGCCGGTCGACCTGCGCGTGCTCGAAGGCGAGTGCATCCAGGGGGCGAAGTTCCTCGGCGAAGACGGCGGGTCGTTCGTGTTCGCGGTGCCCGACAACGGCTCCAAGT
>DASRJH010000192.1:0-24078 GCA_035649575.1 Planctomycetota bacterium
GCTCGTCGCGACGGTGCGCGCGCGCAGCAGCAGCCGCACGCTGCTCTTCCTGCAGATCCTCGATTTCGTCGCGATCCGCCGCCGTCCCGAGAAGGCGAAGTTCTTCGCGCGGTTCCTCGAGCTCACGCCACGACATCGCGACGCCGTGCGCGAACGCTTCGGCGCCGCGGCAGCTGCCGACGAAGCCAGCGTACGGACCCAGCTCGCGAACTGCGACGACGACGTGCTGCGCGCGATCCTCACAGCGCGCGAGTTCCGCGACTACGCGTTCGGTCAACGCGAAGAGGTGAACGACCTGCACCTGCCGCACATCCGCGAGCTGCCGAGGGTGCTGCCGGCCCTGTTCGCCGATGCCGCGGTGCGCGCGCAGCAAGCCGGCTTCGACGGCGTCGAGCTGCACTTCGCGCATGCCTACACGATGGCGTCGTTCCTCTCGCGAACGAACGTGCGCGACGACGGTTACGGCGGTTCCCCCGCGGCGCGGTTGCGCCTGCCGCTCGAAGTGTTCGCGGCCGTGCGCGCGCGCGTCGGCGCGGACTTCTGCGTCGGCGTGCGGTTCCTCGGCGACGAAGTGATCACGGACGGCAGCCACCTCGAGGACGCGGTCGGCCACGGCGCCGCGTTCGCGCGCGCTGGCTTCGACTACTTGTCGATCAGCAAGGGCGGCAAGTTCGACGATGCGAAGCAGCCACACGTCGGTGAGGCCGCGTATCCGTACACGGGACCGTCGGGTCACGAGTGCATGCCGACCGTGCGCAGCGATGCGCGCGGGCCGTTCGGAAGGAACGTGCCGCTCGCCGCGGCGATCCGCGCCGCGGTGCGCAAAGCGGGCTGCACGACACCCGTGATCTCCTCGGGCGGCATCTGCGACTTCGCGCAGGCCGAGGCGATCCTGCGCGACGGCCATGCCGACCTCGTCGCCGCGGCGCGGCAGAGTCTCGCCGATCCCGATTGGTGGGAGAAGATGCGGCTCGGCCGCGGCGCCGAGGTGCGGCGGTGCATGTTCACGAACTACTGCGAAGGGCTCGACCAGCGGCACAAGGAAGTGACGTGCCAGCTCTGGGACCGCGACTTCGAGACGCCCGACGCGGGCACGGTGCCGCGCAGCGTGGACGGCAAGCGGCGGCTGCTGCCGCCTCCGTGGCAGCGTTGAGGAACGCGGTAGCATCGCGGGACCTGGAGGCACGATGCGGCGCCCGAGAGCTTCGTCGCCACACATCACAGCGCATCGGCGGCAACCAGCGAGAGCGTCAGCGGATTCTGAACCCCCCATCGAACACATGACCATGGGCACCGCCGGTCATGACGGCCCGCGGCTACCCGAAGGAAAGGCTATGCTTCGATGCGACGAGTCTCCCTGCCAGACCATGACTGCTACGGCACGACGACCACAGAAGCGCTGGACCTACGCGGACTACTGCCGCATCCCCGCCGATCGCAACCGCCACGAGATCGTCGACGGGAGGCACTTCGTGAATCCGGCGCCTAGTCCGTACCACCAGCTGGTCTCGGCGCAATTGCTACACCAGTTGATGACCCTGATCACGGACTGCGATCGTGGCATCGTTCTGAACGCTCCGCTCGATGTCCACCTCGGCCCCGGCACGGTCGTGCAACCCGACCTTGTGGTGCTGCGGCCAAGGAGCCGCTGCATCATTGGCGACAAGAAACTCACGGGCGTGCCAGACCTGCTCATCGAGATCGTGTCGCCGTCCAACGTCGGGTACGACCGCCGCACCAAGCGCAACCGTTACGAACGCGCCGGCGTGCGCGAGTTCTGGCTCGTCGATCCCGACGCCCACCTCGTCGAGCAGCTCGTGCTGCGCCAGGGTTCGTACACAAACCCGATCGTCGCGGCCGAACGCATCCGCCCGCGCATCTTCCGCGGCGTCGAGATCGACCTGCGCAAGGTCTGGTAGAGGGGGCACCTGTAGGCACAGGCGACGCACGAGAGCTGATGGAGCTGGATGGGTTCTTGGCCTGACGCTGAGCCTCGCGGCATGTGGCGACTCGCCACCACCCCCATCGGCATCTGGTCTCGAGGCGACGGCGCAACAGCTGATCGATCGACTCGACCGGCTGGTCGGTGCCTTGGAGGCGATGCCGCGTGCGTCGGGGGCGCTGGCCGTGCCGATCGAGGCAGTCGCCGAACGCACGCCCGCCGTCGACAGGACGAACGAGCTCGAAGCGCGCATCGACGCGCTCGAACGAGCCGTCGCGATGCTGCGCGCGTCAGGCGCCAGCTCGTTTGGTCCGGCGCGCTCGGCCCCCGTGCCGCCGATGCAGACACGCGCCTTGGCACAAGTGAGAAGTCAGTTGGAGTCGCAGGACCAGGCGGTGATTCTCGAAGCACGCCGTTCCGTCTTCGGGCTCAGCCAGCAGCAAGTGCTCGAGCGACTCGGCATGCCGAGCGAGGTGGACGTAGGGGGGGAGCACACCCGATACTGGAGATGGCGGGTCGATGGCAAACAGCTCTGCAGTGTGACGTTCGTCGATGGTCTCGTGACCCTGCTCTCGATCGACTGATCGTCCACCGCACTTCGCGGGGGCCAATGGTGCCCCCCATCGTGCACCGGTCATGGGCACCGCCGGCCATGACGGTCCGCGCCTTCCCGAAGGAGTGGCTATGCTGCGATGCGACGAACTTCCCGGCCGGACCATGACGACGACGGCACGACGACCACAGAAGCGCTGGACCTACGCGGACTACTGCCGCATCCCCGCCGATCGGAACCGCCACGAGATCATCGACGGGAGGCACTTCGTGAATCCGGCGCCTAGCCCGTACCACCAGCTGGTGTCGATCCGGTTGGGTCACCAGTTGATGACCCTGATCACGGATCGCGGCCGCGGCATCGTGCTCGACGCGCCCATCGACGTTCACCTCGGCCCCGGCACGGTCGTGCAACCAGACCTCGTGGTATTGCGACCGAGGAGCCGCTGCATCATCGGTGACAGGAAACTCACGGGCGGGCCCGACCTGCTCATCGAGATCCTGTCGCCCTCGAACCGCAACTACGATCGCCGCACCAAGCGCAACCGCTACGAACGCGCCGGCGTGCGCGAGTTCTGGCTCGTCGACCCGGAGGCCCACCTCGTCGAGCAGTTGATCCTGCGCAGGGGTACCTACGCCGCCCCCATCGTTTGCACCGAACGCATCCGCCCGCAGATCTTCCGCGGCATCGAGATCGACCTGCGCCGAGTCTGGTAGAAGTCGACCGAGGCAACGAAGTGACGTGTCACTCTGGAACCGCGATTCACGGTCCCCGACGCGAGTGCGGTGCCGCGCACCGTGGACGGCAAGCGGCGGCCGTTGCCGCGCGCGTGGAAGCGCTGAAGGGATTCAGTAGCATCGCGACACCTGGAGGCATGATGCGACGCACGAGAGCTGATGGAGTCGGATGGGTTCTTGGCCCCTTGCTGGGCCTCGCGGCATGTGGCGACACACCACCACAGCCGCCCTCATCTGGGCTCGAAGCCACGGCGCAACAGCTGATCGATCGACTCGACCGGCTGGCGAGCGCCTTGGAGGCCATGCCGCGGACATCGCCTGCGCCGGCCACACAGGTGCCGCCAGTGACCGAACGCACCTCCGTCACCGACGCGACGACCGAGCTGCTGGCACGCATCGACACCCTCGAACGCGAACTGGCCGCCATGCGCAGGAACGCAGGCAGTGCGTTCGCGCCGGCGCGCGCGACCCCGATCCAGCCGATGCAGACCCACTCGCTCACACAAGTGCGCGAGCAGCTGAGCTCAGAGGACCAGTCTGTACTTCAGGCAGCCCGCCGTTCCCTGTTCATGCTGACGCAGCAGCAGGTGCTAGAGCGCTTCGGCATGCCGAGCGACGTTGGGGTGAACCAGGATCACAGCGTCCACTGGAGCTGGCGCGATGGCGACAAACACCTCCTCGGCGTGACGTTCGTCGACGGGGTCGCCGTCGTGATCTACTGATCACAGCGGCATCCCTTCTTGCCCGATTCGGCGGCAAGCCGTGCCGCAGGCCGCTCCGCGATATACCTTGTCGAGACTCCCATGGCACCCTCGCCGCTCCGTCACTCCCGTCCGATTGCGATCCTGCTCTCTCTCGTTGCGACTGCTCTCGCGCAGACGCCGGCAGCCGCCGACAAGAGCGCGGACCTGCGCAGCAAGTCGATCGAAACGCGTCTTGCGGCCATCGACGCCACCGGAGCGTCCGACAAGCCCGACGCGGACAAGCTGCTGCTGCCGCTCCTGGCCGACAAGGACTGGGAGATCCAGGAGCGGACCGCGATGGCTCTCGGCAAGCTCAAGAGCAAGGCGGCGCTGAAGCCGCTGATCGAGCTCGCGATCGAAGGCGACGTGGTGCGCATCCGGCAGGCCGCGGCCATGGCACTCGGCTCGATCGATGGCGCCGAGGCCGCCACGGCCATCTACAAGCGAGCCAAGGGCAAGGACCAGGTCGCGGCCCAGGAGGCGCTCGCGCTCGTGAACCGCGGTCAGAAGCCGCTGGCCGAGGCCGACAAGCTCAAGAAGCTGCTGCGCGACGAGAAGGCGCCGATCCGCGAGTCGGCGGCAATGGCCTGGCTCGAATGCGCGGCGGACCGGACCGACGCCCTACGCACGCTGCTCAGCGAACCGTTCCTGGTCGTGCGCTGCCGCGCGCTCGACGCCGTTGCGGCCTCCCCGAGGCAGGAGGACCTGAAGCCGCTGCAGCAGATGCTCGGCGGCGGCGCGCAGAACGACGTCGTCGAGCGCCGGCTCGTGCGCGCGCTCGCCGCTGTGATCGGGGCGGCTCCGGACGACCGCGCCGCACTCGCGAAGAGCGTGCTCCAGGGTGCGGGCCAGGAAGCGCTGCCGATGACGCGCCGTGCGCGGCTCTGCGCGTTGCTCGCTCTCGGCGACAAGCCCGTCTTCGACAAGAAGGCCGCCGTGGCGGCGCTGCAGCCGTCGCTCGGCGCAGGCGATGGCGCAGCTCGAGCGGCGGCCGCGAGGTCTCTGCGCGAGATCGGCGGCGAAGAGTCGCTGGCCACAGCACTCGCTCACTTCCCGCGCGAGGCGGACCGCCGCGCGCAGCTGCAGATCGTCGAGACCGTCGTCGCGTTGCGTCCTCTCACGACGCCCGAAGCAGTGCAATGGCTCTTGAACATCGTCAGCAAGGACTCCGACGACGCGGTGAAGGAACGCGCGGTCGTGCTGCTCGGCAAGTCCGGCATCAAGGGTGCTTGCGACGTGTTGATCGAAGCGATGACGAGTCAGCGCTGGAGTCTGGCGGTCTGTGCCGCGGTGTCGTTGGGCAAGACCGACGACGACCGGGCCCTCGAACCGCTGCTCAAGCTGCTGCAGCACACCGAGTGGATGCGACGAGGCGCGGCGGTCGTCGGCCTCATGCACTACAACCGCGAGGCCGTCGTCGAACCGCTGATCGCAACGATGGCCGACAGCAACCCCATCGTCGCGCGCGCCGCGCACGAGGCCATGCGGACCATCTCGTACAAGTACGACGTCGCCGCCGAACAGAAGGCGTGGCGCGCCTGGTGGACCCAGAACAAGGGCAAACACGTCTTCACCGATCGCAGCGAGACGATCGACAAAGCCAAGAAGTATGGCTACGCCGTTCCCGACAAGGAGATCTACGACGGCCTCGACGTCATCGTGTTCAAGAGCCGCGGCGACCACATCGAGCAGCTGCTCGAACGCCTCGAGATCGCACACCGCTCGACCGAGCAGAACCTCGTCACCTCCAGTGGCGTGCACCCCGAAGCGATCTTCGTGTCGAACTGCACGGGGGAGATCACGCCGGCCGACGTCGATCCGCTCGCGTGGTTCGTGCGCACGGGCGGGTTCCTGTTCGGCTCGTGCTGGGCGCTCACGGAGACCATCGACAAGATCCACCCGGGCGTGATCCGCAAGACCAACACGGGCCCCGGCGACGTGCTCGACGACGTGCGCGCCTTACCGTGCAAGGCCGAGAGCCCGCTGCTGAACGGCGTGTTCCCGCCCGGCGTCGTGCCGATCTACCACCTCGAGGGCGCGCACCTGATCGACGTCGTGGACGTCGAGCGCTGCGAAGTGTTGATCGACAGTCCGGACGCGGCCGAGCGCCACGGCTCGGGCAATCTCGCGGCGTGGTTCCATTCGGGCCACGGCGTGATCCTCGACTCGGTGAACCACTTCGACCTGCAGGGTCTCGAGAAGGTCTCGCCCGACATCAAGACCGACAAGGACCGCCAGGCCTATGCCGTCGATCACATGGGCCTGACTTTCGAGAAGTGGCGTGCGACGCGCACCGAGGGATACTGGAAGGTGGGGCCACGCGCGAGCAAGAGCGTGCCGGACCTGTCGGCCTTCCGACTGATCACGAACTTCGTGCGCAGCAAGCGCATGGGCGATCTCTGAGAGTCGCTCCTGCTCGATGCACCGTTTCGGGCCCGACTGGAAGAATGTCGCGGCGGTCCAGTCTGACGGCCCATTCTCACGGCCTGGTCCAACGGCATGGTCTGGCGGCCCAGACTCGACGACCCAGACTCGACGACCCAGTCTCGACGACTGGGCCCAACGGATCGATCGCACAAACCATGAACTCCCTCCGCTCCCTCGTTGCGTTCCTGACCCTGCTCACACCGTGCGCGCCCTGCCAGGATCCCGCGGCAAAGAACGCGAAGCAGGCGTTCGTGCTCGAGCCCGGCGAGGTCAAGATGACCGAGCTCATCGACCGCTGCGCCTCGCTGCTCGGCTGGAACATCCTGACGAGCGAACATGAGATGGGGGCTGTCGGCGGCAGCATGACGATCCGGCTCCAAAACCGCATCACGACCGATCTCCAGGGCTGCGAGGATTTCCTCACCAGCATGCTGTATCGAAGTTCCTTTGCGCTGACGGCGCTCGACGAGCAGAAGCAGATCTACGAGGTCATCGCCATCACCGGTCCACGCCAGCGCGAGATCACGAATCGGGCCTTGTCGCGCACGCCGGACCAAGTCCTGGCTCGCCCGTCCCTCAAGGTGGCCGTGCTGACGGTCGTCGAGCTGAAGCACATCAACGCGACGGTCGCCACGAATGCGCTGCGCCCGTTCTTCGCGAGCACCGGCGGCGCCGCCGGTTCAGCGCAGATGACCCTCGGCAACGTCGGCAGCAACACCGCCCTGCTGCTCTGCGGCTACAACGATCAGGTTGCCGTGGCCATCCGGCTCCTGAGGACCTGCGACGTGGCGCCGCCGCCCGAAGCAGCGCCGCCTTCGTTGACCGAGCGCATCGACTCGATCGAGCGCCGCCTGCAAGCAATCGAACAGAAGTTGTCTCCGCAACAGCCACAACAAGGCCGGTGAGGCCCGCGATGCGCGGCTGTCTCGTGCTGCTCGCGCTGTCGGCGCCGGCCCTCGCGCAGCAAGTCGTGGCTCCGGGCACCGCGACGCGCGGCGCGATCATCGCCGCGAAGGACGGGCTCACGCTGCCCGCCGGCGAGTTCACCGTGGCTGAGCTGATCGAAGCGGTCGCCGTCTACCTCTGCCGCAACTACCTCTACGACCAGGCCGTCGTCGACGGCGCGCGGGGATTCACGCTGCAGCGCTCGGTCGCTCTCGACGCGCTCGGCAGCGAGGAGATGCTCTACGCGCTGCTCTCGGCGCGCAATCTGGCCGCCGTGCCGCTCGACGAGCTGCGCGGTGTCTTCCAGATCATCGCCCTGGGCACCAATCCGCCGCAGCCGGGACCCATCGCCGCAATACCGTGGCGCAGCCCCGAAGAGATCCTGCAACGACCGCGTCTGCGCGAGCTCGTGATGACGGCCGTCGACCTGAAGCAGGTCGACGCGCAGCAGATCGCGCAGGCCTTGCGCAACCACTTCTCGATGCTGGGCCAGTGGCAGCCCGGCGTGATGACCGCTTGCGCGTCGGGAAGGCACACGTTGCTGCTGCACGGTTACCGCGACCAGCTCGCGCAGACGATCCTGCTGATGCGACAGCTCGACAAGCTGCAGGCCGACGAGCCGCCTGTGTCCGCCGAGGTCCGGCAGCGTCTCGACGCGCTCGAACGCGAAGTCGCCGCCCTGCGCGCCGAGCTGAAGGCAAATGCACCGAGCGCCGAGCTGAAGTCCCGATCGCCTGACAGCAGGTCGCAGGACAAACCGCCCGCGCGCCGCTGACGCCCGCGGCCTTCACTTCGCGAGCAGGTTCACGAGCAGCCGCGCCGCTCCCGGGTTGCCGATCCGCAGCTGGCGATACAGCGCCAGCGAACAGTAGATGAAGTCGCCGCGGCCGTAGCCCGTGTAGAGCAAAGCACCCTGGTGCGGCTTCTCGTCGCCCTTGTCCTTCATCTCGAGCATCGGGATCCACGCGGGGTCCCAGGTCTTCGGGAAGTTGAGGGCGCGCTCCTGCACCCACCCACCGAAGTCCCCGACCGCGATGACGTGTGGGTGCTGCATCAGGCGATGCGAAGGCTGCAACAACCCCACGGCGGCGTCCTCCTCGGACACGCGTTCGTCGGCGATCGTCATCGGAAACGGCGCCAGCAGCGGATGCCCCGCGCGCTCGTTCCACTCGGCTGGCTTGTGATACATCGCGACGACGCGGCCACCCGTGCGGCAGTACTGCAGGATGCGATCGTGCACTTCCGCGAGCTCGGGGCGGTGATGGTAGGCGCGGATGTCGAGCAACAGCGTCGTGAAGTCCTCGAAGCGCGCCATCACGAGCCCGTCGCGATCGAGCGCCCGGAACGGGATGCCGAGATCCGAGAGCACGCGCTCCGTCGTGTCGTCCGGGCCGCGTACGAGCGCCACCTTGAGATCGGCCGGCACGGTCACGTCGATGATCTTGATGGGCAGGCGTGCTTTCGCGTCTCGGAAGCCGATCTCGAGGCCCGCATCGGCCGTCAGTTCGTTCGCGTCGACCTTCGCGCGCACGAGGATGCGCGCTTCGTTGTGTTCGCGCGTCAGCGTCAGCCGACCCGGTATCGACGCAGCCTGGATGCCGGGTCCCATCGACAACCGCACAGGAGTCGTCGCGTCGCGGTCGCGGTGGCTCGTGACGCTGACGCTGAGCAACCGTTCGACGACGCGCCCCTTCTGCACCATGAGCACTTCGCGATCCCACTCGAGCTCGATCGGCGCGACCGGTGTGTACCACAGCGAATGCAGCCGCGAGAACTGGATGCCGTCGAGCACGAACGAGACCGAGACCTCGACGAACCGCGGCTCGGGTCCTGCCGGCAGATCGCCGTCGACAGCAGCGTCGCACGAGAACGGCACCGAGAGGCGGCCGGGGATCGGTGGCGGCGGCGCCGGCGGTGCGGGGTTCGCATCGCCCGTCGTCGGCGTGTTGCTGCTGGCTGCCGGTGTCGTGCCCACCGGCGGCGTGGTGGCCGCGCGCGGTTGGCCATCGAACGGCGTCGGACGCACCGTCGCCAGCTCGGGCGTCGCCTCGACGCCGTCACACTGCACCGAGAGGTCCTTCGTGCGGTCGACGCCATGCACGACGACGAACACCTTGCCCTGTCCACCTGCCGGCACCGTTTCGTGCTCGAGCCAGACCTCGGCTCGCACGTTGGCGATCGCGAGCAGGATGCGCTCGAGCGCCTCGGCCCGGCGGTGCAATACCGAAGCGAGACCGCGCGCCCCCGGCGTCGAAAGCGACTGCAGCGTCTGCTTCAGCAGCGCGCGCGTCGCGGTCAGTTGCGCACCGGCCTCGCGTGCCAGGTCTGCAGGAGGCATCTGCGCGGCGTCGGCGGGCAGTGGCGCGGCCGGAAGCCGCTTGCGGGCCCAGTGCGCGAGGTCGGCCGCAACCTCGGCCGCGATGCCTTCGGGATACACGATGCGCCACCAGTCCTTGCCGACCTGCAGCGGGTTGTGCGGCCCCCACGGCCCCTGGGTCACGTGCTGCGTCCAGGCGCGGTGCGCGAGCCGCGCGTAGGTCTCCCCCCGCGCCGTGTCGAGCTCGCTCGGATCCATCGTGAGCTGTGCTTGCTCGAGCGTGCAGCGTGCATAGAGCGGCGGCACGTGTTCCCCCTTGGCCGCGCGTTCTTCGAGGATCTTGCTGATCGCCCAGAACGACGCGCGATGGTGGCCGTGTCCCTGCGTGAGGCTGTGGTTGGTGAAGACGAGGTCGGGGTCGATGCGCCTGTACTGTTCGCGCATCGCGTCCTTCACGCGTTCTTCGCCCCAGACCTGCAGCGTCTCTTCGAGCGTCTTGCTGAAGCCGAAGTCCGGCATGCCGAGCCAGCGCACTTCGGCGCCGCTCATCGCCGCGGCACGCAGCGTCTCGCGCACGCGAAGGCTCGCGAGCTCGGGACCGATCTCGCGGCCGATCGCGTTCTGCCCGCCATCGCCGTAGGTCGTGTAGAGCGTCACGACGCGCATGCCGTATTTGCGGCGCAGGATGGCCATCGTGCGCGACGACTCGTCGTCGGGATGCGCCGCGATGTTCAGCACGACGAGGTCCGTCGCTGCATCGAGGCACGCCTGCCGCAACGCGACGAGACCGGCTTCGGGCTCGCTCTGCTGGGCGGCCAACACACGGCCGAGCAGCAGCACCGCTCCCACTGCAACGACGCGGCACGACCTCATCGCCGGAGCCTCCGCAGGCGCTCGCACGCCTCGTCGAGCACGGGCCAATCGACCGCGAACTGGAACCGCATGCAGCGCACGCCGACCGGGCTCGCGAAGAACAGATGACCCGGCACAGCGTTCACGCCGATGCGCTCGATCATCTGCAGCACGGCCGGGTGCGGTTCGAGGGCGCCGAAGACGTCCGTGTAGTCCGCGAGCACGTAGTAGGCGCCTTGCGGCACGCTGAACGCGAATCCTGCACCGCGCAACGCGGCGCAGAAGGCATCGCGCTTCTTCTGGTAGCCCTGCTGCAGCTCCGAGTAGTACGAAGCAGGAAGCTGCTCGAGCGCGCGTTGTACGCCGCGCTGCATCGGCCGCGCCGCACAGACCTCGATCTGGTCGAACACGATGCCGCACTTCTCGACGATCTCGACGGGTCCGGCCAGGAATCCGACGCGCCAACCCGTCACCGAGAACGTCTTGCTGAACGAGTTGATCGTCAGCGTGCGTTCGGCGAGCCCGGGCACACTGGCCGGCGAGCAATGCGCATGCCCGTCGAAGCACATGTACTCGTAGACCTCGTCGGTCAGCACCATCACGTCGGTGCCGTCGAGCACACTGGCCAGCTCGCTGAGCTCGTCGCGCGTCCAGACTTTGCCCGACGGATTGCCCGGCGTGTTGACGACGACTGCGCGGGTACGCTTGCCGATGGCGGCGCGCAGCGCGTCCGGTTCGAACGCGAGCGTCTGCCGGTCGAGCGGCACCGCCACGGGCGTAGCGCCGAACAGCGGCACCGTCGTCCAGTGGTAGCTGTAGAACGGTTCGAACAGCACGACCTCGTCGCCGGGCTCGAGCAGCGTCATGCCCGCCGCGAAGAACGCGCCGCTGCTGCCCGTGCAGACCGCGACGTTCTTCGCTTCGTAGGCGAGCCCATTGTCGCGCTGCAGCTTGCTCGCGATCGCGGCGCGCAGCTCGGGCAAGCCCGCGTACGGCGTGTAGAGCTGGCGGTCGCCGCCCTCGATGCTCGCGATGGCGCCGGCTCGCAACGGGGCCGGCGTGTCGAGGTCGCAGACGCCCTGCCCGAGGTTGATGCCGCCCGGCACGCCGTTGATGACGAGGGTCAACGAGCGCAGCAGGTTGCCCTCGTCGAGGTGGCTACGGCGGGCGGCCGTGCGCGTGAACGCGCGGTGGAGTTTGGTCATGGGCGGCGGGTCGAGGGCTGCGGATGATACGCGCCCGCGGACCGTTCGTCTTGACGCAGGTGCCGCCGCAGGGACCATGGCGCCCGCATGGCGCAGGCGCTCGAACTGAAGGACCTCGTCTTCCGCTACTCCGGCGCGCCGGCCGTTCGCGGCGTCAGCCTGTCGCTCGAACCGGGTGACTGCTACGGCTTCCTCGGCCACAACGGCGCCGGCAAGACCACCGTGATGCGCCTATGCCTCGGTCTGTTGCGACCGCAGCGCGGCACGGTGCGGATCTTCGGCATCGATTCCATGCGGCAGCCGCAGCAGGCGCGCGCCACTGTCGGTGCCCTGGTCGAGCACCCGGGGTTCCACCTGCATGCTACCGCGCACCAGAACCTCGTCTGGCTCGCGCAACTGCAGGGTCTGCCGCGACGGCTGGCCGGGGCCGAGAGCGCGCGCGTGCTCGAGCAGCTCGGGCTGGCGAAGGCTGCATCGTCGCGCGTCGGCACGTTCTCGCTCGGCATGCGGCAGCGTCTCGGCATCGCGGCCGCCCTGCTCGGCCGCCCGCGCCTGCTGCTGCTCGACGAGCCCGGCAACGGTCTCGATCCCGAGGGCATCGCCGATCTGCGCGCGCTGCTGCAGCAAACCCGCGACGAGGGCGTCGCGGTACTGCTGTCGAGCCACCAGCTGCCGGAGCTCGAGGGACTCTGCAACCGCATCGGCGTGCTGCGCGAGGGCGCCATGGTCGTCGAAGGCAGCCTCGACACGCTGCGCGGCCAGCTCGCCACGCGCCACGTCGTCGCAGGCACGCCGCTGCCGGCGATGGAACGCCGGCTCGTCGAGCTCGGCCTCCATCCCGTGCGCAACGGCGACCGCCTGCTCGTTCCGCTCGGGGACAGAGCACCCGGCGCCGTCGCGCGCGAGCTCACGGCCATCGGCCAGCTCGCCGCGTTCGCACCCGAGCCGGCCACGCTCGAGGCGATCTACTTGCGCGCGGCCGCCGTTCCTTCCGCAGCGCCGACGCCAGCCCCTTCGCCGCCCGAACCACCTGCGCAGGCCGCGAACCATGCGCCGAACGCCGCGGGTCGCGCGTTCGGCCACGAACTGCGAGTGGCCTTGCACAAACGCAGCGCGGCCTTGCTGCTGCTCGCGCCGGGCATCATCGCCGCGTGGCAGGTGGTCGCCTACCGCAGCCAGATCCGGCACTCGCTCGAACGGATGCGAGCCGGCGAACTGTTCAGCACCGATGCCGGCAGCGGGCACTACGCAGTCGCGTTGGCGCTGCAGACGGCCACTCCCGCGCTGGCCGTGTGCCTGTTGTGGTTGGCGAGCCAATCGGTGTCGGCCGACCTCGGCGGCGACACGTTGCGGAACACGCTGATGCGCTCGGTCAGCCGCGGCAACGTGTTGTTCGGCAAGCTCGCGGCGCTTGCCGTGATGGCTTGCGCCGGCTGGGCCGCGCTCGTCCTCGTCGCCGTCGCGAGCGCAGCAACGCTGTTGGGCTGGCAGGACCTCGAGGAGGTGAGCCGTCACGGGGATCACCAGGTGCTCGCGGCGGCGGCCACGGTCGGACCCGTCTTCTACCTGGCGCTGCGGAATTGCTTCTGGCCGCTGCTGGCGCTCGTGGCACTCGGGCTGTTCGGCTCGCTGCTCGCCAAGCGTCCCGCGCGCGCGCTCGCGACTGCCGTGTTGCTCGTGCTCGGACCCGAGTTGCTGCGCGACCGGCTGCGCGATCACGCGGGTTGGCTGCTGCTGAGCCACCTGCCGACCGGCCTGCGCGACGATTCGGTGCTCGGCTTCTTCGCGGCCTCTGCCCGCGGCGCGGCCGACGCATCCTGGCCGTGGGCCGGCCAGGCCATCGCGGCCCCGATCGCGTGGTTCGCCGCGGCCGCTGTATCGTCCGCGTTCCTGCTGCGACGGCTCCGCATCCCGTAAGTTCACGGCCCGCGATGCACGCTCTTCGTCTCTGCTTCTTCGGCTGCCTCTGCAGTTGCTCGCTCTCGCCCGATCTGCCGTTGCAGGCACCGGCGCTCGCGGACATGGAAGAGCCGCTCGACCTGCGGGCCGAGCCCGACGACGAGGCGCAGCGCCAGCGCCTGCCGTTCGGCAGCTTCTCGGGGGTCTACGTCGACGACGCACGCGACACGCTCGCCGACAAGCTCGATCAACCGAGCCAGCTGCGCATCGCGCAGGTGATCGAGAACTCTCCGGCCGCCGCGGCCGGCCTGAAGCCGGACGACCTGTTGCTCGAAGTCAAGGTCGGCGACGCCGAACCGAAGCCTCTCGGCCGCGCGAGCGAGTGGCGGCAGCTCGAGCTGCAAACGCCGCCGGGCACGAAGGTCGTGCTGTTCGTCGACCGCGCCGGGCGCGAAGCGCGCGCGGAGCTCGAGCTCGTGCCGAGGCTGCGGTCCGCCGAACGCGAGCCGGCCGAGCGCTTCCGCGAGGAGCAGCGTGTCGGGGTCGTGCTGCGCACCGCGACCGAAGTCGAAGCGCGCGCCGCGAACCTCGGCCCGGGCGGCGGGGCCGTCATCGTCGGCCTCTCGCACATGAGCCCGTGGCGCGCGGCAGGTCTGCGCTTTGGCGACCTGCTCACGGCCGTCGCAGGGCGCACCGTCGCCCACCCGCAGGACGTGCTGACCGCCTTGCGCGATCCCGACGCGGAGAGCGTCGGCATCGACTACCTGCGCCACGGAACGCGACAGCACGTGGACGCGCCGCTGTCGCAGCGCAACCGCGATCTCACCGAAATCACCGTGCCAGCGCTGCTCTACTACAGCAGCGACCGCGGCAGCAGCGAGTTCTCGATGCTGCTCGGGATCGTGAACTACCGCAGCACGGCGGCGGCATGGCGGTTCCGGCTGCTCTGGTTCATCGGTTTTGGCGCCGGCGACACCGACCGACTGCTCGAGGTGCGCCAGTGAGTCGCTGCGGCCACGGCCTGCTCGCGCTGGTCTGCAGCGCCATGGCCATGCATGCGCAGGCCAGCCCGGAGGTCGTGGCCCTGCAGCTGCCGAAGACGGTCCGTCTCAAGGGTCTGCTCGACGTCGACGTCGACAGTGACGGCAGGTTGGACCTCGTGCTCGCCTGCTTCGACGAACAGACGAAGAAGCGCGAACTGCGCACGCACTTTCGCTCGGCGCGTGCTCCGCAGTTTGCAGGCGAGCCTTCGCTGACGCCATACGCGTTGGAACGCGACGTGATCGCGTTCACTTTCGCCGACGTCGACGCGCGTCCCGGGCGCGAACTCGTGCTGTTCACCGCAGAACGAGCGGTGGCCGTCTTGCCGGCAGCTTCGCCCGCAGAAGGGCCCAGATACGAACCGCTGTTCGCCCACCGCCTGCTGTGGGCCGTGCCCGATGCCACCGAAGCACTGGCACTCGACGACGTCGTGCACGACGTCGATGGCGACGGCCACGACGACTTCCTGTTGCCCGAGCTCGACGGTGCGCGTCTCGTGGTTCAACGGCGCAAGGACGGTGTTGCGAGCTTCGCGCCACCGGTGCAGTGGCAGGTGCCGGCGTGGCGCAGCCCGCTCGAAGCGGGAACCGCGGGTGGCCTAGTTCGCGCGCGTGGTGGAGAATTGCGGTTCAGCTTGTCCGACGACGCGAACGAGGACGCCGACGGGCAGCCGCTCGTGCAGTTGCGCGCGCGCGCGCCGAGATTCCTGCTGCTCGATCTCGCCGGGGACGGCGTGCGCGATGGCATCGCGCTTCGCAACGACAGTGTGTGGTGCTGGCCGATCGGTCCAGACGCCGGCATCGCAGCTGCGCCGACGTCGATGGCGCTGCCGCTGCCCGAGGATCGTCTCGCGCTGTTCGATCCCGCTTTCGACGTGCAGCTCGCCGATGTGAACCGCGATGGCCTCCCTGACCTGCTCCTCACCACATCGGCGCGCCGCAACGAAGAGGTCGAAGTGCGCATCGACCTGTTCGTGCAGCGCCGCGGAGCAAGCACGTGGGCAACGAAGCCCGATGGCCGCCTGCGCATGCAGACGCTGGCCACGTCGCCGCAGCTCGTCGACGCCGACGGCGACGGCCAGCTCGACCTCGTCGCGATCACGGTGCGCACCGATCTGCTGCGCGGCCTGGCCGGTGACGGTCGGACGTCGCTGCAGGCGCAGCTCAACGTCTTCCGCGGTGGTGAGACGGGCTTCCAGGTGCCCGCGATGCTCAACCAGCAGCTCGAGCTGCCGGTCAGGCAGGGACGGCAGCGCATTCCGTTCGTGCGCGTCCTGGCCGCTCCGGCCGGAGCTTTCGTGCTGCTGCGCATCGAGGACCGCATCGCGCTGCAGCCGCTGCAGCGAGACGACACGCGCTTGCGTCTGTTGCCGCCTGTCTGGCAGGTCCCGATCCCGTCGACTGCGAGTCCCCAGCTCGCGCGCAACGCGCCCGAGGTGCTCGTGGTCGACAAGCGCGAACTGCTGCACGTGAGTTGGCGATGAGGCTGCTGATGATGATGGTTCTGGCGCCGGCCGCCGCGGCGCAGCAGAGTGTGCTCGCGCGGCTCGAGCCGAAGTCCGAGGTCGTCATCGAATTCCTGGCCGACACCGACGGCGACGGCCGCGCCGAGCTCGTGCTCGTCGCTGCGGACGGTCAGCTCGACCGCCACGGCCTTCGCGCCCAGAACGGCGGCAGCGCGTTCGCGCCGATGGGAACGTTGCGCTTGCGCGATCCAGCGCACTCGCTGCTCGCGTGCCGCGACATCGGACCGGCACCCGGCCTCGAGCTCGTCGTGGCCGACAGCCGCGGCACGGTCTGGTTGCCATGGCCCGACGCGAACGGCACGCCCGAACCGCGTTCGCTCGCTCGCGCCGCACGCTTTCTGCTGCGGATCGATCGACCACTCGAAGCGCCGTTCGTGCAGGATCTCGATCACGACGGGCGTCTCGACCTGCTGTTGCCTACGCTGCAGGGCTGCACACCGTTCCTGCAGCAGCAGCCGGCCGACGGCGCGACAGGTCTCGAGTTCCGCGCGCTGGCGCCGCTGTCGCTGCCCGTGCAGGTGAATCTCGATGCGAGCAACGGCACGCTCGACGACGAACACCAGATGAGCCTCGTGATCCCGCAGGTGGAGACCGTGGACCTCAACGGCGACGGGCGGCCCGATCTGCTCACGCACGACGGCGACAAGTATGGGTTCCACCTGCAGCGGGCGTCGGGCGGGTTCGGCCCGCCGATCGAGGTCGACGTGATGCAGTTCCGGGACAGCACTCCGAGCGCGGTCATGGCGCCCGGTTCGACACTCGTGCTCGGCGACAAGCCGATGCTGCAGCGCGGGGACGTCGACGGCGACGGCATTCCGGACTTCGTGATCGCGCATCGGCGCAAGGTCTGGACGCTGCTCGCGACGACTGCCGGGCCACAATTCACGAAGGCCCGCACACAAGCGGTCGCCGACGACGTGAGCGGCATGTTCCTCATCGACCTCGACGAAGACCGCCGTGCGGACCTGTTGAGCTTCCAGGTGCAGCTGCCCGGCATCGGCTCGCTGCTGCTCGGGCTCGTGCAATCGATCGACATCGACATCAAGGCGGTCGGCTACCGCAGCGAGGGCGGCGCGTTCGCGAACATCCCGGCCTGGCGGCGCACGGTCACGCTGCGCATCCCACCGTTGTTGTCGCTGCTGAGCAAGCAGGAGGAGATCGTGCAGCGATTCCTCGGCATCCTGAGCAAGGCGCGCCAGTCAGTGCGCGGCGCGTTCGTCTCGCAGACCGCGAACGACGTCGCTCTCGTCTCGACCGACGGTGCTTTGCTCGAGCTGTTTCCGATGACCGAGGCGCCCACGCTCGGCTCCGCCGCGGGCCGCCGGAAGTTGCGCGACCTGCTGTTCGACGATCCGGACCCCGTGTTCGACATCGACCGCGTGTTCGGGCTCATCTCGGGTCTGCTCGACCAGCGCGCAGCCTCGTTGACCGGCGATGCGAAGTCCGTCGCTTCGATTCAGCTGCGCGACCGGGCCGCATGGCGGCTGCTGAAGCTGCTCGCGGCGAACCTCGACGGCACTCGCAGCGACGAGGTCGTCGCGGTCTACGAGAACGTGGCCACACCGGCGCTGCGCGCCTACGACGTGTTGACCTGGAACGCGGCGCCGCGCTGAGCGGTCGCGCGTTCAGCGGTTCTTGAGATACCAGAGCTCGGCCTTGCGCAGAGCGTCCTGGTTCTGCTCCTGGTCGAGCGCCGGGTCGAAGCCGAAGGCTTCGCCCGCGATCACGAGCAGCGCGTTGCTGGCGGCGCGACGCCTCGGCTCGACCTCGCAGCGCATCGCTTTCAGCACGTCCGGCATGGCTCCTTTGCCGCGGCGCACGAGCTCGGCCGTGCACGAGTCGATGTCCTTCTGCGCGGACGTGGGCCCCACGGCCGCGAGCATCACGGGACGCGGCGTGATCGGACCGAGGTTCTTCTGGAACTTGCGCCGCAGGAACAGCACCGCAAACGCGGTCGACACGCTGTGGCCGGCGCCGGGCAGGTGGCCGCCGAGTCCCCCATCGGTCTTGCTGGCCCAGCCACCACCGGACTGCTGCGTGTCGACGAACATCAGAGCACCCTTCGCATACCAGTCGACTACGCCGATCTTCACGACGTCGGTCAGGATCGCGGCTCGCTCGAGGCCGTAGTGGAAGTAGAACGACCAGCGTTCGGTGGGCGAACCGATCGTGTCGAGGTTGTGCCTGAACCACTCCCAACCACGCGTGATCTTCTTGTCGAGCTCGGTGTCGCGAGCCGTGTCGCCGTCGATCGCCTGACGGCAGATCGCGAGAACTGCGATGCCTGCGGCCGTCATCGAGGCGTAGCCACCCGGATCGAACCCGCGGTTGCGGGCCTGGTAGGCGAAGCCGCCGTAGCTGTCCTGCTGCGCACCGATCGCCTTGGCCATCTCGATCCAGACGGAGTTCTCGATCGACACACCGAGCGCCTTCGCGGCGCGCAGGCCGAGCGCGGCGTACTGCGTGTTGCTGAGGTCCCAGTGATTGCCTTGCGTCTGGTAGGTGAACGCGCCTCGATGGCGGTGACGCAGCAACTCCTCCGCGTCTGCTTGCGCGAGTTCGAGGCGGTCCGGGAACGTATGCAACGCCTCGAGCACCATGAGGCGCAGCGCGAGATCGTAGGTCTGTGCCGGCATCGCCTTGCCGAGCCGTTTCTGGGCAGCGACGAACACGGGGTCGTCCGGACTCACGCCATCGTGAATCGCGGCGAGCAGCAGCAACGCGAGCTCGCCGACGCGCGACTGCCCGCGAGTGGCTTGGCGCAGATGGTCCATCAAGGCTGGCCGCGCCTGCTCGAGCGCGTGATTGACCTTCTCCATCAGGTCGTCCTGGGCGCGCGCCGGTGCCAGCGTGAGCATGACCGCTGCGAACCAGTGATGGAGGGGCCTCATCCACATGGGTGCGCGAATATAGCCGCGCGTCACAATGGCGTCTGGGCCCTTGGCCGCAGGCACCGCGTCGGCGAACCTGGACGAAATGCCCGCCCTCGCCATCGCGATCACCGGCGCCTCGGGTTTCATCGGCTCCGCCGCGGTCCAGCACTTCGAGCGAGCCGGGCACAAGGTGGTCCGCCTCGTGCGCGGCGGCAGCCGCGGGGCAGGCACTGCGGCGTGGGATCCTGCGACGGGCGAATTGGATCGCCCGGGTCTTGGGACGGTGGATGCGATCATCCACCTCGCTGGTGAGAACGTGGCGAGCAAGCGCTGGAGTGCCGCGAGGAAGAAGGCGATCGCCGACAGTCGCATCCCGGTGACGGAGCGGTTGTGCCGGCGCCTCGCCGCCTTGGACCCGAGGCCGCGCGTCCTCGTCAGTGCGTCGGCGGTGGGAATCTATGGCGACCGCGGTGACGATCTGATCGACGAGGCCAGCCCCCCCGGAACGGGTTTCCTCGCGGAAGTGGCGAGGGCATGGGAGGAGGCCACGCGGCCGGCGCGCGACGCGGGCATCCGCGTCGTGAACCTGCGCATCGGCGTGGTGCTGGATCCGTGCGGTGGCGCGCTGCGCCTCATGCTGCTGCCGTTCCGACTCGGACTCGGCGGCCGCCTCGGCCACGGCCGGCAGTGGTTCAGCTGGATCAGCCGCGAGGATCTCGTGCGTGTCATCGGATTCGCGGTGGAGCACGAGCCCTTGGCCGGGCCCGTGCTCGCGGTGTCGCCGGAGCCCGTCACGAACAGCGTGTTCACGAAGGCCTTGGGCCGTGCGCTGCATCGCCCCACGGTGCTGCCGGTTCCGGCCACGGCCCTGCGGCTCGTGTTCGGCGGCATGGCGGACGAGATGCTGGCCAGCTATCGGTGCTGCCCGACCCGGCTGCTCGCGGCCGGGTTCACGTTCCGACACCCGCAGCTCGCATCGTGCCTGCAACGGCAGTTGGCTGCGGGGCTCGCTGGGTCGGGGGCATAAGGCTCCGCACAGCCTCGAGTTGGCCGCGTCGTTCACGCGGGTCTTTCCAGGCGCCGCGATACCCCGTATGCGTGAGGCGATGCTGGCGCCAGTAGTGCATCTCTCGATGGTCGCGATCCTCGCCGGGGCAGTCTCTGCCCAGGCGAAGCCGCAGAAGCCGCCGGCGGAGGATCCCGCGCAAGCCGCCGACCTCCAGAGCTTCGCCACGTGGTTGAGCGAGTACCGCTCCGGCGCGCACCGTTTCTACAAGAACGACCAGCTCGACGAGGAGGCCGTCGCTCGCGTCGACGCGATGTTCGGCAAGCTCGCGCAGTGGAACACGCTGGCCGCGGCGCGCGCGTTGTTCGAGGCGGCCTGCTTCCAAGCGCCGGCCGTGCAAGGCAGCTCGGCGAGCAACAACCTCGACTACCTGCGCGAGCTGCAGCCGTGGCGCGTGCAGTCGCTGGCCTGCAACCATCTGCGCACGATGACCGGCGAAGGCATCCTGCCGTGGCTGCTGCAGAAGCTGAACGCACCGGGCATTCGCGCCGGCAGGCAACAGGAGATGGTCGAAGCCACGGCCGTGCTGCGCACGCTCGGTGGCCACAAGAGCGTCGAGGCCCAGCTCGCGCTGTTGCACGCCTGCAGCGCGATGCCGACCGAGCTGCGCGTGCACGCCGTCAATGCGATGGCGAAGGATGCGACGCTCGAACTCGTGCCGACCTTGATCGAGATGTTGCGCGACAGCGAACCGAACGTGCGGATCGCCGCTGCGAACGCGATCGGCACGGCGATGCAACCTCACGTCGACGAGTCGCTCGGCAAGAAGCCCGAGGGCGAGACGCTCGCGCTTCGCGACCAGACGATCACGAAGCTCGAAGAGATTCTGATCCGCGACCAGATCTGGCAGGTGCGCAGCGCCGCGGCGTTCTCGCTCGCGAGCATGAAGTGCAAACCCGTGGTGCCCGCGCTGATCCGCGGTCTCGACGCGGAGCTGAAACGCAAGAAGGACCCGTGGGCGATGGACCTCCGCCTGCATCGGTTGCTCGAGGGCTTGACGCAGCAGAAGGTGGTGTTCGGCGGCGGCATCGCGATGTGGCAGGACTTCTGGAACCGCGAAGGCCCGACCTTCACCGTGAAGCCGCCAACGAAGGCCGGCGAGGCCGAGCCGAAGTCCGACAAGTACCAGAAGTTCTTCACCCTCCAGGTCGAGTCGGACCGCGTGCTGTTCGTGGTCGACTTCAGCGGCTCGATGGCCGAACCCATCACGCTGAAGTCAGCCACCACCGCGGCCCGCGCCGGGGAGCCGACGACCAAGGCAGCGATCGTCGTCAGCGAGCTCAAGAAGCTCATCATGTCCATGCCCGACGGCGCGCTGATCAATCTGGTCGTGTTCAGCGACCTCGTGAGGATCTGGCGCCCGACCGGCGCTCGTCCCGAGCTCGTGAAACTCACCGACGAAGCGCGCGACGACCTGATCGGCAGCTTCCTCGACAGCCTGCGCCCGAGCGGCCCGACGAATCTCTACGATGCGATGAACACGGCCCTCGACTTCGCCGGCCGAGGACTCCAGGAAAAGTACTACGCGGCAGGATTCGACACGCTTTACGTCATCAGCGACGGAGCGCCGACGGCGGGACCCATCGTCGACAAGGACGAAATCCGGCGCCGCGTACGAGAAGCCAACCAGTTGCGAAAGCTCACGATCCACTGCATCACGCTCGGTGACAAGAACGACACGGATTTTCTCGGACTGATGGCAACCGAGAACGGCGGCCGTCACATCCACATCGAGTGAATCTTCACGTCGAGAGGATTAAGGGTGTCTGCCGCAACGCGGTATCGGGGATATTTCTGCTTGCGCCGCGCGCTGCGTCCGCTTCGCATTTCTCCACTTTCATTTCCCACTTTCACTTTCTCGAGTCAGCACCGCCATGATCATGCCTCTGCCGCAGCCAGTCACCGGCGAAGCCTTCGCCGCCGAACGACTTCGCGATGACCCGAATCTCGACTACAACACGCTGCGACAGCAGGCTGCGGAGGAGGGCATCTCGATACAGCCCATCCACTACGGCCGAGCCCGCCGCCAGCTGGGTCTTCCGGTGCTGCGCGACAGCCGCGACGTCTCGCCCGCAACGCCGCCCGCCGCGGTGGCCGAGCAACCGGTGAGCCCCGCCGCGAGCGAGGCGCACCGCTCCGAAGCACGCTCGGAATTGACGGCGGCGCCCGCAGTGCCGAACCACACCCGACGCCGAGGCTCGGCGGCGTTCGACTTCATCGTCGAGGAGCTGCGCCGCGAGGCTGGAATCTCATTTGCGCAGCTGCGCGAGCACGCCAGCGCGCGTGGTTTCTCGATCGCGCCGATCATGTATGGACGCGCCAAGGCAATGCTCGGCCTCGTGCCGGTGAAGCCGCGCGGCAGTGGCAAGGCCCGCAAGGCTGCGGCCGCGGCCGTCCCGCTGCGGCTCAAGCAGGTCGATTCCGTGGCCGCGGATCGCTTCGGCAGGCAGCTCGACGAGGTGCGCAACCTCGAGCAGTTGGTCGCGGTGGTGAAGGAATTCGACGCCGAGCGCCGGCGCCTGCGCGAAGTGCTCGAACGCATCGTGACGATGATCGACGAAGTCCTCGGCTGATCGGCGCGTCGCGGCGGGGAAGACCTCAGTCGAGCGCGAGCAGCATTGCCGCCGCGGAACGCGCGGCCCCTTCGAGCGTGGCCGGCAGACGCGTCGCGGTCCAATCGCCGCAGACGAGCAGGTTCTCGGGTCCGGCGGCGAGCCGGCCCGGCACCGGCCGCAGCGACGGCGCACCCGGCGCTGCGACGAACGTCGCGTGCTGTTCCTTGCGGATGCGCACCGTCGCACCAGCCATCGGCACCGCAGCGTAGTAGCGCTGCAGCTGCCCCATCGCTGCTTTGGCGATCGCGTCGACGTTCATGCCGTCGAAGCTGCGGTTGCCGCCCGACAACAACGCGAACTGCCGCAGGTCCGCGCCCGGGGTGCGCAGCACGAAGTGGAACGGATCGCCGCCGACGAGCGCCACGATCGGGCCCTCGTCGGGCAAGACCGGTGCACCGATCGCCGTCTCGAAGTATGCGGTGACGATCGGCGAGGAACGGAGCCCGCCGAACGCGGCCGCTGCCGCGGGCACGAGGCAACGCAGGGCAAACCAAGGCAGCGCCGACACGACGAGGTCCGCTGGCGCGACGTCCAATCGCCGGCCATCGGCCAGTTCGATCGCATCGATCCGCGTGGCACCGACGAATCCGACCACACGCGCGCCGGCGCGGACCGTGACTCCGGCAGCCGCGAGCGCCTGTGGGGCAGCGTCGGCGAGGATCTCACCCCAGGGGCGCCGCGGCAGCCACAAGGCCGCGGCCGAGGCCCGGCCTGTGAACGCCTCGCGCAACGCGGCGAGGTAGTCGGCTGCCGCCGCTTCCTCGGGCTCGGTGTTCATGATCGCGCGGCACAAGGGCCGCCACAGGAAGGCATCGGGCGCGCCCCGCTGCCCGCGCCGTTGCATCCAGTCCGCGAGCGACCACGGCGGCGGCGCGCCGAGCACGACTGCTAGCAAGCCGAACAGCGCGCGACACCAACCGCCGATGGGCAAGCCGAGCCGCAGCAGCGCCCACGGCATCGACAGCGGCACCGGCCACCGCGACAACTCCAAGCGTTGGAGCCGCCCGTCGGCGGTGCGGTAGGCCACCGCGAGGCGCTGCTGCTGTAAGAAGTGGCCCTCCGTGCCGAGCCGCCGCAGCAGCGTGCGCATCGCGCGGTAGCAGCCGAGCATCAGGTGCGGCCCGTTGTCGAGCCGCAACCCCGTCGCCCGATCGACCGACGAGAACGCGCGCCCGCCGAGCCACCCGCGCGACTCGAGCAGCGTCACGCGGAACCCGCGATCGGCGAGACCGAACGCAGCGGCGAGACCCGCCACGCCACCGCCGAGCACGAACGCGTTGCGGCCGTTCCGCGACACCGTCATGCGTTCACTCCGGCCAACACGAGCAGCGCAAGCCA
>DASRJH010000193.1:0-2351 GCA_035649575.1 Planctomycetota bacterium
TGGCCAGGTCGGCACCGGCGTGGCAGCGATGGCAGGCCACCATCATGTGCGAGCCGGTCAGCGCAAAGCGTGTGTGCAGATGCGCGACGCGCGCATTCGGCACGCGCCAGCTCGTCTCGTCGTGGCAGTTCGAGCACGAGCGGCCCAGCGTGCCGTAGTGCACGTCCGGGTGACAGCCGGCACAGCCCTGCGCGTGGAACGTCGCGACGGGTCCACGGTCGTTGTGACAGCGCAGACAGGCCGCCGTCGCGTGCGCGCCGAGCAGCGGCACGCCCGTGCGCACGGCGTGGTCGAAGACGAAGTCGTCGACGAGCTCGTTCCACGAAGCGCCGACGTGGCAGAGCTTGCAGTCGGCGGGGAATTTCTCGTGGGACACCACGAGGCCGAAGCCCGCCCACCAGCGGTGCATCTCGCCCTGTCGCGGCACGACGACCGAGCACGCGGCGATCGCGCTCGCCATGCAGAGCGCTGCGAGGATCTGGAACCGATATCGCTTGATCATGTCGTCCTCAGAAGTGCTTTTGCAGGTAGATGCCGACGCCGTACGACAGCTCCTTGTCCCAGAGCGTGCCATCCAGAGAGAACATGGCGTCCCAGCCACCACCGAAGTCGCTCGTCACCACGAATCCAAGGCGATGCTGCAGCAGGTCGTCGCGGTCGTTCGGGAAGCCCTCGTGGTGCACGAAGCCGATCTCGTAGAGCGCATCGATCCGGCCGACGCCGAACGTGCCGCCGTGCTCGATGCGGCCTCCGATCACGCTGTTCGTGAGCCCCTGCATGTCGAACAACACAAAGCCGGTGCGCCCGCCCTCGTGCAGCAACCCGGGGACCTCGACGCCGAACTCGGCCGCGCCACCTTCGCGTTCTTCGTCGACCCATCCCGTGAGCCGCAGGAACCAGCGCGTGCCCTCGTCCTGCAGCGAGAACGCGTGCAACGACACGCGATCCTGGTGCGCGTCGGCGAGGGTCAGCGGCAGGATCGTCTGTGCCAGCTCGTTGCGCAGCAGCTCGGGATACTCCTCGTGGTCGTAGGCGAGCTCGATGCCGCCCTGGCCCTGCCACCGGCGGGCCGCGAAGACGTTCGCGCGCGTGATGCCGTACGAGTCGTCCTTCAGGCCGTCGCGGCCCGAGTAGAAGTCGACCCAGATCGCCGCCGACAGGTCCCAACCCTCGAGCGGCAGGTAACGAGCCTTCGCGACGACGAGGTCGCGGTCGACCTCGAGGCGATGCCAGGTCTTCTGGTAGCCGAGCCCGAACGACACGCGCTCCGCGATGTCGCCGTTCCACAGATACCACGCGGCCACCTGCAGGTCCGCGAACGACTCCATGTCTTCGTCGAGCAGCGGCAGGTAACCGAGGCTCGCGCCGACGCGATGCCCGTTCTCGCCGCGGAAACCGACCTCGACGCCGTCGAGCAGGCCGAACTCGGGCATGTCGTGCTGTAGGAAGCGGCCGACCTGCCAGCGCACGGGCTGAAAGCGCGTGCCACCCTTCGCATAGCTGAAGTCGAGCAGCCGCAGGTCGGTGCCGGTCTGCCCCGAGAACTCCGTGTTCCAGTCGAACTCGCCGTGGAACTGCAGCGTGCCGCCGTGGCCACCCGGGTTGTCGACCTCGACTTCGGCACCCGTCCTCAGGAACGAATGCGACCACGAGTCGAGCGTGCGCACGAGATTGCCGCCGGTGTAGAAGCGGCCGTAGGTCAGGACCGGCCGTTCGTCGGGCCGAACCGGCCGCGTCGTGCCGAGCAACGGCATGCCGGACTGCCACTCCTCCTGCTTCTGCACGGGAGCCGGCGGCAGCTTCGCGCGTGGCTCGGCCGGCGAACGGGCCGGTGGGGCGCGGCGCCCCTTCGGCCGCAGCAGATAACCCTTCGTGCCGATCGGCAGCACGGCCGCGCGATCGACGACTTCGACGCGCGACTGGCGCTCCTCGACCTCGACGACCGAGCCCTGCACGGCCTGGCCGTTGCGAGGCTCGAGCACGACGCGGTCGCCGATCTGCACGAGGTCGCGCCGCCCGCGGTCGACGACGCAAGCACCGTTCGGACGCAACGACGAGATGCGCAGCGGCAGCTGCTCGAAGTCCGGGTTCTGGGCCACGGCGACCGCCGCCCAGAGACACGACGCCGCGAGGAGACGCAGGCCGTATGGCATGCTCATCGACTCCTCCGCCGGCCCGGCGTCCCCCCGGCCTCGGTCCCGTGGCACGACACACACTCGGTCGGCAACGGCTTGTAACGCACGGCGGTCACGCCCTGGATCGGCTCGGGCTTGTGACAGCTCGCGCACGGCACCTTCTCGTGTTGCTGGCCGAGCGGAAACCGCGAATCGAGGTTGTGCCGGAACGCCAGC
>DASRJH010000194.1:0-23877 GCA_035649575.1 Planctomycetota bacterium
GTTCTTCGGCGAAGCAGAGGCAGAACGCGAGCGGTTGCGCGACGTGGTCAGTGCCGTGACGACCGACTCGCCACCAGCCGAGTGGACCGAGCCGCTGCAGCGCGCGCTCGCGACGCTCGCGCGCGCGGCTCCGCGCGCGCCAGTCGATCGCATCGAGCTGAAGCTGAAGGGCGACCGACCGACGGTCGCGGTGTGCACGGGACTGCCTGCCGGCGGCGAGGACCGCCGCTACGTGCTCGACGCGCGCACGGGCGCACTGCTCGCGGAAGAGGCTTACGTGGACAAGCCGTTCCTCTATCGCCTGCACAGCGGCGAGGCGTTCGGTGACGGCGGTCTCGTCGCCGCGATGCTCTGGGGCACAGCACTCGTGCTGCTCGCGGTCTCGGGGCTCGTCATCTACTGGCAGATGCGGCGCCCAGGCGCGACCGGTTGGAAGCGCGTCTTCTGGTAGCGCGAATCGGTCGAGCGGAATGCGCAGCTCGGGCCGATGCGAACGGGCTTTCACTAGTCCGCTCGCAACGCGGCGGTAGGATCCCGGGCCGCTCGAGGCCGGTCCGCCCCGCCGTGCCCTGGCGCGTCTTGCACCATGCCACGCACCCTTGACTCGTGCGCCGCCATCCTCGCATTCGCGGCGGCCGTTCCAGCCCAGCTCACCATTGCCGACGGCAACATGAATCTCGTGACGGGGGCGCTTTCGCCGACGTCACAGAGCCCGTGCACGCTGCAGCTGCGTTCCGACGCGGTGCAGATCAACCATGCCTTCGAGCATTGGTGGTACTACCGCATCGCGGGCGATGCGCAGGAGTTTGCATTGCGCAACGTCGGCACCGTGACGCAGGGCATCACGCCGACTTCGGACCACCTCGATCGGGACTTCATGAACGTCGACAGCCGCGGGCTGCTGCGCGCGAGCCTGGACATGGACATCTACGACGCCGGTCCCGCGAGCGGCGTCGCGATCAGCCGTCTGACCGTGATGAACATCTCGGCGTCGCCGGTCACGGTGAACCTCTTCTGCTACACGGATCTCGACATCGCCGGGACGTCGGCCAACGACACCGCGACGGGCACCGGCAGCCGTCACTTCGTGACCGATTCGAGCGGCGTGCAGATCGAGCTCCGCGCGTTCGGCAACGATCGTTCGGACGTAGGTGCGTATCCGACCATCCGGAACCTGCTGACGAACACGGCGGTCAACAACCTCGGCAACACGCTGCCGCCGTTCACCGGCGACTACACGGGTGCGTTCCAATGGCAGGACAAGACCTTCCAGCCGTTCGAGCAGCACACCTTCACGGTCCTCATCGCCGTCGACACGGCAGCCACACTGCCGCCGCTCGTCGAGCACTATGGCAGGGCCAACGGGCCGTTCGGCGAGATCCACACGCAGACGTGTCCGCTGCAGGACAACTCGCAGGTGCGCATGTTCTCGATCGCGACGAAGGGCGCGCTGCCGAACACGATCTACGGCACCGTGATCAGCTTCGCGCCCTACAACGGCGCCCAGTTCATCGGAGGCCTCGAGTTCTGGGTCGATCCCTTCGCGATCATCGGCGTCTGGGGTGCCGGCGGGCTCACGTCGCCGACCGGCAGCACGCTCGAGCTCTTCGTGATTCCATCCTCGCCATACCTGACTGGCCTGGCCGTGTTCAGCCAGCACTTCTACGTCGATGCGGCGGCTCCGAACGGGTTCGGTTACTTCACGCCGGGGATGATGACGCGTATCGGCAAGCTCTGACGCTCGCGTCCGCGCCCCGGCCCGTTCATCGATCGACCGACCAATCGCCGACGTCGAGCGAACCTCGCACGGTGACTGCACGCTGCGCTACCACGGTCGCGCCGTCGCGCAGCTGCAGGTGCCACCGGCCGTCGGCGACGTGCTTGACTGCGAAGCTGCCGTCCTCGGCGATCGAGACGCCGAGGAACGCCGCGGTCTTCGCGCGTGCGAGCAGGTCGGCCGCGACTCCGCCGGCCGGCACCTCGGGCACGGCCATCACGCGCAGGCTCGTGCGGTCGCGCGTCGTCACGCGGCCGCGGACGAAGCCGGTCGGCAGCGCGAGGTCGATGCCCTGCGGGCCGGGGCCGCGCACCGTGATGTTCGGCAGCAGCGCGAACAGCAGGTGGTGGTCGTCGTCGTTCGCGGGCATCAGCAGCACGAGGTAGTCGCCCGGCTGCAGCGCGCCGGCGTCGTAGTCGCTGCCGTTCAGGCGCGCCGGAGCGAAGCGACCGCTGCCCGAGTGCGGCAGGAACGCCGCGGTGAGCCCGGCTGGCGCGCCGGCGATGCGGCCGCGGACGGGTACGGCGCTGGACGATTCGAGCTCGAGCTTCGCTGCGAGCTGCTGGCCGGGCTCGAGCGTGTAGCTCGCGTTCGTCGTCGCCATTTCGTCCGGCGCCGACGCATTCGGCACGAGGAAGACCATGTAGCGGTCCGCGGGCAGCTGCGTCAACGCGACCCTGCCGTCGGCGTCGGTGCGTGCGCGGCGTTGGAAGCGCTCGTCGCGGACGGCGCACACGAGCACGTGGGCACCGGCGACCGGCGCGCCGGTTCGGTCGACGACCTGCACCTGCAGGCTCGCGCGCGGCCGCAGACGCACGACGATCTCCTGGTCCGGCTGCGGCCTGAGGGTCGCGGTCTGCCAGTCGTCATGCTCGACGTGCAGCGTGACGGATGCGCCGTTCTTCGGCAGTCCGAGCACGAACGTGCCGTCGGCGCGGACGTGCGCGCGGGAGCCGTAGCTCATGCTGTCCGATGTACGCGCGATGTAGAAGACGTCGGCGCCGGGGACCGGTTCGTTCGTCGCGTCGGCGACGACGCGGCCGCGCTGCACGGGCCCGCCGGCGTCGGGGACCGGCGGGTCGAACTCGAGGACGACGTGCAGCGGTACGCCGGGAGCAGGCTGCAGCGTGGTGCGCAGGCGGGGGTCGGTGCCGCGACCGAACGGGCCTTCGCCATGCGCCGCACAGCACACTTGCACGACGAACGGCATGCCCTCGACGAAGCGCGCGGTGCCCGTCCACTGGCCGTTCGTGCCGACGCTGCGATCCGGAACCCGCAGCTCGTACGTTACGGGCGCATCGACGCGGTTGGACCGCGTCTGCAGCGCGGTGCTGCCGGTCACGCGGAAGCGCGGCACCGGCACGCGGCCCGCGCGCTCGACGCATTCGGCTGTCATCGACACCTCGTGGGTGCGCAGCATCACGAGCGTCGCGGCAGCCTCGAGCCTGCACAGCGTCGTCTGTTCGCGCGCGACGAAACCATCGAGCTTCGCGGCGACGGCCACGTTCTCACCGCGGACACCGGCTTCGTTCAACGTGAAGGCGCCGTCGCCGCCGGTCGTCGCACTCGCGTCGTGGGTCTTCAGCTCGCCGGATTCGACGCGTGCCTCGAAGCTCCAGAGCGGCGTCTTGCGCACCAAAGCGCCTGCGAGCGGCTTGCCGTCGACGTCGACGACGCGTCCGCGAAACGCACGCGCGGGCGCCGCTTCACGAGATGGCGCGGCCGCGTCGGAGGCTCGCGTCGTGGTCGGCGGCTGCTGCGGCGCGGCTGCGACGACATCGCCGTGCGCGGCGTCGGGCGGCGTGGTGGTCGTCGATCCGGACCAGACGATCGCGGCGGGGATCGCCGCCAACGCAGCGAGGGCCGCGCCGGCGACGAGCAGCTTGTTGGTGTTCACGATGGCGAGTCCGACGTGGGTGAAGGTCGTCAGCGCACCGGCCGCGGCGGCGACGTCGCGCGGCCGGCCGAGTGCCGCGAAGGCGAGCGCCCACGCGCGGCGGTCGCCGAAGTCCGCGTCGAGCCGTTCGCGCAGCCGGTCCATCGCGCGCTGCAGGCGCGTGCGCACGGTCGCGATGGGCACCTGCAGCCGGGCCGCGATCACGCGCGGCGGCAGGCCCTCGAGGTAACGCAGCAGCACGACGTCGCGCATCGGTTCCGGCAGCGCGTTGACGGCCGCGAGCAGCCGCTGCTGCAACTCGGCGTGCTCCGCGACCTCCGCGGCGCTCTTCGCAGTGCCCGTGTTGGCGGCGGCGAGCTCATGGCGCGTGCGGCGTGCGTCGCGGCGAACCAGCAGCGCCGCGAGGTGTCTCGCGATGCCGGTCAGCCACGCGCGGATCGGCGCCGGCTGCGCCGCTGAGGCGTTCGGTGCCTTCAGCGCCGCGTGCCAGATCTCCTGGGCGAGGTCGTCGCGATGGCTCTTGTCGAACACGAGCCGCGCGGCGAGCGCGCGGACCCAGTCGAGCTGCTGCAGGAGTTCGTGATGGGGTGGGGGAGTCACGTCCCCTGCATCTTGCCGCGGCTCGCGAAATCGACTCACCGCGGCGCAAAATCGTGCCGCGACCGGGACTCAGCGCGGACTCACCGGTAGTAGCGGTTGGCCTCGACTGCCCAGGTCATCTCCTCCGTCCAGACTTCGTTGCCGTCCTTGTCGAACTCGCGCACTCGCGTGTTCTCGGCCACGAGCGTGTTGCCGTTCGGCAGCCGATCCGCGTCGCTGGGACAGCTCAGGTCCCGCAATTCGAAGACGATCCTGAAGAAGCGGTCGTACTCGCGCACGCAGCCCTTGTTGCGAAGCGTCACGAGCGTGTTGCCGTTCGGCAGTCGATCCGCATCGTGGCAATTCGTCACGCCGTTGAGCTCCCAGACGACCTGGCCCAGCTGGTTGACCTCGATGACGCGGTCCCTCAGCACGTCTGCGATCAGTGTGTTGCCGTTGGCCAGGCGATCGCAGTCGAATGGTCGGATGTCGGTCGCGAAGGACCAGACAATCGTGCCCGCCTTGTCGACCTCGATGACGCGGCCCGCGAACGTGTCCGCGATCAGCGTGTTGCCGTTCGGCAGCCGATCCGCGTCGTAGGGGTTCTTGAGGTCCTCGAACGCCCACACCAACCGGCCCGTGCGGTCGACCTCCTTCACGCGGCTCACCGAGAACTCGGTGATGAGGAGGTTGCTGTTGGCAAGCTGTTCTACATCCCACGCGCCGAACACCTCGTCGAGTTGGAGCGTGATCTGCCCGGTATCGTCGATCTCGACGACGCGGTTGTCCGAGTAGTCGGCGATCAGCGTCGTCCACTTCCGTGGCGGTATCGGCGGTGCCTCGGCGCGCGTTGGCTCCGGCGCGAGCTGCGGCTTCGGCGCTGGCTCATGGGGCACGGTCGCGGGCGCTTGCTGCGCGTCGTGGCGCAGCCACGCGACGGTGGCGACGACTCCGACACCCGCGACGACGACCGCCGCGAACATCCACTGCCGCAGCGCGTCGGCCAGCGTGGCTGGCCGCTGCGGAGCTGCGTCGCGAAGGCGCGCTTCGATGCGCGCGCCGAGGTCGGGACTCGGACCGACGCCTGCCAGTTCGTTGAGCAGCGTGTCGAGCTGTTGTTCTCCGGCGCGCTCGTGCGCCGGCGTTCGTGGACTGTCGGTCATGTGTTCCTCCGTTCGATGCAGGCGCGCAGCTGCTGTCGCACTCGCTGCAGCAGCGTCTTCACGCCGTTGGGTTGCATGCCCAGTTCGCGCGCGATCTCGTCGCGCCGCTGCGGCTCGTCGGCGCCGAGGCCGTAGCTGCGGGCCACAGCTTGCCGGGCCCGGCCCGTCAGGGTCTCGACGCAGGCGCGCAGCGCCGCGAGGAGGCCGTCGCCGTCGTCCGCCGCACAGTCGCGCTGCCACAGTTCGTCGACCGCATCGGCGAGCTCGTCGGGTTCTTCGCGGTCGCGCAAGTGGCGCAGGAACAGGAAGCGCGCCGTGCGCCGCAGGAACGTCGCGAGCGCCGGCGGGTCGAGGCCGAGCACGCCGCGCTGCAGCGCGACCACGAACGACTCCTGCGTCAGGTCGTCGGCCACTTCGGGCGCGGCGCCGAGCATGCGCAGGTAGCGCCACACGCCGCGCAGGTGGCGGGCGATCACGGACGCCACCGCGGGCGCCGCCGCCGGCGCGGCAGGGGTCGGGCTGATCGCGGACATGCCCTTCAGTGCCATGGCGGCACCGAAGGTATTCGAGAAAGGCGCGAAGGTGCGCGTTCTCGAGCGATGCGCTGGGCTACGGCTGGCGCGGCACGTCGATGGTCCGCGTCGGCATCGCGTCGGCCGCGACGAACGTGCCGCGGTAACGCCGGTCGGAGTCCGTGCGCGCGGTCACCGTGTACTCGCCGAACGCGAAGACGTGATCGAGCGTCCAGTTGCCGTCCCCGTGGGGGCTCCTGCGCACCTGTTCGCGCAGCACGACGGCGCCGCTGCGATCGGTGACCTCGACGTGCAGGCGGTCCTTGGGGTCGATCTCGACCGTCGTGTGGTGGCCGTCGCCGGCGAACACGAGGCTGATGCTGCGGCCGACCGCGACCGCGGTGCGCACGACGCGGCGTTCGCCCGGCATCAGTTCGACGTCCTGCGGCGACGCGAGGAGGTCGGGGTCGGTGACCTCGATGCGTACGGGCCCCGGCTCGATCGCGCCTTCGCAGCTGCTGTCTCCTGCGCTCGGCAGCCAGCTGCATTGGTTGTCGCCGGGCCGCCGCAGATACGCAGCCGGCAGCCAGCCTCGCCAAGGCGTGCCGTCGGTGCGCACGAACTCGATGCGCAGGGTCGCCATCGGCAGCACGCCCACGTCGCCGAGCTCGAGCGCTTCGGTCGCAGCGAGCGTCACCTTGCGCACGCGGCGCCGCGCGCGCTCGTCGCCTTCGAGCAGCAGCTCGAAGGTGCCGGCGGCGATGCCGCGCATGCAGAACCCGCCGTCGCCGCCGGTCCGCGCGTCGTGGCACGGGGCCACTTGGTCCGCGAGCAGCACCTTCGCCCCGGCGATCGGCAGCCCCGTGTGGTCGACGAGGCGACCGGCGACACTCGCGCGCGGCACGCGATCGGCCGGCACGCGCAGCACGACTTCCCCGCCGAGCCGCGACACATCGGCGAGTTCGACCACTTCCGTGGGCGAGCGCCACCACGCGCTGACGTGCACGCGCTCGCCGACCACGTGCGGCACCGTGAACCCACCCTGCTCGTCGGTCCTGGCCCACGCCTCGCTCGCGTCGTCGCGCACGACGACCGTCCAGCGCGCGAGCGGGCGATCGCCTTCGTCGATCACGCGGCCGCGCAGCGTCGGCAGTGCGGGCACGATGAGTTCGACGTGCACCGAACGCTCCTCCGTCGCGGCCACCGCGCGGCGCAGCAACGCACCTCCCGCGTTGGCGCGGACGAGCAGTTCGAACGGCGGCGCCTGCAGTCTGGCGAACGCGAAGCGGCCGTCTCCATGCACGGGTGTCGTGGCCACCTGGCTCAGACCGCGCAGACCGGAAAGCTGGCGCAGCACGTCGACGGAGAGGTCGTGCAGCGCGGCGCCGTCGGCGCTGCGCACGACGCCCGTGATCTGGATTGACGGTGCGAGCACGATCTCGAAATCGTCCGTCGCGCCGCCGGCCGTCGTCGTGGGGTAACTCTCGGCGCGGCCGTGCCCGGGGGCCGACGCGTAGAGCCCTGCGCCGCCCTCGGGCAGTGCATGGAACTGGAATCGCCCTGCGGCATCCGTCGTCGCGAACTCCGCGAGCGGCCCCCCGGTCCAGGTGCCGTCGGCCGCGCGAGCGACGGCGGCGAGCACGCGCGCCGCGACGAGTGCGCCGGCGATCGGCTGGCGCTGCCGGTCGAGCACGCGGCCGCCGAGCACCGTGGTCCGCGGCAACAGGACGAGCCGGCACCAGTCGACGCCGGGCGCGTGCGTCGGCTGGGAGCGCGACGACCGGAAGCTTGGATGCGCGGCCGCGACGAGGGACTCGTCGTCGCTGGCGGCACAGGTGAACGTGCCGTCGGCGGCCGAGAGCGCGGCTGTGCGCACCGTCACGTCGAGCCGGCCGGCGACGCTCGCCGCTTCCCACGGCACCGCCGTGCTCGGCGATTCGCCGACGCGGACCGCTGCGCCGGCGACCGGGGTTCCACTCTCGTCGACGACGATCCCGCGCACTGTGTGCACAGGCAGAGCGAGGGCGAGCTCGGTCGAAGCGCCGGCGGCGATCGTCACCGGCGTCGCAGGCGTCGCGAAGCCGGTCGCGACGAGCCGCCATGGCCCTCGCGGCAGGCCGTGAAAGCGCGCGAGGCCGGCGTCGTCCGTGCGCGCGAAGCGGTTCGAGGGGTCCTCGAGCGGCAGCGATTGTTCGCCGGGGCAGACGCGCAGCGCGACATCGCGCAGCGGCACGCCGTCGTGCTTCGTCGTCACGCGCACGTGCAGCGAACCCGCGTCGTCGCGGCGTTCGTCGTTTGCGCCCACCGCGGTGCGGCTCGCTGCTGCCGGTGAGGCCGCAGAGTCCGCTACGGGATCCGCCGCGACGACGCGTGCACCATCGCGCGCGCCTGACAAGACGGGCGCCGGATCCGGCCGTGCGGTGGACCACCAACAGAGCAGCGCGGCGAGCACGACGGCTGCGCCGGCGAACGCGTACTTCATCGACAACGCTCCCGCGGCGATCGCCGCCGTTCCACCGATCGTCGCACCGTGCGCGACGACGCGCGCTTCGTGCAGCACTGCGCTGCGCACCGCGGCCAGCCCGCGCGTCGGCAGCGCACCGAACAGCCACACCGCGAGCGCGCTCGGCAGCAGGCGCCGCAGCGCTTGCAGGCCGCGGTGCAACCGCATGCGCACGGTGCCCGGCGGCACGTCGAGCACCTCGGCGATTTCCGTCGGCGACAGGCCGTGCTGCAACTGCAACAGCATCGCCTGGCGCTGTTCGGGCGGCAGGTCCTCGACGCGAGCCCGCAGCCGTGCGACGAGCTCGCCGCGTTCGGCGCTCGCGATCGGCCCACCCTCCGTGTCGACGAGGTCGGGCAGCGGTTCGGTGCTCCGATGCTGGTTGCGGCGCGCGAGGTTCCGCGCCTCGCCGGCGAGGATGCCCGACAACCACGGCAGCAGCGGCTCGCCCTTGCTGAACGTTGCCGCCTTCTTCATCGCGAGCACGAACGTCGCCTGCAGCAGGTCCTCGGCGTCCTCGGCGCTGTGCGCGAGATGCATCGCGAGATGCAGCAGGTGCTTTGCGGTGCGGTCGAACACCTCGCCGAGGGCCGCGACGTCGCCACGTGCAGCGAAGCGTTCGAAGAGCACCGCGAGGGGATCCATGCTGCAACAGTGTCGTCGTGAACCCGCCGCAGCGTCACCCCCTGCCCCCGACCGCGGGCGCCTCGAGTCAGCGCCGGCCCTCTTCCCGCATCAGCGCACGTCGCGCGCCCACGCGAGGAAGTCCCGCTGCAACTCCTGTAGCTGCGCGCCGAACATGCCCTCGAACACCTGCCGGGCCTCGGTGGCGTTCGGGTATTGCCGCTTGGCGCCTGGCTCGCGCGGCTTCGCGCCGAGCGCCTTGCCGCGGCACAACGCTTCCCAGGCCGCAAAGCGCGCCGCGACACTCTCCCCGGCGCCGAAACGCAGGAACTCGAGCAGGCCCCAGGACTCGACGTAGAAGCGGCGGGCCCGCTCGGCGTCCGCTGCCCACAGCGTCCCGACGTCGCCGGCCAGCAGTTCGCGCAGCGAGAAGTTATCGAGGCCTGCCGCGAGCTTCTGCCGCTGCTCGGCCGGCATGCGGCCCGTGATCTCGAGGCGGCCGTCCTGCCAGCGGTAGGCCCCGTTCCCGCCGAACGTCTCGGCGAACGCCTCGGCATACCAGCTCGGCAGCGACGCCGGCGCGAACTGGTAGTCGTAGAGGTGGGTCAGTTCGTGCAGGAACAGCCCGCGCAGGTCGGCTTCGTTGCAGCCCTCCGCGCAGACGATCGCCTGCTGCGGCACGTAGTCGGCGAAGCCGCCGGAACGTTCGAAGCGCTGCATCGCGTTGGCGGCCAGGTAGGCTGCGTACTCGGCGCGCGCCCCGAACACGAACACCTTCACGCGCTGGACGGGCCGGCCGCCGAGACGGTCCTCGAGGTGCGGCAGCAGCGCGAGCCCGAGCGCGTGCAGGTCGGCGACCTGCTCTTGCGGGATCGTGCCGCGAACCCGCAGGCCCGGGCTCTCGCGTTCGTGGATGGTCGCGGCGTCCGGCAGGCCGCGCAGTTCTTCGTCGCGCGGGTAGCGTCGCTCGTCGATCTTGACCGCTTTGTCGAGGATGCGAGCGGAGATCTCCTCGGGCACGGTGCCGACGTCGAGCACGATGCGGCCCTTGTCGTCGACCTGCAGCGCCGCGTCGTCGTCGCCAATCAGAGCGCGGAAGTCGCGCAGCGCCTCGACCTCGAGCTTGCGAACGTGCGCGAAATGCGCGAACTTGAATCGCCCTTCGCGGTCGTCGCGCACGGCTCGCCGGGCCCGCTTCTCGAACTCGTCGAGCAGCGCGCGGCTCGGGCGCTTCTTGCGTTGCGTCCAGAAGCCCTCGTCGAGCTTGCGCATGATGCCGAGCACCGTGATTGCGCCCGGGTTCTTGCCTTCCGCGACCTCGACCGCGAGCAGGAACTCGGCAGTCGCCTGCGGCACGAGCCCCTGGTCGCGCGCCCACGAGCCGAGTTGCAGGTGACGCTGGCCGTTCTCGGCGAGGACCTTCGTGCGCATCTTCTGGTAGTCGACTGCTGCATCCTGGGCAGTGAGGGGCAGTGCAGCCAGCAACGTCGTGAGGATGGGGGAAGTCGGTCGCATGTCTTGCTCTGGGGCTCGCGCAGAATAGCGAGCAAGTCACTGGCCGTAACTCCTGCGTCGGTGGCACACCCCCCAGTCATAATGCGCCGCACCCGTGACCGAGCATTCGACAGAGCCCGCGAGGCCGCGCCGTCGGTTTGGCGAACGCTATGGCTGCTTCGTGGTCGTGCTGGCCCTGAGTCTGCTCGTGGCGAGTGTCCTCCTCGCATTCGAGCGACCGCTCGTCGGTCTACCTGCTCTGGTCGTGGTGGCGCTCGGCTGCGTGTATCTGATGCGCTACGCGGTGGGCCGGGAGCTCGCGGAGCATGACGCCGAAGTGCAGCGATTTCGCGCCATCGCTGCTCCGATCGGGCAAGCGTGGCGCAAGCTGCTGCAGGCCGAAGGACTCGGCAGCCACGTCGCTGCCCTCGCGCAGCGCACGCGGATGGCCGTCCGACTCGTGACGCGTCCATGCGAGGAGGTCGCGCTCGGTCAGTCGCGCGTCGGTGGCACCCCGGACCTCCCGGCGGATTTCGCGTGGCCGAAGTATCGCGGGACGCCGCTGGCGTTCGTCGCGCAACTCGATCTCGAGGAGATCCACCGCGTGCTGCCGGATGGCCCGTTGCCGCCGGCCGGGTCGCTGTGGTTCTTCTTCGACGCGGATCAGGATGCGGCCGGATACTCGCCGAAGCACGCGGGCGGCAGCGCCGTGGTGTTCCGCCCTGCGGGCACGAAGCTCGTGCGTTCGCCGGCGGGCGCGGCGAAGGACGGCGCCTTTCGCGCGTGCTCGATCGAGGCCGAAGCGTACGAGGACATTCCCGACCTCGGCGAGGACAGTCCTCTCGAGAAGGCCCTCGGCGAAGCGGAGGCCGAGACGTACTTCGCGATCCGCACCTTCCTCTCGGCCGGCGGCGAGCCGGGTGCTCACAAGCTCCTGGGGCTGCCGGAGCCCGTGCAGGGCGCGATGGAGCTCGAGTGCCAGCTGGCCACGAACGGCATCGACAGCGGCATCTTCGTCCGCCACGGGGATCCGCGCGTCGTGGCGGTGGCCGCGAAGAAGCACGAGTGGCGGCTGCTGCTGCAGGTCGACTCGGATCCGAACGCCGGGATGATGTGGGGCGACGCGGGCAGACTCTACTTCTGGATCCGGGACGAGGACCTTCGCGAACGCCGCTTCGAACGGTGCTGGGCGATCCTGCAGTGCCACTGAGCGCTCGCGCGCAGACGCCGCTGCCGCCAAGCTCATGACATGGACCTCGCAGACCTCGTTGCGAAGGCACCGTCCCTGTCGTTGGCCGGTCCGCGCCTCGCGCTGCGGCGCTTCACGGCCGCCGACATTCCGTTCGCGATCGCCCAGGAGCAGGATCGCACGGTCATGCAGTGGATCCGCGACCCGCAACCGATCGAAGCGATGCAAGCGCGCGCCGAGACGATGGCGGCGCCGTGGCGCGGCAACGACGGCGAATGGCTCGCGTTCACGGTCGTGCCGCCCGAGCTCGGGCGCGCGGTCGGCATCGTCGTCTGCCGCGTGACGATCGCCGCGCACGAGACCATGGAGATCGGCTACAAGCTCGAACCCGGCGTGCACCGGCGCGGCTACGGGACCGAGGTGTGCACGACGTTGTGCTCGTTCTTGTTCGATGACGTGAGGGTGCGAAAGCTGATCGCGCTGTGCGCGGTCGAGAACGTGCCGTCGTGGCGGTTGATGGAGAAGCTCGGCATGCGGCGCGAGGCGTGCCTGCGCGAATACTCGTTCCTGAGCGGGGCGTGGCGCGACGAGTTCGTCTACGGCCTGCTGGCGCGCGAGTGGCGCCGCGGGCACTGAGTCGGCCTGCCAGCAGGGCGTTCGGAGGCGTTCGGCTGCGCCGATTGTGGCGGGGCCAGCGCGGTAGACTGCGGCCGCGGGCCCGGGCAACCAGGAGGTTCACGGATGGCTGAACCGGTTCTCGAGTCGGCGACTACTGGACGGACGTGAACGGAGTACCCGACCAACCCGAGCTGCTGCTGCGCGAACGCGCGTGGTTGCAAGCGCTGGCGCGCCAGCTCGTGCAGCGGCACGAGGCTGCCGACGAACTGGCGCACGACGCCTTGGCGAGCGCGTGCACGCAACCGGCGCCGCTGACAGCCGGACCGCGGGCGTGGCTGGCGGCGATCCTCAGGAAGCAGGTTGCCAGCAGCCGCCGAGCGGCACAGCGGCGTTCGGCGCGCGAGGCCCTGGCCGCGCGACCGGAGGCGGTGCCGCCGACCGACGACACGATCGCGCGGTTCGAGGTGCAGCGCGATGTCGCCAACGCGGTGCTCGCGCTCGCCGAGCCGTACCGCACCACGGTGCTGCTGCGCTTCTGGGAGGAACTGCCGCCGCGTGCGATCGGCACGCGCATGGCCGTGCCGGTCGAGACGGTGCGCACGCGGCTCAAGCGCGGGCTGGCGCTGCTGCGTGAGCGGCTCGACCGCGCGCACGGCGGCGACCGGCGGGCGTGGGCGGTGCCGCTGTGGGCGGCAGGTCGGAAGGCGGGCTCCGTCGCGTCGTTCCTCGCCGGAGTCTCGATCATGACCGCAATGCAGAAGCTCGTACTCGGCGGCGCTGTGCTCGCGGCAGCGGCGCTGCTCTCGATCGCCGTGCCGTGGGTGTTCGCCGCTCCAGCGTCGGTGCCAGAGTCGCAACCCGCGCCATCGCCGGTGTCGGTCGGCTTGCCGCCTGCCGCGGTCGCGGAACCACACGCGCTGGGGCAGGGGAACGAGCGCGTCGCGGTCACGAGCGCCGAGACCGAGGCGCAGCTTGTCGTGACCGGCACGGTCGTCGACGACGAGACCAGTGCTCCGCTGCAAGGAGCGCTCGTCCGACTCACGGGCTCGAACCCAGCCGAGAGCCTGGGCATCGAGTCGCCGACCGGCGCGGATGGAACGTTCCGCTTGCAGGAAGCGCAGCTGCCGGCTCACGACGGCCGTCGCGTGATCGTGCAGCTCGACGACTACGCGCTTGCGCACGACTTCGCGAGGTTCGACCGCAAGCAGACGGGACCGCAACGCGTTGACGTGGGCATCCGCCTCGTGCGCGGGACCGTCTTCTCGGGCCAGGTCGTCGACCAGGAGGGCCGCGGCGTGGCCGATGCCGAACTGTTCCTGGCCTTGTGGACCCTCGGCTACGGCGGGTGGCCGCAGAACCTGTTGCAGGAGTCGGTATCTGTCGGCCGCGGCGACACCGCGGGCCGCTTCCGCCTCGATCACCCCGTGGGCCCCGACTTCCAGCATCAGAACCTGCTGTTCGCGGTGACGCCGCAGGGCATGGGCTGGTGTCGCTTCGAAGCCTCGAAGCAACGGCGCGAGGTGTCCGATCTCGTCATCCGGCTGCGACCGGTTGGCGGCGTGCGCGTGCGCGTGATCGACCGCGACGGCAAACCGGTCGCCGGGGCCGAGGTGCGTGCCTTCCCGCGTTTCGGACCGATCGGGATCGCAGGGCGGGAATGGCGCACCGAGCCGAGCCCTCACCCGGCCATCCGCGCTCACTTCAGTGGCCGGACCGATGCATCGGGAATGCTGCGGTTGAACCTGCCGGTCGGCGAACCTGGCCCGCTGGGGCGCATGGATCGTGACGAGCGCCTCTACGACCTGTCGGTCGAGGCCAGTGGCCATCCCCGGCAACCGCTGCACCCGCTCGATTTGAAGCCCGGCACCGAGCAGGAGGTGACCGTCAGCCTCGTCGAAGCGCAGTCCATCATCGTTGCCGTGGACGTGCACGATGACCTCGGCGCGCCGGTCGCCAATGCTGCAGTGAGTGCCGGCGAGACTCAGCTCGTGAACGGGCGCACGGACGCTGCGGGACACGCGGAGCTGACCGTGCCCGCGACGAGCAGGATCCACGTGTCGGGGGAGGCGCCAGGCCATCGGAATGCGCAGGAGCAGCTCACCGTGGCATCGGCGGCGCCCCTTCGCGTGAGCCTGACGTTGGCACGGACCCGCCCCCTCGACGGACGCGTCGTCGACCAGTTCGGCGCGCCGATCGCGGGCATGGCGGTGTTCGTCGGGCACACGCACCTGTGCGACACCGACGCCGAGGGCCGTTTCCACGCCGACGCCTGCCCCGTCGGCGAGCGCGAGATCGCCGTTGCCATGGCCCCGAAGATGGACAGCTCGCGCTGGACGGGCGAGCAGACGCCCCAGACCCTCGACGCGGAACGGGGGCCCGTGACGATCACGATGCAGCGCCGGACGGGGCACATCGACGTCCGCGTCGCGATCGTGGACGCGCGCAGTGGCCAGACATTGGAACCGACCGAGACGTTCCTGGGCCTGTTCACCGAGGAGACGCGCGGCTTCCACATCCGCAAGCTGCACGAATCGAGCCAGGGCGTCGTCGTCGCGAAGGACTGTGCCGCCGGCCGCTGGCGCCTGTCCGTGCGCACGGCGAGCGGGCAACGCGGCGCGCTGGACTTCGTGCTGACCGAGGGACAGCCGCCCGCCGAACTGCGGCTGGAGCTGCCGGCGCCGGGCGCGGTCACAGGGCGGCTTCGATTCGTCGACGTCGAGCCGCCACGCGAGGTCACGGTGCACGTGCAGCATCAGAAGCCGGACCCGACCGCCTGGACGTCTTTCGTGTTCCCGGGTCGCTGGCAGGTCGATGCGACGAGCCAGACCACCATCGGTGCGGAGAACGGGCAATGGGGATCGCTGCGCATGCAGCCGGCCCGCAATCCGGTCTTCCGCCTCGAATCAGCGGACCCGACCGACACGATCGTCTTCATCGTGATCGGCGACGGGGTCAGGGGCGAAGCCAATGCGCGTGTCGAGCCGGGGCAGGCGCGGGACGTCGTCGTCGAAGTGCACAAGAAGGCGCAGCCTCGCTGAGGTGCAGGGCGTGGCAGTGCAGGTGTGTGTCGTGCATGCTTGCGGCGCGGGTCGCCGGTGCCGCCGAACGGACGCGATCCGCGAGAGCATGGATGGCTTGCCCGATCCAGGAGACTTCGCGTTCGTGCCGTCGCTCGAGGCGGCGTTTCCGGAGCTCCTCGCGGAGCTGCGTCGACTCGGCCACGCCAGCTTTGTCGAGAGCCCCGATTCGCTGACGACCGTCGCCGATGGCTACGACGAGACGGGTTGGCGCTGGTATCCGCTGTTCGGCGAAGGCGCCGACCTCGCCCAGAACCGCGCGCGCTGCCCGGACACGGCGCGCGCGTGTGCTGCGGTGCCGGGTTTGGTCAACGCCGGCTTCTCGCTGTTCCGGCCGGGCACGCACCTGTATCCGCACCGCGGCGAGATGCCGAACGTGCTGCGTTGTCACCTGCCGCTGATCGTGCCGCCCGGCGACGTCGCGCTGCGCAGCGGCGACTCGATTCACCGCTGGCGCCCGGGTTGCTGCGTGATCCTCGACGACACGGTCGAGCACGAGGCGTGGAACCACGGCAGTGGCGACCGCGTGGTCCTGATCGTCACGTTCGCCCATCCGCTACGGCGCTGAGCTGGGGCTTTCTTTGCATCCGGTCGCTCTCCACCCCGAGGCTGCCGAGCGTCCGGCTGCTCCCTTGACATCGGGACTTCACCTGAAGGTCAAGCGATGCCACGCATCTGCGTCATGGTTCGCGACGATTTGGAAGCACTGCTGTGACATGGAAATAGGCGTAGACTGTTCGGTCCTTTGCACACCATTCATGCTCTATCCGCACGATTGCAGTCGTCTTGACAGAATTACTGCGAGGGATAACCAAGACCTGCCGTCCGCCTTCACCCGCTGCCGCGCGCACGGGTGCTCCCGTCTCGACTCTTCGAACCATCATGGCCAAGAGCCTGCATTCCTGGTTGGCAACTGAAGTGCGCCCTTTGCGCGACAAGTCGGTCGCCTGGATCTCCCAGCATCACTTCTTCCGCGACCCGATGCGGCCGAGCTACTCCGACGCCGGGTTCATGTTCTCGCCTGCCGACGGGGTCATCCTCTACCAACGCGAAGCAGGCCCTGACGAGCCCATCGTCGAGATCAAGGGCCGCAGCTACACGCTGCGAGACGCGCTCCGCGATCCGACCTACGACGCGCCGAGCCTGATCATCGGCATCTTCATGACGTTCTTCGATGTCCACGTCAATCGGATCCCCTACGCGGGTCTGTTGTCCTACCGCGAGCTGGACCCGGTCGAGACCTACAACCTGCCGATGCTGGACGTCGAGAAGTGCATCGTCGACGAGCTCCGCATTCCCAACGAGACGCTCGATTACCTGCACGCCAACCAACGCATGGTCAACCGCGTCTATTCGAGCGACCTCGGCCAGTCGTACTACGTGCTGCAGATCGCCGACTACGACGTCGACTGCATCACGCCCTTCCAGCTCAAGCAGAACCGGGCCTTCGGCCAGGGCCAAAGATTCTCGCAGGTCCGCTACGGATCGCAGGTGGACCTGATCGTGCCGCTCTCGACGCGTTTCGACTTCGCCGCGGTGCAGCGGACGGGCGTGCACGTCGAGGCCGGGCTGGATCCACTCGTCAAGATCACACCGAAGAGCCGCAACTCGAGAAAACCATGCCCCCCACGACGAAACTGAAGAACCGTCTGTCGACGCTCCCAGAACCGCCGGTTCCCGCGCTCAACGGGCACCGGAACGGCTCCAACGGCACCGCGGCTGCGCCGGCGCGGAACGGCGTGCACGCGCCGACGCTCGCGCGCCCGTGGACGAACCCGACGCAGCTCGATCGGCCGTCGTTCCTGATGAACTTTCCGTTCTCGCTCGCGACCGGCGACCCCAACAACCCGTGGATGCGGGACCTGAAGGGCGCCGCGCGGGAACCGGATCACAAGCGCGTCGCGGTCCAGTTCCTCGAGCTGTACCGCGGCCTCAGCGCCGAGGGACTGGTCTACCTGCTGCCGACCCCGCGCAACGCCGACCTGCAGGACCTCGTCTACTCGGCGAACCTCGGCATCGTGCTCGAGCACCTGCCGGACCGCAACACGGTCGTGATCTCGAACTTCGCCTCGCCGCCGCGCCAGGGCGAGACGGTGGTCGGGGTCAAGTTCTTCGAAGACCTCGGTTACAACGTCCACGTCGCGCCGGCCAAGTTCGAGGGCGAGGCGGAGCTCAAACACCTCCGCGACAACATCTACGTCGGCGGCTACGGCATCCGTTCCGAGCGCGAGACCTACGACTGGATGGAACGCAAATTCGACATGCGCATCATCAAGGTCCGCGAGACCGAGCCGTATCTCTACCACCTCGACTGTTCGATCTTCCCGATCACGAAGGAGAACACGATCGTCTGCACCGAGCTGTTCACGAGGAAGGAGGTCATGGAGCTCGGCAAGGTCACGAACGTGATCCCCGTCACGGTCGACGAGGCCTTCTCGGGCATCTGCAACTCCGTGCGGTTGCCGAACCAGGTGCTCAACGCGTCGCACATCCACGACCTGAAGGCCGGCACGAGCGCCTACCAGGAGGAGCTGCGCAAGAACCGACGGCTCGAGGACATCGCCTCGAACCTCGCGCTCGAGGTCGGCTACTTCAACCTCAGCGAGTACCACAAGAGCGGTGCCTTGCTGTCGTGCATGGTGATGCACTTGAACCGCCACTGCTACAAGATTGCGCTGACGGCCTGAGCCCGGCCCGGCCGGCCGATCCCGTATGGCACACAACAGTCTGGCGCGGCTGGTCTGGAGGGCGTCGCTGCCGATCCTGTTCGTCGAGGCCACCGAGACGCTCGACCACCTGATCGACTCGCTCTTCCTCGCGCACGTCGGCGAGATGGAGCTCGGCGCGATCGCCGTGGCGGACTCCGTGCTGCTGATGTTCCTGATCGCGCCGCTCGTGCTCGCGGACGGCATCCAGATCATCACGGCGCGGCGCGTCGGCCAGCGCCGGCCCGGAGCCGTCGGCGCGGTCTTCGACCAGGGCCTTCTGTTCGTGCTCCTCGCGAGCGTCGCGATGACGGTAGCGCTGAAGGTCGTTTCGCCGCTCGCGACCGCGTGGCTCGTCGAGTCCGAGGCCGTCGCCGAGGCCGTGGACTCCTATCTGCAGCTCGACGCCTACAGCATCTGCCTCGTCGGCGCGACGTTCGCGTTCAGCGCGCTGTTGACGAGCATCGGTCGGACGCGCGTGCTGGTCCCGGCGACCGCCATCCTCGTCATCGTCGACGTCGTGCTGAACTACCTGTTCATCTTCGGCAAGTTCGGATGTCCGGAGATGGGCATGCGCGGCGCCGCGATCGGCTCGATCGGCGCCGAAGCGGCGGTCGCCGTCTTCCTGGGCGTGTACGCATGGCGCCACCTGCGTCCCGGTGCGTACCGGCTGCTGCGCTTCGGCCGGTTCGTGCCGCGCACGACGCGGCTGCTGGGCCGCATCGCGGCGCCGCTCGCGGCAAAGTGCCTGCTGCTGGACCTGCGCTGGTTCGTGTTCTTCCTGATCGTCGAACGCATGGGCACGTCGGCGCTCGCGGCCGCGAACATCGTGTTCACGTGCTACATCGTGTTCCTGATCCCCGCCGAGGGCTTCTCGGAGATCGCCTGCTCGATGGTCAGCCGTTACGTCGGCCGCAACCGCACCGATCGGATCGGCAGGATGCTGCGCAGCGCCACGGGTGGCGCGATCCTCGCGACGGTACCGTTCCTTCTGCTCGCCCTGCTCGCACCGCACTGGCTGACCGCGTTGTTCTCGCCGGGGTCCGAGCTGCTCGCCGAGAGCCAGACGAGCATGCGCGTCATCGCGCTGACCATGCTCGTCGCGATCCCCGCCCACATGTGGCTCACGGCGGTCGAAGGCACCGGCGACACGGCGGCCGCGCTCGGCATCGAGTGCGTGCTGACGCTGACGATGCTGGGCCTGACCTGGTGCGCCGCGATCGAGTTGGCCTGGCCGCTGGCCGTCGTCTGGTGTGCTCTGCCGCTCTCGCTGCTCGTCTCGCTGACGATCTCGTACTGCTGGATGCGATCCGGGGCGTGGCGGCGGCTCGAGCTCTGACGGGCCTTGTCGCTACGGCAGGAGGCCGTGCTGCGTGTACCAGGCGCGCACGGTACTCAGCATGCCGGCGTCGTGGCTGATCTGCGCGTGCGAGTAGCCCGGGTAGACGAGCAGCTGATGCACGGTCGGATTCGCGGCGAGCTGGTTCGCGAGCGCCTGGTCCAGCGCCAGCGGTACGACGGTGTCGGCGTCGCCGTGGTGGAGCTGGTACGGAGTGACGATGCCCTGCGCTTGCGCGACCGACGTCGCCGCAGCGCCCGCCTGCGTGCTCATGCCCCCGGCCGTGTGCGAGCCGACGAGGAACCACTGCGGATGCGTGCCGAGCAGCGCGCCGGTCGCGAACGCACCCATGCTGTGACCGTGCGCGGCCAGGCGCCGCATGTCGACGTAGCCGAGTGACTGCAGCAGGTCGATGCACTTGCGGTTGCGCAGCACGTTGGCGGCGCTGGCGCCGCGTTCGGTGGCGAGGCCAGGCGCGCCGAGCGGCACGCCGCCCGCGTGCGTCAGGTTGGTCATGATGCAGACGAGACCCCAGGTGCGCATCGTGCTCGCGATCGAGGCCGAGTAGCCGTTCGCGTTGCCGCCGAAGCCGTGGCTGATGATCACGGCGGGATACAGCGCGTGCCCTCCGGCCGGCGGCGCGGTCGGCTTGTACAGCCGGCCCGTGAGGTCGTAGCTGACGCCGCCGGTCGTCGCCACGTAGTTCCAGGTCGCACCCGAGGGTGTGGTCGGATCGCCGGTCAGCACGAAGCCCGGCAGGCCGACCTGGCTGCCGAGCGTGAACGCGACGCCGTTCGACAGCGTGAGCGGCAGCGCGGTGCTGACCGCGGGGTCGCCGGCGTTCACCCACTGCGCGAACAGCGAAGCACCGGTCAGTGCTTGGCTGCCCGGCACCGGCAGCGCGTGCTCGGCGACGCCGTTTGCGGGCAGCACGGTGGCTTGGAGCACCAGCGGTTCCGCTAGCACGCTGCAACCAACCAGGCCGAGGCCATCCAAAGCGAACGGCAGCGTCAGCGGACCCCATTGCGTCGACGACGTGCCGAGGCAGGCGATCGGCAGCACGCCCGCTGGGATGCCGGTCTCGAACAACTGCAGCTGGCCCGCACCGGGGTTCGGCGCGAAGCCGAGGGCGACCGGACCCGGAATGGGGCAGCCGCTGCCGAACGCGGTGGCGCTGCCTTGGGCGAGGGCGGGTACGGCGAAGGCGAGAGCGAACAGACGGGCGGCTGTGAGCATGGGAGATCGGCGCGGCGGCGGGCAACGCGCACGATACCGCGCCGCCCACGCCGCAGTGGTCTTTGCAGAGCGGCCGTGCCGTCTGGAGCCGCAGCGCGCTAACCGGCGGGGGTGGGGACAGGGGGCATGCCTCTCACTGCGCGGCTTTCCTGGCGATGAGGAGCCTGGTGGCGGCGAAGCAATTGCCCCACCAGAATCGCCACCCGAGCCTCCGTCGCTCGAGCAGGTTCGCGCCAGCGGTCTGCAGGACCTTCGCGTACGTCGAGATCGCGCGGATGTCCGCGATCACGATCCGACCTCCGGGCTTCAGCACGCGAAGACCCTCTCTGACCGCTCTGCGCCGCTCGTCGTTCGGGTGGATGTTGTGGATCGCGAGGCTCGACACGACGAGATCGAACGTCGCATCCGGGAACGGCAGCGCGCGCATGTCACCGGTCTCGACGTCGACGCGGTCCGCGACGCCTTCGAGCTCCGCGTTCCGCAGCGTGACTGCCTTCGCGTTGCCCGACTGGTCCGCAGTGTTCCAGATGTCGACGCCGGTCGCACGCCCCGTAGAGAGCCGCCGTGCGACGGCCGTCAGCACCGCCCCGCGCCCGCAACCCATGTCGAGCACGCGCTCCTCGCCACGCAGACGAAGCCCGTCGAGGATCCGCTCCCACTCCGCGAACTTGCCGTGCCGCGTCGTGAACCAGAAGCTCGCAGCATGAGCCAGGAAGAACACGGCATAGCCGGCGAAGATCGGGCCCGGCGGCTTCGACCAGGTCAGGACTGCAAGCACGGTGCAGACGAGAGTCATGCCGCCGAAGAGGATCAGGCCGATCGGCGCGTCGTAGCCGTAGTCCCCGCGTCGCATGGCGGCGGATTGTGGCCTCAGGGCCTCCGTTCGGCAGCGTCCGGCGCAGGATTTCCCGAACCCTCTCGCGGCGTCCGTGGGATGCTGCGGGCAGTGGACTCGCTGCGCAATCACCGATACGGAACGAGGCGCACGTTCGCGAACCGGGCACTCGAGCGAATTACGTCGTCGGCATGCGCAGTGGCGGGGCCACCATTGAATGGACAACGCCCCTCGCCCTCGCGTCAGGGTTCAGGGGGCGCGGCGCCGAAGTAGTCGTCAACGGGGATCCAGGTCATCGTGGGACAGGACCGGACGCACTGCTCGACGATGGGGATGTGGCCGGCGCCGATGATGACCAGCACCCGGTCGCTCGGTGCGTCGGCGAGGCGCTGAATGTTGCTGAATATGCGCAGGTTCCGGTTGTGCCACATGCTGGCGAAGCTGTCTGGTCCGAGGAAGTCCGTGCCGTTGGAGACGCGGAACGCTTCGAAGAAGAAGTAGGCTCCGTGAGAGAGGCGGAGGAGCTCTTGGTTGTTGAGCAGGCGCAGGCGCTGGCGCAGAGTGAGCGTCTGCTCGATCTCGTCGCGCTGCGTGCTCATCTGCTCGTAGCGCTCGAGGACCGGGTCCTTGAATGCCCATTCCTTGCCCATGCGCTTGCCGGCCTCGATGAACTCCTCGGCTGTCTTGGGCGCAGTCACGATGCGCTCGCCATCGGCATCGCACCCGTACACGCGCTGGTGACGGAGTTCCTTGGCGAGGGCGAAGCCGAGCGTGACGATCTCGTTGGCCGTGGGCTTGTGACTACCCGCCAAGAACCTCGCGTACCACGCGTCCAACTTGTCCTGGTCCTTGCTGTCGTACTCGACGAGGACCTTGGTGGGCGCGAAGGCGAGGAGGCGCGCGAGCACTTCCGCGATCTGTTGCCGGCCGCTCTCGGAGGAGACATCGAACACGTACTTGGGCTTGTGGGCATCCATCCCCGCATCGGCGAAGTGGAAGACGCCCAGCAGCAGCACCTGCGCATTGGCCTGGTCCTTTGGTCCGGCGACGATCGTCCGCAGGTCCGCGACATGTCGGTCGATCAGGGCATCCTCGGGGGCGCGGGTGGGATGTGCGGCGCAGGACGCGAGCAAGAGGGCGCCCAGCTGTGTGCGTCTCGGCATGGAGAACTCCTTGGCAGGCGGCGCGCAGAAGGTCCTCCGCCCGCGGTGCCTCGTCAATCCACATTGTCTCCTCATCGATTCCGGGCGTTCTTTCCGGCGCTTCCTCTCCCATCGCAGCTCCTGGCCCGCCGCGATCTCACCAACGGCTTGCTGCGTGTCCGCGTTCTGACGAGTGGCCATTGCGGCCTGGAAGGCCCGGCGCGAGCATCGCCAAGGAAGTGGACTCATGAGTCGTTCCAGCGTCCCATTCGCCGTCCTGCTCTGCCTCTCTCGCGTTGCTGCCCAGCTCGACGTGACCTCGTACAACCTCGAGGTCGAGCTGCGCGGCGACGACCTCGCCGTTGAGCGGAGACGCACATGCCGTCGTCGATGCCAAGAGTTCCCGGACCAGGCTCAGTACCGCGAGCACTTTCCCAGGCACGCTGGTACTTTTGCAGCTCCAAGGTAAGCGCCCGGTAGACAGCACGTAGCTGAAGGCGCGGCGACGGGGCGGGAGCGCGAGGGGCAAGGTCGTCGGCGGGCGCGGTGGCGGTCAGTTCGCGGCGACCGCGGCCGGCACAGCCTGGGCTGCGACGCCTTCCACAGGCGAGGCGTGAGCGCCTCGGGCTTCTCGCCGTTGGCCAGACGCTGGAGCACTGTCGTCAGGCAGCGTACGATTCGAGGTAGCCGCAGCGTGTGCAGCGAAACGTGCGTACCTGGCGGTGGCTGCGCTTCTTCGTCTTCAGGCCGGTCCAGAAGCCCTTCTCAGGTTCACCTCCAAACCACGTTTGCACAACCGAGGAGGAGTGCTGGGTATGATCGATGATGTAGCCGGGTTCCATGGACCCTTGGCAACGCAGGCATTCAGGAGTGGCGCGCATGCGTGGATTGTCGCGCGGAACCCCAACTCTTACTTTGAAGTTCCGCTGCGTTCGCATCATTGATGATGTGCAAGGGGTTCGCTCCGGGCGCCACCACGTAGGCCTGGACCGCGCGCCGCACTTCTCGGGCATGGACGCGAACGAGAGGCACGCGCGGCTGTTCGGCTACGTGCGCACCGACGACGCGGGGCAGTTCGTGCTGCACACGATCCGGCCGGGTGGTTACCCGCGCTCGACGACGCCCGAACACATCCACGTGCACGTCGACCTCGGCACGCAGAGTTTGTTCGTCGGGGGGATTGTGTT
>DASRJH010000195.1:0-20522 GCA_035649575.1 Planctomycetota bacterium
CGGCCGCCACCACCACGCCCCGCACGAGCGCGTCCTCGGACAAGCGGAACGCGTCGAACTCGCCGTGATCGATGATGGTCCAGAGGCCGAACTCGTCGCGCAGCTCGCGCAGCGTCTCGAGCACCACCTGGTAGATCTGCGTGTGCACCGTCACCGGGTACTCGTGGCGGAACAGGCCGCGCAGGTACTCGAGGTCGGGACGCGGCTTCGGCTTGGGCCCCCGGCCGGCGTCGTAGTCCTCCCACGCGCGGTAATAGTCGCGGCCGCGCTCCAGCGTGAAGCGGATGCCCTGGTTCATCCCCATGCGCCCCGAGCCGAGATCGCCGGAGCTGCGCTCGGGGTTGCCGGCCTGCGCGATCTTGAGGCTGCCCGGGAAACGCACGAGCGCCTCTTCGGGCGAGTTGGCCCAGGTCTTCGTCAGCGTGCCGAAGCCGCCCATGTTCGAACCCGAGCCCGGAATGTAGAGCGCCGTGCTGATGCCGCCTGCCCGCGCGGTGCGGATCTGGTCGTGCTCCATCCCGATCAGGTCCAGCGTGCGGAACTCGGGGTTCGTCGCGTGCACCGTGTCGTTGAGGTCGAAGCTCTCGCTCGCGATGTGGCAGTGCATCTCGACGAAACCGGGCAAGAGGATCGCGTCGCCACAGTCCACGAGCTCGTAACCGGCAGGCACCTTCACGTCCGCGGCGGAGCCGACCGCCTCGATGAGGCCGTTCTTCGTGACGACGATGCCGTCGAGGATCGGCGCCGCCGTGATCGGCAGGACCTTCGCGGCGCGGAACGCGTAGCCGGGGCTCGGCAGGCCGCGCGGACCCCACTTCGCGACCTGGTAGTCCTTCTCGGTGGCAGGGCGGCGCGGATGCCACAGCTCGAACTGCGGCGGCGGTTTCTTCGGCGCCGACGCCGGCGTTGCCTGCTGGTCCGGTTCCTTCGGCGCCGTGCCCTGCTGGGCCAGCAGCGGCGCGGCGAACGCCGCGGCGGCCACGATGGGGACTGCTGCCCGGAACGGGTTCACTGGCGACCCTCCCGGTGGTCCACGACCACGGCTCCGTTGCAGACGACGAGCAGCACGCGGCTCTGCGGCTCGAACGGATTGCCCGAGAACACGACGAAGTCGGCGTCCTTGCCTTTCTCGAGCGAACCGATGCGGTCGTCGAGGTGGAACGCGCGGGCCGGCGTCATCGTCAGCGCCTGCAGCGCATCGGCCGGGGAGAGCCCGTAGCGGACCGCATAGGCGGCGTGCATCGGCAGATGGCGCGCGCCCGCACAGTCGCCGCTGCCGAACATGATCGGCAGGTCGCGGTCGCTGAAGGTCGCCGCTACGTTGCGCAGCTCGCCCTCCTTCTGCACCACGACTTCGGGGCCGACGAGGATCGCCGGCTTCCTGCCCTTCGCCAGGATCGGTTCCTCGAGCAGGTCCTCGGCGCCCTGCAGCACGTAGGGGATCTGCTCCTTGTCGAGCAGCGTCATGACGTCGACGAGCGCCGCGGCCCGGTTGCACCGCACGACGAGCGCCGCGCGCTGTTCGATGATCGCGCGCATCGGCTCGAGGTTCTCGTCCACTTTCGGGGCCTTGGGCTTGCCGTCTTCGGTGGCCTTCGCCTCGCCTTTCTTCGGCGCCGCTGCCGGACTCGCGGCCTGGCTCGTGCGCTTGCCGGTCACGGCAAGCTCGCCGAAGGGCGGCATCGAGAGCGTGCCCTTCATCGTGTCGCCTTCGAGCGTCGCTTCGAGCGTTGCGACGCCGCGCTGGCTGCGCGACTCGAGCTTGAGCTTGCCGCCTTCGAAGGTGCCCGAGCTGATTTCCTGCGGCGGCACTTCGCGACCAGCAATGGCGATCTTGATCGTGCCCGTGACCTTGGTGCCCTCGAGCTTGAGGTCGAAGACCAGCTTGTAGGTCCGCCCCTGCACGTTGAAGTCGCTTTCCCACACGCCCGTGACGGGATCGTCGGCGAGTTTGGCTTCGGGCGCGGGTGTCGCTGCGGGAATCGGTGGCGTCGCCGGAGCCGTCGCGGGCACGGCCTCGGGCCGCTTGCCCTGCTGCCACTCGGCGAGGTCCTTCTCGTACTTGCGCCACAGCTCGACATACTGCTTGCCGCGCTGGATCTGGTCGGCGATCGGCTTTGTGGCGTCGGGACCGATCGCATCGTGCGCCAGTCGCTGGCCCGCGATCGCACGCACGACCATGCTCGCGACATCGCTGGCCCCGGTCTTGATCGCCGTCACGCGGCTGTTCACGGTGCTTGCGTCCCTGCCGCTGACGAGCAGCGTCGTGAGACCTTCGGCGAGGGCCGGCTGGAACATCGGGTCCTGGCAGTCGATCGCATCGTGCAGGCGCTGGTTCGGCGCGCCTTGCGGCACGCCCGAGCCTTCGCCGGCGAGGCCGAGGTGCGAGAACGCGTCGATGAACCCCGGCGTCATTACGCCGTTGCCGAGGTCGAGGACCTCGGCGCCATACGGAACCGAGAGATCCTCGCCGACACCCTTGATGCGGCCGTCCTGCACGAGGATCACGCCGTTCTTGTAGACGCGGCCGGTGCCGTCGAGGATGCGACCCGCGCGCACGGCCAGGGCCCGGCTCTCGGTCTTGCGCGCGAAAGCGCGGCGGCCGTCGATCCAGGTCGATTCGACCATCGTGCCGACCGACAGCGGTTCGCCGCTCAGCACGAGGAAATCCGCGTCCTTGCCGGCTTCCAGCGTCCCGACGCGCGCGGCGACGCCGAGAATGATCGCCGCGTCGGCGCCGATGCCGCGCAGCGCCTTCGCGGGCGGCAGACCGTGGCGAACGGCGATCGCGACGGCCATCAGGTAGTCGCGCAGCGACACGCCGGAGGCCGGAGCGAGGCCGATGATCATGCCGGCCGCCGACGCCTTTGCTGGCGCTTCGGGTCGCGGTTCGGGCTGCTTCTGCAGCCGGTCCTCACCACCCGGGTTCTGCTGGCCGAACCGCACCGGCACGCGGAACGTCGCCGCGACCTTCTGGGCGGCCGCGAGGTTCGCGACCGGTTCGATCTCCTGCGGATCCTCGAGCACCATGCGGATGCCGAGCTCCTTCTGCAGCTCCAGCGCGCGGCGGACGTCCTGGCTGCGGAATGCTCCGGCGCGCACCGGCAGCTTGCCGCTGACCACGTCCGCGAGCGGGCGCTCGTCGTAGCGATCCTCGGCCGGGCCTTGGCCGCCCGGCGCCTTCACCTTGTCGGTCGCTGCGGCGAACACGGCACGCAACTCGGCGAGCAGCGAGATCCTCGAAGTCGGCGTCTGGATGCGCGCGGCTTCGAGCGGTTCGTCGCTCGTCGGGTGCGGCACGGGCTCGAACACGCGCGGTGCGCGGGTCGCGCTCTCGCCGAACTCGATGCGCAGGCACGCGTTCTCGGTCAGAACGCGCTCGACCACGTCGCGGCCCGCGAGCTTGACCACCGCTCCCTGGCCCGAGACGAGACGCTGGCGGCCCGGCGACAGGTAGGCCGTCGTGACGCCACCCTGCAGCGCGCTGATCCACTTGCGGTCGAAGTCGAACGAGTCGATCGCGAGCCCGTCGGGCGTGATCTGATACTCGCCGCCTACCCCGGGCGCGAGGTCGCTGTCGACCGCGACGATGCCGGGCATCACGACCTTGTTGGCGGCGTCGACGACGGGCAGGTCGGACGGTGGCGCGTCGTTGCCGACCGACAGCACCTTGCCGTCCTTCACGATGAGCCAGACGCTGCGCATCACCGTCGTGCCGTCCCCCGTGAGCAGCGTGCCGCAACGCACGGCGAAGTCGCGCGACGGCGCCTCGTCGGCCCCGACTGCAGGAGCACTGGCCGCAGGATTGGGCGCAGGATTCTGGGCGCGGGCCAAAGCTAGCAGCGTGCAGAGCGCGGCGGCCGCGGGTGCCAGGACAGAGGCAAGGGCGGCCATCTCAGACCTCGCCCTTCTTCTCGCGTTCGGTGGCGCCGCCGGCCTTCTCCTTTTGCTTCTCGGGCTCGGCGGGCTTGTCGGCCTTCGCATCGATGGGCTTCGCCTGCTCGGCCTTCGCGGGTCCGGCTGCCTTCTGCGGCTTGTCCTTCTCTTCGGCGAACAGGTATTGCAGGCGCGGGTCCTTGCTGCGTTCGTAGACGACGGCGCCCTCGAGCAGCACCGTCTCGACCCAGGTCGTCGCCTGCAGCGGGTCGCCGGTCAGGATCTGCAGGTTGCCGAGCTTGCCTTCGGTCAGCGACCCGATCTGGTCTTCGAGGCCCAGCAGGCGGGCCGGCACGACCGTCAGCGCTTCGAGTGCGAGGCGGCGGTCGACGCCGTTGCGCACGCAGGTGCCGAGCTGCCACCACGGATAACTCGTCGGGGGCAACGTGCCGAGCGTGAGCGCGAACGGCACGCCGGCATCGGCCAGCAGCTTCGCCGTGCAGATCTTGCGTTCCTTCTGCGTCTCCTCGTCGGTCTCGAAATACTCGATGACGTCCTCGAGGATCACGGGCTTCTTGAACTTGGCCAGCATCGGAACGGCTTCGTCGATGTTGAATCCGAGCGCGATCACGAGGTCGAGCTCCTGGCTCAGGCGCAGCGCCTCGTCGACTTCGGCGACGGACGGCACGTAGAGCCAACCCTTCGTCTTCTTCTGCACGAGGTCGCACGCGCTCTTCTTGGTGCGGTCGATCTCTTCGGTCCAGGTCTTGTCGGCGGGGATCGCGCCGGCCGCCTTCTCCTTCTCGAACTCCGCCTTGCGGCGATCGAAGTCGGCGAGGTATTCGCGCACGTCCTCGATCGCGCGCCGCAGCTGGCGGATCTGCTGCAGGCGGCCGCCGCCGCGCGCGGCGAGCGACATCTTGATACCCGTGTTCGCCGCGACGGCCATGTCCTCGACGGTCCGGCCGACGGGACGCACGACCATGCCCGAACCGCCGAGCAGCGTCTGGTTGCCCGGCATCACGTGCACGGTGCCGACGCCGTTGCGCAGCGCCTCTTCGAAGTAGAGCGAAGCGGGGTCGATCGCATCGGCGACCGAGAGCCACGGCACGTTCTGCATGTTCTCGTTGAGACCACGCTGGCCACCCTGCGAGTGGGCGACGACCCAGGTCGGCATGACCACCTTGCCGGTCGCGTCGATGACCTTGGCCGCCCAGGGGATCTCGACTTCGGCGGTCTTGGCGACCTTCTTGATGCGCCCGTTCTCGATCAGCACGACGCCGTCTTCGATCACCGGGCCCGTGATCGTGAGGATCTTGCCACCCTTGACGGCGACGAGGTCCTGGGAGGCGGCCGAAACCGCCAACAGTGCCGCTGCAGCGGCGGGGAGGAGCTTGGTGTTCATCGGGGAGCGAGCACGGGTTTGCCGTTGATGTGGACCGACTCGGCCATGGCGGCCGGATCGAGTGGATCGTGAGACCAGATGACGAAGTCGGCGTCCTTGCCGGGGGCGAGGCTCCCGGTGCGGTCGCTGATGCCGAGCAGGCGGGCGGGGAGGATCGTGACGGCGTCGAGGGCCTGCGCTGCCGAGAGCCCGTTGCGCTGCGCGAACATCGCTTCGCGCACGAGCTCGAGTGCGGCGAGGTTGCTGCCCGTCGTGATGACGAACGGCACGCCGCGCGCGGCGAGCAGCTGCACGGTCGCGCAGCGCGGGTCGGCGCCGTCGGACGCGCCCGTGCCGCTGACCAGTAAAGCACTCGGCGCGCCGAGCACCACCGTCACCTTCGCGGCGGAGATCTCGTCGAGCACGAGGTAGGAGTCCTGCGCTTCGTCGAGCACGGTCTGGTAGCCGAACTCGGCCGCGATGCGCAGCGCGGTGCGGATGTCCTGCTCGGAACGCGCCGTCGTGTAGGCGGTGAGCTTGCCTTCGAGCACGCGCTTCAACACTTCGCGGCCCGGGTTCGACGGTGGCGGCTTCGCGCCGAGCGTCGCCTCCATGGCCTGCTTCGTGTCGTAGAAGGCCTTGCGCGCTTCCCACACGACACCCATGCGCGTGGTCGGCCGGCGGTAGTAGATCGAGTCGACAGTGCCGCCGCGGATCGCGCGGTTGCCCATCGACGGCTCGGCGCCCATGACGATGCGCAGGCTCGCGTCCTCCTTGAGCACCATCGACGCCGGGTCGGTGCCGAAGGTCTTGACGACGCAACCGAGGCCGCCGATCACGTTGCGCGTGCCCGGCATCACGTGCACCGCGGTGACGCCGGCGGCGCGCGCGCGCTCGAACGCGACGTCATCGGGGTCGAGGCTGTCGAGCACGCGCAGGTGCGGCGTCACCTCGTCGCTCTGTTCGTTGAGGTCGCTCTGGTTCGCGCCGCCGCGGAACGAGGCGTCGACGAGACCCGCCGTGATCGTCTTGCCATTGCAGTCGACGATGACGGCGTCGTTCGGCAGCGGCGTCGAGGCGCCGCCGACCGCCTGGATCTTGCCGCCCGCGACCACGAGCACGCCGTGTTCGATCGGAGCGGCAGCGCCGGGCAGGATGCGGGCGTCCTTGTAGACGGTCACCTGGTCCTGGGCCGCACCCGCCGTCGCGAGGACAAACAACGCAGCGGCGGACCCGGTCCAGCAGGAAGGACGGACGAACGGACAGCGGGACATCACTGGCCTCCAGCAACGGTCGAGGGTGCCGTGGACGCGGCGACAGCCTTGCCGCCTTCGCCGTGGACGCGCACGCCGTCGATCCAGGTCGCGATGTGGGCAGAAGACAGGTCGAGCGGATCGCCGCTGAAGACCAGGAAGTCCGCGGCGCACGCCTGGCGCAGCGAGCCGACGTTGGCCTGTTGGTCGAGCAGCAGCGCGGGCAGGCGCGTCAACGCCTGCAGCGCCGTCTTGCGGTCGAGGCCGTGCACGACCGCGAGCACGGCCGACAGCCGCAGCTGGTCGGGGCTGCCGCCGAAGCAGAACGGCACGCCGGCCTGCGCCAACGTGGCCGGCAGCCGCAGCTGTTGCAGCCTGGCATCGGGCAGCAGCGTGCCGAGCACGACGCTGGCCTTCTGTTGCAGCAGTCGCGGCAGCACCTTCTCGGCTTCGCTCGCGCCGACGAGCACGGGCTCGAGCGCGAACTCCTTCGCGAAGTCGAGAGCAGCGCTGAGCTCGGTGTAGGTGTCGGCATACACGAACAGGCGCCGCGAGCCCTGCAATACCTGCGCGAGCACCGCAGCGTCGGGTCCGGTCTTCGTGCCCGTGCGCGCGGCCGCGAATCTCGTGCGCAGGAGGTCCATCGCTCCCATGAGCGAAGTCGGCTGTCGTTCGGGATTGCGAGCTGCCTGCGCCAACGACAGCGACAGGTGCATCTCCGGAACCGCGATCGTGCCGCCGGCCTTGCCTGGCTTGACGAGTGCCGCGATCCCGCCCGCGACGTTGCGCGGCGACGCGGACAACGCGACGGACGTGATTCCGCATCGCGGCAGCGGGTCCAGTTCTTCCTGCCATCGATCGAACGCCTCGGCCACGCGCAGGTCCGGCGTGAACGCCAACGCGCCCTCGCCGAGGTCCTGGTCCTGGCCCAGCGTCGACTGCGCGAGCACGAAGCCCGGCACGATGACCGCGTTGCCGTAGTCGACGACGGTCGCGCGCCCGCGCGCATCGGCGGGGATCTCGTTGCCGACGTAGGCGACCTTGCCCTGCCGCACGAGCAGCGTACCGTTGTCGAGCACCGTGTCGGCGGCGACGACGACACGCCTCGCCTGCACGAGCAGGTCCTGGCAACGCGGCGAGCCAGCGCACGCGAGCAGGACGAGCACGATCAGTGACATGTGGCTTCTAGCGCTGGAACTCTTCATCACTTGGCCTCGAATTCGGTGCGACCCTTGGCGAGCACGAGCAGCGTGCGGCTGTCCGACTGGAACAGGTCGCGATCGCGCACGAGCACGTCCGCGAACTTGCCTGCCTGCAGCGAGCCGGTGTCCTTCGCGACGCCGAGGATCTCGGCAGGACTCAAGGTGATGGCGCGCAGCGCGGCTTCGGCATCGAGACCGCGCCCGACCGCGGCGGCGGCCATCAGCGGCAGCAGCCGCGCCCGGCGCGCGCTGCCCGTGGCGATCGCAAACTGCACGCCGGCTTTGTGCAGCTGCGCAGGCACCGCCGTCACGTCGAAGGTGTCGTAGGGCTTGGGCAGGCTGTTCGGCAGCACGTCCGTCAGCACGACGCTGGCGCCCTGGCGCGCGATGTCAGCCGCAACCGCCATCGCGCCGTAGGCCTGCTCGAGCACGAGCACGGGGATCGAACGCTCCGCCTGCATGCGCAGCGCGAAGCGCAGCTCATCGGCCCGATGGGCCTCGACGCGCAGCGGCAGTTCGCCGTCGAGCACCGCGAGCAGCGCTTCCCGCTGCGGATCGCGCGGTGGTGCTTTCGGGTAGGTCGGGCGCTTCGGTGCTTCGTCCTTCTTCTCGGTTGCCGATGCGGGACCCTGGGCCGGGGCATCGGCTGGCTTCGGCGGGTCCTGCTTCGGCGGGTCCTGCTTCACGGGATCCTGCGCGAGGATCTCGAGCAGCGTTGCGAGTGCTTGCTCGAACTCCTCGTTGCTCGCGCCCGTCGAACTCTTGGCTTCTTCCTTGGGCGGTTCGTTGCCGCCACCGCCACCACCTCCGCCGCCACCTCCGCCACCAGTGCCGCCGCGGTTGCCGCGGCGCTGCCGTTCGCCGGGTGGTGGGGTTGCAGGGCCTGTTCCCGCCGGTGCCGGCGCCGAGGCTTCCGCGGGCTTTGCCCCGGCCTTCTCGGCGTCCTTCTTCTTCTGGTGCCAGGCGAGGTAGTCGGCGAACTCCTTCTCGTACTTCTTGAGCGCTTCCTCGTGGTCCACGCGCGCCTTGCGGAACTCCTCGAGGCCTTCGAACGAGGCGCTGGCTGCCTCGAGCTGCTGCTGTCGCTGCAGCGCGTGCGTCGGGCCGGGGCCGTTCGTCATGCGCACCTGCACCGCGGCGCGTTCGCGCTTCTCCCACAGATCGAACCCGCCCTGCCGCGGCCGCACGATCGCGCCCTGGCCGCGCATGATGCCCGAGGCTTGCGGAGCCGAGGGCTGCGCACTCGCGTCCTGTGGACCGGGGCCCGGCAGAGGGAACGGCAGATCGGGGAGCGGGACGGGGGCCCGCGCAATGGATCCCTGAGAACGCACCGCGATGTACGCGGTCGTGATTCCGGCCTGCACGAGCTCGTCGTCGCGCGAATGACGCAGGTGCAGGTCCAGGGCGAGCGAGGAGCCGGCGTCGAGGTTGGCCTGGGTGCGCATCGCGACGTCGGTGAAAGCATCGGTCGCAGCGTCGACGAGGCCCGGATACACATGACCGGTCGGGAACGAGTGCACGACGGCGTTCGGTGGAATCTCGACCTCGCCCTTCTTGCCGACCGCGACGATGCGTTCGCCGCGCGTCACGACGACTCCGTCCGCGATCGCCGGGCTCGCGACCGGATGCACGGTGCCCGCTTCGATCACGACGACCTGTTCGGGTGCGCGCTGTGCTTCGACGGCCGGCGCCTCGGGTGGCTTCGGTTGCTCGCCTGGCGCGGGCGCCGGTTCCTGGGCAACCGCGAACTCCGCGGCGAGCACGAGCAGACAAGAGGACACGAACGTCGAGGGCGAACGGTGGCGCATGCTGAGTTCCGGCGTGCCGCGGCCGAGGGTCGGAGGGGAAGATCTTCTACGGAACCACACAGTACTACCGCCAACCCTTTTTGGGGTTCGAGACGTACCGGATGCGTATGGCGCCGGGGCCGGCGGGGAGGCGGCGCCGAGGCGTTCGAGACGGCGGAAGCTCCTCGGTTCTTCCGCGCGCGCCGGCGGCTCGACCATGACACCGGTCATTGGACGGCATTGGACTCTCGTCCCGGGACACTCATTGAGGCCAGGCGCAACGCGGGGCCGCGCCCGCCAATGTAACTGTCACCCCGGAAAGTCCCTGGGCCAAGGAACTGCTCTCGGACTCGGGCCGCTTGTGGTGTAGTGATGCGCGCCGTCATGAAGGTCACCGACCTGAGAGGCATCCTTCGCTACGTGCCACAGTTCCGCGAGAAGACGTTCGTCATCGCGGTCGATGGCGCGATCGTGCGCGACGACAACTTCGGCAACATCCTGATGGACGTGGCCGTCCTGTGGTCGCTCAACATCCGCACCGTGCTCGTGCACGGCGCGGCCGCCCAGATCCAGGCCCTCGCCGCCGAGAAGGGGATCTCTCCCTCGGACCTCGAAGGCTCGGGTGTCACCGATGCCGCGACGCTGCAACTCGCGCTGACTGCCGCGAACCGCGTGACCCACGAAGTGCTGGCCGGGCTCAGCGTCTCGGACCTGCGCGGTGCCAGCCTGAACGCCGTGATCGCGCACCCGATGGGCATCCTGCGCGGGGTCGACCACCTCAACACGGGGCGCGTCGAACGCATCGACGTCGAACCGCTGCAGACGATGCTCCAGAGCGGCATCGTGCCCGTCGTGCCGCCGCTCGGCATCGACGGCGACGGCCGCAGCTACCGCGTCAACAGCGATGCCGTGGCCGTGGAGATCGCGAAGGCGATCGGCGCCGTGAAGCTCGTCTACATCACGACGGCGGAAGGCCTCGTGCTGAACGGCGCGGTCGCGCACCAGCTCGCCGTCGACGAGCTCGCGCAGGCGCTGCAGAAGGGCTCCGTCGCGTCGTCGCACTTGTCCAAGGCGCGCCACGCGGTCGCCGCCTGCCAGTCCGGCGTGCCGCGCGTGCACGTGATCGACGGGCGCGTCGACGAAGGGCTGCTGGCCGAGGTGTTCTCGAACGAAGGCATCGGCACGCTGATCCACGCGAACGAGTACCGGCAGATCCGCAAGGCCCGCAAGAAGGACGTGCGCAGCATCGAGCAGCTCATCCGCGCCTCGGTCGAGAACGAAGAGCTGCTGCCGCGCTCGCGCGCGGAGATCGAGCGGCAGATCGGCGACTACTTCCTGTTCGAAGTCGACAAGAACCCCGTCGCGTGCGTGGCGCTGCACGTCTATCCGGGCCAGAAGGGAGAGCTCGCGTGCCTCTCGGTGCGCTCCTCGCACGAGAACCAGGGCATCGGCCGCCGCATGGTGCAGTTCGTCGAGGACCGCGCGCGTGAGATGGGTCTCGACGTGCTGCTCGCGCTCTCGACGCAGACCTTCAACTACTTCCGGTCGAAGGCGGGCTTCGTCGACGGCACGCCCGACGACCTGCCGGCAGTGCGGCGCGAACGCTACGAGCAGAGCGGCCGGCGTTCGCGCGTGCTCGTGAAGGACCTCAAGCAACGCCCCTCGGCGATGCAGCAGGCCTGACGCGAGAGCGCCTTCACTGGTTGCAGTGCACGACCTTCGCGGGTGCGAACCCGTTGAACCAGGTCGACGAAGCGGCGCTGTAGGCGCCGATGTTCTCGCTGTAGAGCAGGTCGCCGAGCTGCAGGTTGCCGGGCAGCTCCTCGGTCATCGACACGACGTCGAGCGCGTCGCAGGTCGGCCCGAACACCGAGCAGACCTGCTTGTGGCCCTGCTTGAAGGCGCCGAAGTGATAGTGGCAGTGATCGAAGATGACGCCCGAGAACGTGTGGTAGACGCCGTCGTCGATGTAGTAGCAGAGCTTCCCGTCGCGCAGTGCCTTGCCGATGATCTTGACGACCGCGGTCGCCGCGGTCGCCACCATGAACCGGCCCGGCTCGGCGAGGATCTCGATGTCGTCGTCGAACAGCCGGTCGAGCTCGCGGTTCAGGATCTTCGCGAGCTCGGAGAACGGCTTGACCGTGTGGTCGTAGGGCGCCGGGAAGCCGCCGCCGATGTCGAGCAGGTTCATCTTGTCGTAGCCGCGGTCGCGCGCCTCCTGGAACACCGAGGCCGCTAGGCTGAGTGCCTGCACGTAGTTCTCGACGTTCGTCGTCTGGCTGCCGACGTGGAAGCTGAGACCCTCGACGACGAGGCCGCGTTCGTGCGCGGCCAGGATCAGGTCCACGGCCTCGCCGGGCGAAGCACCGAACTTCGACGACAGCTCGACCATCGCACCCGTGTTCGGCACCTTGAGGCGGAGCGCCACGCCAGCGTTCGGCGCGTACTTCTTGATCTTCTTGATCTCCTCGAAGTTGTCGTAGGTGACGAGCGGCTTGTAGCGGTCGAGCACGAGCAGCGTCTCGTTCGCCTTGATCGGGTTCGCGTAGATGATCTTGTCCCAGATGAAGTCCTGCCGCTCCTTCTCGGGCAGGGCCTTGATGCAGTCGTGCACGAGCTTGAACTCGGGCAGCGAGGCCACGTCGAAGCTCGCGCCCGCGTCGTAGAACGTCTTGACGATCGCCGGGTCCGAGTTGGCCTTGACCGCGTAGTAGGCCTGCACGCGCGGCAGGTGCTTCTTGAACGTGCGGTAGTTGGCCCGCAGCTCGTCGTGGTCGAGCACGAACAGCGGCGTGCCGTGCTCCTTCGCGAGCTTCTTGAGTTGCGCTTTGCTCAGCATGATTGCGTCGGTGGTTCCCTCGCCCAGTTGCCGTCGGTCAGTCGCCGTCGGTGACGAGGAAGTTCTTGAACTGCCACGGATCGGACCGGTCGACCGCGGGGTTGTTGTGCCCGGCGAACGCGTTCACGTAGTGCTGCAACGGCGTCCAGTCCGCGGGCTTGCTGATGAACTTGCCGAGCCACGGTTTGGCGATCCCGAGCACGTACTCGTGCGGCAGGTCGTCGGGCACGCGCACTCCCATCGCGGGGTTCTCGATCATCCACATCACGGCTGCCGTGACCGAGATCGCGACCTGCATCGTCGTCGCGTTCTGGTGCGGCACGAGCCGGCGCGACTCCTCGATGCCGAGGTCGCTGCCGATCCACCACGACTTGTAGGCGTGGCCCATGATCAAGGCACCCAGGATGTCCGAGCCGCCGATGATCTCGTCGTTCATGATGCGCAGCTTCTTCTGCAGCGCGAAGTCGTTGCCGCGCAATTCGTGCAGCGACGCGATCGCGACGTCGGCCGGGCAGTAGGCGTAGTGCACCGTGGGCCGGTAGATGGCCTTGTCGCCGTCCCAGACCGTGAGCTTGTCCGAGATCGTGAACGCCTCGCCGTGGCGCACGACCATGCCGCGGATGCAGTAGTCGGGCACCCAGGACACGACCTGCGTGTCGATACCCATGCGCGCGAGGCAGATCTGGTTCTTCGGCCCCGACGCGTGTTCGACGGCCAGCGGCGGCAGCTCCTTCTCGTGCGTGCCCCAGCCGAGCTCCGCCGTGGTCGTGCCTTCCTCGCGGAAGCCCTCGATGCTCCACGTGTTCACGAATTCGCCGACCTGCTTCGGCTGGTCGGTGATCTGTGTGTCGCGCTCGCTGCAGTGGATCACCTTGACGCCGAGGTGCATCGCGAGCTCGGCGAACGATTGCTCGGCGGCGAGGAGCTGCAGCTCGTCTTTCGCCTGCCCCGCGACCTTCTTGTCCTTCACGAGGCGCTTGCAGATGTCGAGCAGTCCCTGCTTCGTGAAATGAGAAATGAGACCGGGATTCGCGCCGTGCTCGAGCACCGCGGTGGGTCCGGGCGGGCTCCACTTGTGGACCATCGCGCGCACGTTCATGTGCCGCCAGTACAGCGTGCGCACGGTGGGGGGCTTGTCGGCGGCACCCTCGTACGGGTCCCACACCTCGACCGAGGTGTTGACGTAGAGTACGCCGTGGTCGTGGCACCACTGCAGGATCTCGCAGCAGTCGATGTTCCAGGCGAGGTCGATCAGCAGATCGCCGGGGCCCAGATACTTGCCGAGCAGGCTGCCGAGGTTGTCGCGCGTGACGCGCTTTCGCACGAACTGCACGCCGCGCTCGAGCCAGCGGGCGAGCAGCTCGCGCCGGTCCTCGAAGTCCATCACCGTGATGTTCTTGCTCGGAACCTTCACGAGCTTGCAGAGGATCGGCAATGTGCACTGTGCCACCGCGCCATAACCGACGAACAGGACCCGCTTGCCGAACTCGATCATCTGTAGTGTGGTGCGTGCCGCCCCGGGAGCGTCCCGAACGATCCGGAACTTGCGGCGGGACTCTCGCATCGCTGCTCGGCTCCGTCAAGCAAAGCGTCGCGCACCTGCTGCACGTCGTGCATCGCCGCGGCGCGGCGGTAGCTTGTGAGGCCTCCCGCGAAGCCCATGAAGAAGCCCGCCGTTGCCGTCCTGGTGTCGCTGCTGCACTGCTGTCCGGCCCAGATCGCGCCGGCGGCGCTCGGCGAACGCACGCCGATCGCGAACGGCCTCGCGTTGCGGCGCGCTGCGGTGACCGACGACGCGGGCCTGCCGCAATACGTCGTCGTGCTCGAAGCCGAACCGCGTGTCGCCGGCGTGCGGTTCGAGCTCGCGCCCGCACCGGGCCTCTACGAACGGGGGATCGACGGACGGGGGCTCGATGAAACCAGCGACATGGCCCGGCGCAGCGGGGCCGCGGCCGCGATCAACGGCGGGTTCTTCAGCAAGGAGAAGCAGGCGCTCGGTGCGTTCCGGATCGCCGGACAGGACCTCGGCGCACGCGAATCGGCCCGCCCGGCGGCGCTCGCGCTCGCGGCCGGGGTGCCGAAGCTGCTGCGGGACCCCAAGGGTCTGTTCGAAGGCGTTCGCGACGTGCTGGCCGCCGGCCCGATGCTGGTCCAGGGCGGCGCGATCCCGAAAGCACCCAAGTGGAACGACGAACGCCACCCGCGCAGCGCGATCGGCACCACGGCCGACGGCCGCATCCTGCTCGTCGCCGTCGACGGCCGCGCGAGCGAGGCAGCCGGCATGACCTTCGACGAGCTCGCCGCGACGATGTTGGCGCTCGGCTGCGAGCAGGCGCTGAACCTCGACGGCGGCGGTTCGACCACCGTGTGGTATGCCGGCGCCCCGGGCCACGGCGTCGTCAACCATCCGTGTGACGACAAACGTTTCGACGCGGCCGGCGAACGCGCGGTCGCCAATGCCGTGCTCGTGTTCGCGGAGCCGATGCCCGAACCCGCCGTCACGGCCGCCGAGATCGAGACGCGCACTGCGCTCGACTTCTCGCTCACGCGCGAAACGCTGCAGACCCAGCTCGAGCGCCGCGTGCGCGGCCTGCAACCCGGCGAGCTCGACGCCTTCGCCGGCCAGGGCCTGTTCGACAGCCGCACGGTCGGAGGCGTGCTGCGTTACCACAGGAGCGCGGTGTCGAACCTGTTCTTCCGCGACGCCGCGGCGCGCGCGCGCCGTGCTGTGGGCAAGACGTGGCGCCGCCCGCTGCTCGACACCGACGCGAAGACGTTCGCATTGCGGATGACGCTGACCGTCGCGGCCGATGTCGTGCCCGCCGGCGAGACGATCCGCGCCTGGCTGCCCTTCCCGCAGCGCTCCGACCGGCAACAGGTGCTCGGCGATGCGGACGCCGACGTGCCCGACGCGCCGATGCGCGCGCGGTTCATGACGAAGGTTGCCGAGGCCGGCGCGCCGACCGTGTTCGAGGTCGCGTGCGAAGTCGAATGCCGCGGCACAGCACCACCCGATCTCGATCCGGCGCGCGTGCGGCCGTGCCCGTCGAGCGCGTTCACCGAAGAACGGCCGCCGCACGTCGTGTCCTCGCCCGCGTTGCGCGCGCTGGCCCAGGAGATCGCGGGCGAGGAGCAGAACCCGCTCGTCGTGGCGCGTGCCTGCTACGACTGGTGCGCCGACCATCTGAGCTACTCGTATGCGCGCGAGTATTCGACCATCGGTTCGATCCCCGAGGAGCTGCTCGCGACGCGCCGCGGCGATTGTGGTCAGAGCACGCTGCTGTTCATGACCCTGTGCCGGCAACGTTCGATCCCGGCGCGCTGGCAGTCGGGCTGGGTGTTGGCACCCGGACAGGTGAACATGCACGACTGGTGCGAGATCCGGATCGAGCCGTGGGGCTGGATCCCCGTCGACGTCAACGCCGCCGTCGAGCTGAACCACGCCGACGGCATCGACGACGCCGAGAAGCGGCGCATCCGCGACTTCTACTTCGGCGGCGTGGACAGCTGGCGCGTCGTGTTCTGCCGCGACCACGGCCGGCCGCTCGTGCCCGCGAAGGCCTCGTCGCGCAGCGACGACGTCGACTTCCAGCGCGGCGAAGTCGAATGGGGTGCGCCGGCCCGCAACGTGTATTTCGACGCGATGGACTTCGTGCTGCGTGCGACGCTCGAGTGAGTCGCCTCGCAGCGGCGACAGCTCACTGACCTGCCTGCAGCACGATGATCGAAACCGGTACGGGCTTGTTCGCCGGGCGCAGCACGACGAAGCGCACGACGTCGCTCTCGCCGGCCGCGACGTCGAGGCACGGATACCAATCCGGTGAGTTGTCGATCAGGCGCCTGCCGTCCGGCAACAGCGCGACCGCATCGATGTCCTCCATGTCCTCCGACATCGCGCAGAACAGGTAGCGGGCCTTCGCCGGCACCGCATACGAGAACTCGCTGCTGGCCACGCGTCCGTCCCACGCGAGGGCCGTCTGCGCCCGCGCGACGACCTCGACCGGCAGGTCCTTGCGAGTGGGCGCCACCCACGCGCGGAACCTCTCGATCAGGACCTGTTCGAGGCTCTTGCGCGCGTTGGCCACCATGGCCGTGAATGCCGTCTCCCACGTCTTCTCTCGCGCCGTCTGATCGGCAGCATCGTCGAGCACGATCTCGCGCAGCAGATCGATGCGCTGCGCGTAGGTCGTTCCGGCGATCGGAATGCGGCGGCCTTCCATGCCGAGCGTGAAGCTGCCGGCATTGATGATGCCGAACACCCTGCCCTGTTGGTCCAGCACGGGACTGCCGCTGGCTCCACCCGTCACGGGCAGGTCGGTGTGCACGAGCTGCGCACTGCCCGCCGGAGCCGGGGCCATGAAGAAGTCGGACACGGCGATCACGTGCCCGATGTGGGAACGGCTCTGCGGCCGGTCCACGTTGAAGGCGAGGCCTTCGGCCGGGAAACCGACCGACGCGCACGGCGTGCCGGTTCCCACGAGCTCGAGGTCCGCCGTGCCGCGCACGGGCAGTGCCGTCGCGAGGTCTGCCCGGTGTTCCGAGTCGATCTGCAGCAGCGCGACATCGCAGGCCGCCACGGTCTTGCTCGCGCTGCCGCCGTCGATCTGCAGCGCCGGGCCATACTTGAGACACAGCTGCGTGTAGCGGTCGAAGCCTGGGTGCACGCGCACCGATGCGATCGGGATGTCCTCGCTCGCGTGGCCCTGCGCGCGCAGGAACGTGCGACCCGGCGCGAACTCCGCTGCGACATGGCTGTTGGTCGCGACCTGTCCCGCCTCGCGATCGAACACCCACGCGGTGCCGACGTGTCGCCAGGTCTCACCCTCGCGCCGCAGCACGCAGTAGATCGACTGTGACGCGGTGCGCACGACCGCGCCGAGATCAGGCACCGGCCGCGAGCTGCGGTCCACGAGCTCCAACACCGACGCGCGCTGCTGCTCACTGAGCGTCGTGGCAATCAGCTTGCCCGTCACCTCGCGCGTCTCGATCGAGAGCCAGAGACCGACGGCCGCGGCCGCGCCCAGCAGCGCCGCCACGAGCCAGATCCTGGTGCGATGGCCGCGCAATTCCTCGGCAGTGCGTTGCGTCTGCTCCTGCACGACCTGCTCGAGCGGCACGTAGCCGCGGCCCAGGACGACCGTCGAGCGCGGACCGAACGCCGCATCGGGATCCTTGATGGTCATCAGCAGGCGCGGTCCGTTCGGACCAAGACGCAGCTCGGCGCCGTTCTGCACGACGGAGTCGTCCCATCCCTGCCGCTGGCCGACGAAGACCGGGTTCTCCTTGTTGAGCTGCAACCGCACGCGCCCGAGCACCGCGCGGAGCACGCAGTGCTGCCGGCTCACCGTCGGGTAATCGGCAGGCAGCACGAACCGGCACCTCGCGGGGTCGCGACCGATCCGCACTTCTGCACCTTCTTGCAGATCGAACTCGAAGTCCTTGCCGGTGAGCGGTCCGTCCAGGACGCGCAGGTTCACAATCATGCAGCCTCACTCGTGGGTGAGGAGGCTATCTTGCCTGGTGCGACCAGCAAAGATCCGCATACCAGGCGTCGAAAGGCGCAGCTCCCGTTCGTCTTCGCCAGCAGGTGCGGGCATCGCACCACTGACCCATTAGGATCGGAGAACTCCATGCGCCGTCACTCTTGCTGGATCCTGCTCGTCGTATTCGCTGTCACCGGTTGTCGCAGCGGGCCCGAAGGCGAGCCGCCGCTCTGCTGCACGCTCGTGCTGCTGAAGACCGGCCCGCGCTCGGAGCCGCTGACGCAGGCCGAACAGACCGAGGTGTTCGGCGGCCACTTCGACAACATGAAACGGCTCGCGCGCGAAGGCCACCTGCTCGTCGCGGGCCCCTACGGCAAGAACGACGCGGCGCTGCGTGGGTTGTTCGTGCTCGACACCGCCCGACCCGAGCGCGCGAAGGAACTGGCCGAAACGGACCCGGGCTTCCGGGCCGGAGTCTTCGCGTTCGAGTTCCATGCGCTGGAGACCGAGGCCCCGCTGCGCGCCTTTCTCGCTGCGGAGCTGGAAGCACAGGACGAGGCCGAGCGCGCGGGCCGCAAGCTGCAGCCCGGCGAAGGCGGCCGCATCTACACGCTGCTGACGGTGGAGGACGGGGATGCAGCGGCCGCGGCGTTGGCCGGCAACCCGGCCGTGCTGCTGTTCGCGCGGCTCGACCGCAAACGCGCGTTCGTCGTGCTCGACGCGGTCGATCTCGAGCAGGCCCGCACCGTGCTCGCGCCCGTTGCCGAGCGGCTCGGCACGCACGGTCTGCTTTGCTGGTACGCGAGCGGCAGGCTCGCGAACCTGCCCAACAGCCTTCCCAACAAGAAGGGCGCGTGAGATGTCCGTCCACACGCTGTCCGGGCATACGCTGCACGAGGGAGCCTTCGACGCGGACTACCTCGTCGACCTGCGTGTGCAGATCCGGAAGAGCCGCTACTTCACGCAGAACAACCTGAACCGCGACTTCGTCGGCACGCGCGGCTTCTCGGTCGTGTTCCACCGTACTGCGCTGCCGCGCGTGCGGGTCGAGTTCCCGTGGAGCGCGCGCTTCCTCGACAAGGCGTTGCGGCCCGACGGCAATGCGTTCTACTTCAACCCGCTGCAGCTGACCGCGGGTTCGCACGTGTCGCCGCACATCGATCGCAGCCTGCGCGCCTACATGCTCGACGTGAATCCGCCTCTGCAAGTGAGCGTGCTCTACGTCGAGGTGCCGAACGCCATGCGCGGCGGCGACCTCGTGCTGCGCCGCGGCAGGAAGTTCCTCGGTCGCGTGACGCCGCGCGAAGGCCTGCTCGTGCAGTTCGACGGCGACCTCGAACACGGCGTCGACCGCGTCGAGACGCCGGGGCAGCGGCTCAGCCTCGTCTGCGAGCAATACCTGCTCGACGAAGAGGAGCTCGAGCAGGTGCCCGAGTATGCGATCGAGTCGCGCGCGAAGACCTACTGAGCCTGGTCCTGGCTCGTTCGCTGTTCGCCATCGTCGTCTTGATTGCGCACTGGTCTGGTCGATGTCGAGCCCGTGCGCGCGCGAGTCCGGCGCTACGCGATCACGCGCACCTTGCCCTGCGCATCCGCGACGACGACGCGGCCGGCCATGCCGACGAACAGACCGTGGTCGACGACGCCCGTCGTCGTCTCGAGCCGCCGCGCGAGTCCGGCCACGTCCTGGATGCCGTCGTACTTGCAGTCGAGCACGTAGTTGCCGTTGTCGGTGACGAACGGATCGCCGTTGCGCTCGCGCCGCGTTGGCTTGCAGCCGGTCGCGGCGACGCGTCGCGCCGTGTGTTGCCAGCCGAACTGCAGCACCTCGACTGGCAGCGGGAACACCTTGCCGAGCACGGCGACGAGCTTCTTGTCGTCGACGATCACGATCAGCTCCTTCGCGGCCGCGGCGACGAGGCGCTCGCGCACGTGCGCGCCGCCACCGCCCTTGATCAGGTTCTTCTTCGGATCGACCTCGTCGGCGCCGTCGATCGCCAGGTCGAGGCTCTCGACGGCGTCGAGCTCACGCAGCGTGATGCCCGCGCGGGCCGCGGCGTCGGCGGTGGCTTTGCTGGTGGGCACGCCGACAAAACGCAGGCTCTGCGTGCGCATTCGTTCAGCGAGCCGGTCGATCACGAACAGGAAAGTCGACCCGCTGCCGAGACCGATCGTCGTGCCGTTCTGGACCAGATCCGCGGCCGCGTAGGCCGCAGCGCGCTTGGCGACGCTGGCGTCACTCATGAAGGCGCGACCTTACCGAGCGAACCTCGTGGCGCCACGCGAAACCCCCCGACTCCCGAGTGCATCGCAAATCCCGGAGCGAAGCAGGCGCTGGCGCGTGGGTCGCGTCTACTGTTGTCTGTCCCATCGTGGAGTACTGCATGCTCCGGCTCACTTGCCTCGTCACTGGCTCCCTGGTTGCCCTGCACCTGCTGTGCGCGGCGGCTCCACCGCACGGATTCGACGAGCGAACGGCTCTCTACATGGAAGACGCCCCGATCCCTCGGCCCGTCGCGTCGGTGGGTGCCAAGGTCGTGGCGAGCGGCGCGGACGTCCACCTGGTGGTCTCGGTCGGAGCACTCGGCGACGGGATCGATCCGCTGCCCGGCCTCGAGGGCGTGTCCGGCGCCAACCTGCGCACCGCGGAGGAACTGGACCGCCTGCTGCGAGAACAGGGTCTGCAGCTCGTGACACG
>DASRJH010000196.1:0-17914 GCA_035649575.1 Planctomycetota bacterium
CCGTTCTGGTTGATCAGATTTGCGGCAGCGAACTCCGCATACGGCGTCGCCGGCAGATCCATCGGCGCCGACAGCGGCGTTATGTTGCCGGTCACGACACCACCGCCCGTCAGGTTCGGGGTCAAGCCGGGGCCCGCGTTCGCGTTGCCGTGCACGAGGCCCTGCAACTGAATCGTGCCGTTGCTGCCGATGCCACCGTTGCTGCGCGCGTACGCGCCGCCCGCGTCCTTGTTGACGGCCTGCGAGGCATAGGTCCCGAGGCGGCTGTCGTAGGAGTCTGTCACCGTGCCCGAGCCGCCAATTTTCGTCGAGCTCCTGCCGAACGCACCGTACCCCCAGCCGGCGCTCGGCTTCAGCCGGACGCAGACCTCCACCTGGCGCCTGCTCATCCCGTGCTGCCCCCACGCCAGCAGCTTGACGCGTTCGGGGTCGAGGGGATCGTCGGTCGCGGTGACCGTGAATCTGGAACCGGCGTAGGTACCGGACAGGGTGCCGACCCCGTCGCCGTCCGGATCGGTGTCCGACGAGACCTCCTGCTCCGCGCGCGCGAGGCCGGTCTCGGCCGCCTCGAGTGCCTGCAGGCTGTCGTCGGCGCGGTCGTGCCAGCGGCCGGAAGCGAAGCCGGTCTGGACCAGCGCGAACGCGAGGCCGCCGAGCATGGTCGCGAACAGGAGCGCGCAGACGGCGGCACTCCCTCGCTGCGAGTCCGTCCGGTTCGGGCGAGCAATCATGGTGCTGAGAATCATGGTGTCGGGTTCCGCAAGGCGACCGAGACTTCACCGCTGACCATCGCCGGTTTTTCGCTGCTGACCGCGTCGTAGGTCGTCAGGGTGAGTCGAAGTGTGTTCCCCATCAGCGTGGCGCGGAAGCTCCCGCCGCGGACGTGGCGCGCGATGACCGTCGCGACCGAGTTCTGCGTAACGACGAGCTCGCCCGTCGTGACGCCACGCGTGGCGTCCTTGTTCGCGCGCCAGGAGATCGTCTGTACCGGGCCGAGCACTCGCCCGCCCGCGTTGACTCCGGTCACGCACTGGAACGAAGGCGCCGTCGACGTGTTGTCGACGGCGAATCCCGTGAACTTGTCGGTCGCCGCGGCCCGGCAGAGATTCGCCAGGGCATCGAGATTGCGGCGGTGCTCCTCGTGGGCGCTCATCGTCGCCATGCACTGGCGGGCCAGGCCGTCGGACGACGCATACACGGAGCCCAGCAGCGCGATCAGCCCCGTGAACAGGGTAAACCCGATCGTGATCTCGAACAGCGTGAAGCCTCTTTGTGCAGCGAGGGGGCGCATCAGCGTTGCCCCCGCAGCCAGGTCGCGAGAACCACCTCCTGCGCCCTCCTGGCCGGCCGTTGCCAGCGCAGGTGCACGACGATCGGCAGCCCCAGGTAGTCCGCGTTCCGCGAATCGCCGGTGATCGCCCCGTCGCCGTTCAGGTCGTAAGGCAGGCCGTAGCGCGGTGCGCTCACGTTCTCGCGCAGCGCCGCAACGCCTCCCACGTTGATGGACGGTACCTGGACGAGGATCGTCACCTGCCCCAGCGACGTCGGGACCGTGAAGTCGCCGTAGTAGCTCGTCACCGGGCGCGTGGTCAGCTTGAGATCCACCCCGAGCCGCGACAACGTGGTATCCCCCGTACTCTCCATGGACAAAGGGCGCAGCCGTGCGTAGAGACCCGCCCAATCGAGGTCCGCTCGCATCCGTTCGACGAATCGCGCCAGGGTCTCGACGGCAACCCCCCGCTCAGCCGCCGAAGCGCTCATCCGCTGCACGCTCAGCACAGTGGCCGAATGTACCATCACGGCAGCCATGAGGATGAGACTGCCGATGAGAACGTCCACCATTGAGAACCCGGCTTCCGCACTGCGAGGCAGGGCTGCGGACTTCGCGGAGGTGGTCGCGTGCCGCGAGGCGACAGTGAGATCCCTTGCCACCGTCCTCATGAGGTGACCGCCGCCGTTTCGGCCGCAGGAGACTCGGAGGTCGTCGCGCCTTGCGCTCGCGCATCGGCTGTCGTCGTGGTGATCGACGAGCGGCGGTCGAGTGCGGCAAGCATCTCGTTGAACTTGTCGGCGGCTTCGGGCAGGAAGTCCTTCTCGCGCAGCGTGACGCGGAAGCCCGTCTCGCCTTGGCAGACACGCTCCATCGCGTCGACCAGTCGATAGACCGGACCGGCGATCCGATGCGAGAGCACGAGTGCCTGGCTCAGGATCACCGCGACGGCCACGAAGAGGAACCCCCCGGCGGCCATCGCGAGCCAGAGCATTCCCGGCAAGGCCACCTCGGCTTCCGCGGCCTGGACCACCACGATCTGGCATCCGATACCGACCAGGATCGCGGCGGCGAGGAGGACGATCAGCGGCCAGCGCACTGCGTGCAGCACGAGCCGGCGTTGCATGGCAGGGAGAATGACGAGCTGGCTTCGGCGTTCCGTTTCGCGCTGCATCGCGGGTACTCCTGAGGGTTCAGGGCCATATCGCCACTGCCATCGACTCGACTTGACCCGAGCGGCGCCGCCTTCACGCAACGCCAGACAGCAATCAGTGGGGACTGATGGTTTGCGTGGACACGCCACCGGGACGCACAATCCGTTGGGGACTCACGGGTGTGAACATGCACCGGGCAGTGGCAGGTCCACTCAAACCATCAGTTCCCAATCAGTGCGTGTGACCGTGCTGCGGCTGCAGGATGTGGCCGAGCGTGTGGACCGCCGCGGCTTCGAACGTACTGCCCGTGCCCTCGGCAGCGAGCGCTTGCAGCAGCGGCACGGCGCGATCGTCCTGCTTGTTCTCGTGCAGCGCCTTGCCGAGGTAGAGCAGCGCGCGCTGGCGGTCCTCACCGAGCTGGCCGGTCCGCAGCGCCGCTTCGAACACGTCGATCGCCGCCTCGTGCTTCCTCTCCTTGAACAGCACGTAGCCTTCGGTGACCTGAGCCGCGGGCGTCCTCGGCGCTCCGAGGAGCCACTGCCTCGCCTCCGTAACGTTGCCGTCGAGTGCTAGGAGCCGCGCCAGCTGGTGCCGCGCGTCGACGATCCCGGCCTTCGCGGCAGAGCAAAGCAGCGGCTCACATTCGGTGCGGCAACCGAGCTGCAGCAGGAGGCACCCGAGCCGGTACTGGTCGTGCGGGCTCGCCGGGCGCGCCGCCTCCGCAACCCGCAAAGCCACGAGCTGACCACGGGCATCCGCGCACTGGCGCAGGAACGCCGCGAGCTCGGGCGGATCCTGTGGCCCTGGCCGCGCCGCGTACACGCGTCCCGTGGCATCGAGCACCGCGATGCCCATGCCCTCGCTGCCGCCGCCGACCCAGCGCGAGTAGAAGCCCGCGCGCTGGGAGCCATCGGCGACGGCGGCCTCGAAGCCGCCGTCGCGCAACGCGGCCGAGACCGCGGGATCCGACAGACTGGCCCGCATGCGATCGCTGGCTTCGCGTCCCGGCAGGGCAAAGTAGACGACGAGGTCCTGGTGGCTTTGGCGCGATGCCGCGAGCGCCTGCGGCAGGTCCTGCTGCCAGGTCACCGTGCTCGCACACCCAGCGCACAGCAGCGCAGCTGCGATCGATGCTCGCGGGTTCACCTCTTCGCCTGCTCGCCGCAGAACCGGTCGAGCCAGCCGAAGAACTCGCGCTGCCACAACAACGCGTTCTGCGGCTGCAGGATCCAGTGGCCTTCGTCGGGGAACACGAGCAGGCGGCTCTTGACCCCTTGGAGCTGCGCTGCGGTGAAGGCCTGCAGACCCTGGTCGTACGGCACGCGGTAGTCCTGCTCGCCGTGGATCACGAGCAGCGGCGTCTTCCAGTTCTTGACGTAGCGGTGTGGCGAGAACCGGCGGTAGCCAGCGGCGATCTCCTCGGACTCCCAGTACGGGCCGCCGAGATCCCAGTTGACGAAGAACAGCTCCTCGGTCGCCAGATACATGCTCTCGAGGTTGAACACGCCGCAGTGCGAGATCATGCACGCGAAGCGATCGCCGCCGTTGCCCATGAGCCAGTAGACGGTGTAGCCGCCGAACGACGCGCCGACGGCCGCGGAGCGGTCGCGGTCGACGTAGGGTCGGCTCTGCATCGCGTCGCACACGGCGAGCAGGTCGGCCATCGCCTGGCCGCCCCAGTCGCGCGAGATCTGGTCGTTCCAGGCCTGGCCGAAGCCCGGCAGGCCGCGCCGATTCACCGCGGCGACCACGTAGCCCTTCGCCGCCATCAGGTGGAAGTTCCAGCGGAACGAGAAGCTCTGGCCGATCATCGACTGCGGCCCGCCCTGGCAATACAGGAGGAACGGGTACTTCTTCTTCGCATCGAAGCCCGGCGGCTTGGCGATCCACGCGTGCACCTTCTTGCCGTCGGTCGTGTCGAACCACTCGGCATCGACGCTCGGCAGCTGTAGCGACGCGTAGGCGGCCCCATTGACGTCGGTCAGCGCCTTGATCGCACCGGTCGGCACGTCGACGGCGACCACCTCGGCGGGACGCTCCATCGTCGTGCGCAGCGCGTAGACGGTGTGGCCGTCGGGCGCCACCTGCAACGCGGCGAGCGCGTGGCGGCCTTTCGTCACGGGCATCGCCTTCGGTTCGGCCAGCGTCGTCGTGTAGAGCTGCGTCGTGCCTTCGGTCTCGACCGTGAAGAACAGCCGCTTGCTGTCCGCGGTCCAATGCAGGTCGTGCACCGACGCATCGAAGTCCGGCAGCAGTTCGGCGTTCGCGCCGCCCCTGCGGTTGTGGATCATGAGGCGCAGGCGGTCCGCTTCGAAGCCGGCCCGGGACATGCTCACGAACGCGATCCAGCGGCCATCAGGCGAGTAGGTCGGATCCTGGTCGTAGCCGGGCATGTCGGGCGTGAGACACCGGTGTTCGCCACCGCCCTTTGGCACGGTCCAGAGGCTGCTGTCGGTGCTGGCCTCGGGGTTCGGCACGCGACGCGCCGTGTAACACAGCTCGTTGCCGTCGGGCGACCACGCAATCTGCTCCGCGCCGCCGAACGGCGGCAGCGGCGTGTGCACGCGCTCGCCGGCGAGCAGGTCGCGCGCGGCCCCGCCTGCGACGCCCGGCTGCACGAACAGGTGACTGTAGGTGCCATCGGCCCACTGGTCCCAGTGGCGCACCATGAGATCCTCGTAGGCGCGCGCCTTGGCCTTCGGCAGATCCGGGTAGGCGTCGGTGACCTGCGCGTCGACCTTGACGGCCTGCGTGTAGCTGAAGTTCTCGCCACGCGGCGCCCACTGCAGGTTCTGCACGCCGCCCTTGACCGGGACCTGCACGTTCGCACCGCCCGCGACCGGTTGCCGAGTTACGCCTTCCTTGGTCGCGAACGCGAACTCCTGGCTGTTCTCGAGCCAGACCGGCTGTGATCCGTCGGCGACTGGAGAGGGTTTGCCGGCCGCGAGCGGCAGCAGCCAGACTTTGGCGACGCTGCGGTTCTCGGCCAGATCGACGGTGCGCACCGTGAACAAGAGGTGCTTGCCATCGGGGCTCAGCGTGAGCTCGGAAACGCGCTGCAAGGCCACGAGTCCCTCGGGGGTGAGGACCTGCTGCGAAGGCAAGGAGAGGACCGCAGCCGTTGCCGCGACGACGCTTCTGAGGAGTCGCATGGGAGTGCTTGATCATCACCAGGCTGGCCGAGCGATGCCACCGCAGTCCGCCTGGCGATCGACACGGCTGGGAATGTTCGCCTCGTGCCCGCCGTCTCCTGCCGCGGTGACCGCATCGCTCCGCTTCCCCTTGACCCGCTGCAAGCCATGAACACACTGACCACCCGTACCCGGTTCCACGCTGCCGAAGCCGGCTTCACGCTCATCGAGATCATGGTCGTCGTCATGATCCTCGGCCTGCTCGCGACCCTGGTCGTCGCGAACGTCGTCCCCGCCGGGGATACAGCGCGCGAGACGAAGGCACAGTCCGATGTGTGCGCGCTCGCAGACATGGTGCGCAGCTATCGCGTCAAGAATGGCACGTTCCCCGGCTCGCTCGAGGTCCTCGCCCAGAAGGACGAGCGCGGGCGCAGCGAACTCGAGTATCTGTCCAAGGACCCATGGGACCACGCCTACATCCTTCGCGTCGACGGCGCCCAGTTCGAAGTCATCAGCATGGGAATGGACGGCAGCGAGAACACCGAAGACGACATCTCGAGCAAGCCGAAACAGGACAAGTGAAGCGGGCGTTGGCGTGAGCTCCCGGACTGGGTACCTCCCAGAAGCGGCGCCCGCTGCAGTTACCACCCCCCTGCCCCCGATGCCACCGCAGCCAGAATGGCCGGGAAGGTTCGCGCGGTTCCCGCCGTCTCTTGCCTCTGTGACGGTGACGATCCGCTACACTGCCACGCGTCCCCTGACAGTCCCAATGAACTCATCCATCAGTCGCACCCAAGTTCGCCCCGAAGCCGGCTTCACGCTCGTCGAGATCATGGTCGTCGTCGTCATCCTCGGCCTGCTCGCAACCCTGGTCGTCCAGAACGTCATTGGCGCCGGCGATACCGCGCGTGAGACGAAGGCCAAGGCCGACGTGCGCACCATCGCAGACGCCATTCGCAGCTATCGCACCAAGAACGGCAAGTTTCCCGAGTCGCTCGATGTCCTCGCGACGAAGGACGAGCGCGGGCGCAGCGAACTCGAGGAACTGCCGAAGGATCCATGGGACCACGAGTACATCCTGCGCGAAGGTGACCGCCCGACCGAGTTCGAGGTGATCAGCATGGGACCAGACGGCAGCGAGAACACCGAAGACGACATCTCGAGCAAGACGAAGAAGGACAAGTAGAACGACGCATGAGCCCCTCACTGCTGAGCCCCTCACTGCCGGCGCGACCAGCGGGGTTCACCCTGATGGAGCTGCTGGTCACCATGACGGTGATCGCGCTGACGTTCGCGATCGTGGTGCCCAACCTGAGCGCGTTCGTGCCCGAAGCGCGGCTCGAAGGCAGCGGCAAGCGCATCCTGCGGGAGCTCGACTGGGTGCGCTCGGAGGCGCGCATCCAAGGCAAGCGTATGTCGATGGAGTTCGACCTCGAGCGCGCGCGCTGGCGCATCGTCTACCCGCCCGAACAGAAGCTCACGCGCGATCAGGATCTCTCGACGCTCGAAGAGCGGCCCGACGACTGGATCCCGCTCGAAACGGACGTCGTGTTCGAAGGCGCTGGCGATGCCAAGACCGGCCGCGGCCGCCACGGCATCTACCGGCTCGTCTTCGACGAATACGGATTCACGGCCGACCAGCTCATCGTGCTGAAGCTCGCGAGCCAGCCGACCATGGTCTGGTCGCTCGCGATCCACGGACTGACGGGCCGCGTCGAGATCGAGAAGTCGGAGACGGGCGAGGTCGCCGAACTGGTCGCCCTCAACGAGGGGGCCTTCTGATGGACGCGCGACGCGAATCCGGCTTCACGCTGATCGAAGCGCTCGTCGCGCTGATGATCGTCGCGATGGTGGTGATCGAGTACATCGGCATCCGGACCACCGCGCTGATCGACGCGACGCAGGCGCGCAACTGTCGCCTCGCGCGCGAGCTTGCCGAAGAGAAGATGTCGGAGCTGCAGGCCGGCGCGCGAGAGACTCCTCCCGAATCGGGAACCGAGGTCCAAATCGACAAGTACAAGGGCTTCTCGTACAAGATCGTGGTCGGTGAGTCCGACGTGTCGAGGCTCGAAGGCGACGTGGGGACGAACGCGGCCGGCGAGAGCGCGGAGGCCAACGAGCGCCTCGAGTGGCAACGCGACCGCGAGAACTACCGCAAGGCAAGCTCCCAGGGGCTCAGCTACTCCGAATACAATGACAAGCTGGCCGAGGAGGACTACCAGCGGAAGATGGCCGAGGAAGCACCGAGCGCCGACAAGTTCGAAGAAGTCGCCGTCGTCGTCTACTTCCCGAAGATGCCCCCCGACTACCCCGACCAGAAGGACTCCCTGCTGATCAAGGCGCGCCTGTCGACCTTGGCGCTGTCGAACCTGACGCCGAAACAAGCCGAGTCCGTCGCGCAGTCGAAGGGGCAGACCCCGACCCCCGAGAGCGGCGCCCCCGGCGGTGGCGCCCCGGGTGCATCGGGCGGCGGTAACACGGGCGGTGTCTCGGGCAACAGTGCATCGGGCAACAGCGCCTCGGGCAATGGGGCATCGGGCGGCAAGGGGAGGTGAGATCATGCAAGCGACACGACCGCAATCCGGCTTCACGCTGATCGAAGTGCTGCTCGCCATCGGCATCACGGCGACCGTCATGGTCACCGTCGGCTCGACGTTCCACGTGCTGCTCAACGCACGCGACGTCGTCGACGACCTGACCGAGTCGACGGAGGCAGGTCCGCGCATCCTGAATCTGATCGAACGCGACCTGCGCGGCCTCTGGACCTACAACGTGCACAACAACGCGGTCTTCCGCGGCCGCGACATGGACGTGAACGGCCGCGACGCGGATCGCATGGACTTCCTGACGACCACCGACGCCTCGGGCTTCGTGCTCGACCTGCAGGACGTGCCGCGCAAGCCGACGATCTGCGAGGTCGGCTACTGGTTCAAGCCAAACCCGCGCTATCGCGACGTGTTCGAGATGTGGCGCCGCGAGGATCCGATGGTCGACCAGGAGCTCACGACGCAGGGTTCGTTCCAACTCGTGCACGACCGCGTCAAGAGCTTCAAGGTGACCTACTACGAGACGCTCGGCTTCGAGGCCGAAGAACGGCTCGAGTGGGACAGCAGCGCCGAAGACAAGCTACCAAAGCGCATCAAGATCGAGTTCACGATCGAGCGGCGCCGCAGCAATCGCAACGTCGTCAACGACCTCGAGATCGAGGACTTCGAGGGCGCCGAGAAGAGCTACGTGCGCCACTTCGTGTTCGACCATCGCCTCGACAACATCCTGCAAGCCGGCACAGCACGCATTCCCGTGCTACCGCCCGAGCCGACGGCTGAGAGCGCCGGCGGTCCCGGGCCGAGTGGTGGTGGTGGCGGCGGTGGCGGCAAGACCAGGCAGACGACCGGCAGTGGCGAGCGGCCCACCAAGGTCGGTCAACCCCTTCCCGCTGGCCGGACGCCGGGGCAGATGACCAGCACGCAGGGACGACGCCCGGGCGCGCAGCCGGGCAGCGGCGGGCTGCCGTCGGGTTTCGACCTCGGCAGGTTCTTGAGCGGTCTCGGCGGCAGCGGCAGCGGCGGCGGTGGCGGCGGGGGTCTGTTCGGCGGTCACTGAGCGAGGCTCGGGGCGACCCCCGCTGGTTCACCAGACCGGTTTGCCGATCACGGTGCGCCCGCCAAAACACGCCTGCAGCACTTTCGGCAGGCGCACGGTGCCGTCGCGCTGCTGGTGGTTTTCCAGCAGCGGGATCAGCACGCGCGGGCTCGCGATGACGGTGTTGTTGAGCGTGTGGCAGAACAGCGGCTTGCCGCCGTCCTTGGGGCGGTAGCGCAGGTCGAGCCGGCGGGCCTGGTAGTCGTAGAAGCGCGACGCAGAGTGGGTCTCGCAGTAATTCTCGCGCGACGGCATCCACGTCTCGATGTCGTACTTCATCGCCTGCGGCACGCCGAGGTCGCCGCCACAGACCGCGACGATGCGATACGGCAGCTCGAACGCGGCCAGCAGGTCTTCGGCGTTCTTGACGATGTCGTGATGGTGCTGGATCGATCGCGCCTTGTCGGCGACGTCGACGATGACCTGCTCGACCTTGTGGAACTGGTGCACGCGGTAGAGCCCGCGCGTGTCCTTGCCGTGCGTGCCGGCTTCGCGCCGGAAGCAGGCCGAGCGCGCCACGTATTTCTTCGGCAGCTGCTCCTCGGCCAGCATTTCGCCGCCGTGCAGCGACGTCACGGGGACCTCGCTCGTGCCGATCAGGTTGAGTCCGTCCTTGTCGCAGCGGTAGGTCTGCTCTTCGCCGCCCGGGAAGAAGCCCGTGCCGAACATCGCCTCGTCGCGCACGAGCAGCGGCGGGTCGACGGCCGTGAAGCCGCGCGGCACGAGCAGATCGACCGCACAGCGCAATACGGCGTCCTGCAGCAGAGCGAGATCGCCGAACAGCATGTAGTTGCGCGACCCCGCCATGGCCGCAGCGTGCGTGAAGTCGAGCCAACCCTGCGCCTCGCCGATCTCGTAGTGCGCGCGCGGCTCGAAGTCGAACTCGCGCACGGCGCCCTGGCGCTTGACCTCGACGTTCTCGGTGTCGTCCTTGCCCTCGGGCACGTCGGCATCGGGGATGTTCGGCACGAGGGCCATCTGCTCGTCGAGCCGCGCGCGCAGTTGCCGCTCCTGCTCCTCGAGCTGGGTGATCTCGGCCTTCAGTTCCTTCTGCTTCTGCAGATACGGCTCGCGCTCGGCGGCGCTCAGTTTGCCGAGCTCCTTGCCCGAGCTCTTCTGCGCGCCGCGCATCGCGTCCAACCTGGGCAGCAGCGTGCGCAGCTCGGCATCGATCGCGAGTGCCCGGTCGACCGCCGCGGCGCGGTCGGGCATGCGCTTCTTGATGGCCCCGGCCCGGACCGCATCGGGGTTCTCACGCAGCGTCTTGAGATCCAGCATCGGGCGCGGAGTCTACCCCCGCGCGTGGCCCTGTCACTGCCAGGGCGAGGACATCGGGCCGAACAGCGCGTGCTTCTTGACCGACAGGCTCATCTTCCAGCCTTCGGCCGGCATCGGGACTGTGAGCACGAGCTCGCTGTTGCGATACCCATCGGGCATCGGGAAACACGCGGCGAGGTTGCCGAGCTTGTTGTGTTTCTTGGACGCGTTGTTCAGCAGCTCGGGGTCCGTGAAGCGCACGAACTTGCCGACCACCTTGGCGCCCTTGCCATCCTCGGTCTTCGCCGCGAGAACCTCGGGCGCCAGCGACATACCCTGCAGCTCCGTGATCACGCAACCCGACGACTCGCTGACCAGGATCGTCGTCGCGTCGACCGTGGCTTTCTGGTCGCCGCGGCGCTTGAACTGCAGCGCGAACGGCGCGCCCATCTTGAGCTCGAACACCTTGCCCGCTTCGACCGTGAACGACTTCGAGTCGCCCTGGTAGAGCGTCGCCATCTGCGCGCGCGCGCCCTTGCCGTTCATGATGCGGCCGAAGATCACGCTGTAGTTGCCGGCCGGCACGTCGAGCTCTTTGCCGCCCGCGAGGTCGAAGTAGGCGGTCTTGTAGTCGCCCTGTCCTTGCACGACGAGTTGCACCGGTGCGGTCGGCTTCGGCCCGTTCCAGACCAGCTTGACCTTGCCAAGCTTCATGTATTCGAGGTTCAGCGGTCGCAGGCCGATGTCCTCGCCGACGCTCCTGCGCATGTGGAACCATCCCGTCGGCAGGTGCAGGAACTCCGAGTAGGGCACCCGCGGCCCCTTGCCCAACCGCATCGAGTCGAACAGCGGCACCATCGTGCCCTCGCCCTCGGCGTCGCCGAGCGTGTGCACGCGCAACGGCGGCTCGGTCCAGTCGACGTCGCACGGATTGCCGTTTGCGTTGTCGTCGTAGAGCACGAGGCTCTCGGCGCCGATCGCGACATGCCAGCTCGCGGCACTGCGATAGTAGACGCTTCCGAAGTCAGTCGTCGGCATCAGGTTGCACTCGACCTCGCCGACCATCTCACGCTCGCCGCCGGTCCAGAAGAACATCGTGTAGGGGACCTTCTTGTCGGCGTCGAGATAGAACGTCGTGGGCTTGCCCTTGCTGCCCGCGTCGATCTCCATGGCCTTCTTGGCGTCGGCTTCGAGCGCAATGCCGAACTTCGAGCTGCCGAGCCGGACCATGTGGAGCGGGCACCGCCGGAACCAGTCGAGCTTGAAGATGGGTTTCTCCTTGGACATCGAAGCCATCCACCAGAAGGCAGGGATCGGGCCACCCTTCGGCCCGTAGTCGAGGTCGACGTCCCAGGCGGCCAGCGGCTCGTACTTCATCGCGTGCTTCTCTTCGGCCACGTTGGGCATCACGAGGTTGTCGACGCCCTTGGCGTTCGGGTCGTAGCCGTCGGCCTTGCGCTTGTCACCGAGCTTCGCCTCCTCCTCGACGCGCACCTTCTCGAACTTGAGGAACTCGACGTTGCGCATGTAGTGCTCGTCGAACGCGTAGTCCCACGCCTTGCGTGCATTCAGGAACTGCTCGAGCACATGCAGGATCTCCTTGCGGTCGTCGAGCGTCTTCTCGGGGGCCTTGTTTCCGACCACGCTCGCGAGCCCCCACAGTTTCGAGGCCTCGAGGTTGTGGCCCAGCGACTCTGCGCTGCGCGCGAGCTCCTCGAACTGCAGCACGACCTTCTGGTACTCCGTCCGGATCATCGCCTTCGAGACGTCCTTCTCGTAGTTCTGCCACAGCGACCCGGCCGAATTGCGGATCTTGAAGAGCTGCTCGTAGACGGTCGCAGTGGCTCCGTCACACCAGCGGTGCAGCCGCTCCATCGTCTCGCTGTTGCTGAAGCTGCGCTTCCAGGACGCCATCAGGGCCTCGACCTTCGCCTTGGCCTGTGCGATGGCCTCTGGCTCCCCCTTTTGCGTCGTCCAGAACAGATCCTCGAGCACCCGGAGCGCGTTGTCCGCGTTGCGCTTCATGGCCTTGTCCATGATCTTCGGCTCACCGATTTCGAATCCCTTGAAGAACTCCTCCTGGAACTGCTCGATCGTCTGGGCCTGCGCTCGCAGGGCAGGGGGGCAGCACAGAACGAGCAGAACCACGGAAACGGTCAGGATGGCGCGGTGCATCGGCGTAGGTCAGGGGTCTGCCGCATCGTAGCGCCACACCTCACCCGCTACACCCAGCAGTCGGCCGGCAGTCAACCGGTAGTCCCCCGGCAAGTCAGGATGGGCCGTCCTGACGCGTGCGCTGACTCTGGCGTTCGAGGAAACGCCGCTCCGCGGGACTCAGCGAGCCGAGGCCCTGCTGCTTTACCTTGGCGAGGATCTCGTCGAGCTGCAGTTCGCGCTCCGCCTGACCGCGCTGTCGCCGTTCCTGCTGCATCGCGCGAGCCCTTCTCAGGATGCCGGCGAAGAACCCGGACCCCCGGCCGTGGTCGACGAACCACGACGCGCGCCAGGCCAGCGCACCGAGCGCGGCTCCGCCGAGGTGGGCCCCATGCGAGACACCGTCCACGATGCCGGTCGCGAGCTCGATGTACGTGGCGTAGACGCCGAGGCCGACGAGGACCGCCGCGAGCCCCCACAACGGCACGGGCACGAAGATCAGCAACACGACCGAACGCGGCGCCATGCAGGTCGCGTAGAGCAGGAACGCGAAGCAGGCGCCGCTGGCACCCACGAGCGGACGGTCGGCGCTGCCCAGCAGGCTCGCGATGCCCAGGTGTGCAAGCGCCCCGCAGAAGCCGCCCCACACGTAGAGCCGCAGCACGCCGAAGTAGCCGAGCCGCGCTTCGGTCATCGTGCCGAAGAAGTAGAGCACGAGCATGTTCAGCAGGATGTGCTTCGGGTCGCTGAAGCTGTGCGTGAACTGGTAGGTGAGCACGCGCAACAGGCCGAGCCCGTAACCTTCGAACAGACCCTGCCACGAGAACGCGAACCAGAACCCCTGCGTGCCCCCCGCCAGGTCGCTGAGGCGGCCGAGCAACACCGCGTTCGCGAGGAACACCGAGCCATTGATGATCAGCAGCAGCTTGATCGCCGGCGTCAGCGTCGGCAGTTGGAAGCGCGCGTTCTCGTAGCTCATGTCCGTGGTTGGGTGCGGGATGCACCCCCGGTATCTTTCGGCGAAACCCGACCCGGAGACGTAGTCCGTGACCGCCCAACTTCTCGACGGCAAGCAGCAAGCCCAGAACCTGCGCGCGCGCCTGCGCACGATCCGCGAGCAGCTGCGGCGGCAGATCAAGCTCGTCTCGCTCGAGGTCGGCCAGGATCCGGCCGCCGTGGCCTACGTGCGCAGCCAGCAGAAGGCCGCGGCCGAAGTCGGCATCGACATGGAGGTGTCGAACCTGCCGCCCGCGACGACCGAGCGCCAGCTGCTCGACGCGATCGACGCGTTGAACCGCCGCCCCGAGGTGGCTGGCGTGATCGTGCAGCGGCCGTTGCCACCCGGCATCGACACGCGCGTCGTGCAGGCGGCTGTCGCGCAGCACAAGGACGTCGAGGGCATGCATCCCGCCAACATGGGTGCGCTGTTGTCGCGGGAGCCCGCGCTGCCACCGTGCACTGCGGCGGCCGCCGTGCACCTGATCGTCTCGACCGGGCTGCCTCTGCGCGGCGCCGAGACGGTCGTGCTCGGCCGCAGCGAGATCGTCGGCAAGCCGGTCGCGATCCTGATGCTGCACCACCAGGCGACAGTCACGGTCTGTCACACGGGCACGAAGCGGCTCGCCGACCACACGCGGGCTGCCGACATCCTCGTCGTGGCCGTCGGCAAGGCCGGCCTCGTGCACGGCGACATGGTGAAACCCGGTGCCTGCGTGATCGACATCGGCACGAACCAGGGCCCGGATGGCCGTCTCGTCGGCGACGTCGACTTCGCTTCGACGTCACCCGTCGCCGGGATCCTGACGCCGGTCCCGGGTGGCGTCGGGCCGGTCACCGTCGCGATGCTGTTGCGCAATACACTGCGCGCCGCGGGCGCTGCGATCTGAGCCAAGAGGCACTCGGCCGTTGGGCTCGGGGTGCCGGTCGGCCGGAGAGGCGCGCGTGGCTCCGGCCGGGGAGTTCGTGCTGAACAGTGACGACCCGGGGCCCTATCGCCTCGAGCTTTGCGCGTTCGACGAGTCGGGTGAGCGCGAGCCGACCAGCACCAACGCGAACCCGATCGAGAACGTGGTGCCCGGCGGCCCAGACTCGGTGTTCCGGACTCGCCGTTGAGGCTCCCCCTCACCTACGCCCGCAATCACTTGCCTGCGGTAGCCATGGCGGATTGCTCGGCGGCGGCGAGAGCGCGGCGGATCAGCACGCCGGCGACCCCCACCCCGATCAAGCCGAGTTGCACACCGTAGTAGATGAAGAGCGCGTTCTTCGTGCTGCTCGCAAAGCCGTATGCATGCAGCCCGATGCCGAGCAGGTTCACGTGGAACCACGAGAAGGCGACGACGATACCCGTCAGCGCGGCACCGACGCAGAACCCGAAGTCGCGCACCCACCCGCACATTCGCGCATGCATCAGCGAGACCAGCGCGATGCAGATCAGGAAGGCGCCGTTCTCCTTGGGATCCCAGCCCCAGAAGCGCCCCCACGAGTCGTTGGCCCACACGCCGCCGTAGATCGTGCCGAACACCGCGAAGATCAGACCGAACGCGACGAGCCCATACGTGGCGCGCACGATCGACTTGTGGAACGCGGTGTCGTTGCGCCGGACCCCGATCGTCTGCATCAACAGCCACGCGGTGCCGACGAACGACGCGAACATGCTCGCCGCGTAGCCGATGTTGATCGAGGTGACGTGCGTCGCGAGGTAGTAGTTCGTGTCCAACACGGCCTGCAGCGGCGCCAGCTGGTCCTTGCCGTCTTCGACTTCGAAGGCCCGCGCGAGCGCGATCAGCAGAGCGCCGAAGATCGGCGCGACCGAAAGCACGAAGCGTCGCCGCGTGATGATCTCGGCGACGACGGCCGCGCCGACGCCGATCGCCGCGACGAACAGGAACGTGTCGTAGAGGTTCAGGATCGGCGGCCGCCCGCGGATCACGCAGCGCAACACGATGTCGATGACCAGGAACACCCACGGCACGACCGTCGACGCGATTCCGGCGAGCCACATCCACTTCGAACGCGGCATCGTCCAGCCGAGCGCAACGACGACCAGCGCGAGCAGGAACCAGTGCAGCGCCTTGTAGTGCCAGCTCGCGTCCAGGTAGTAGTGCTCGAGCGGCACCTTGTCGTACTCGCCGCGCGCCGTCGCGCGCGACACCACCGCGTCGCGGAAGGCCAGCAGTTCGCGTTCGCGCGTCGCCTGGTCGGTCGTGATCAGGCCCTGCTGCAGGTGCTGCAGCATGACCGTTTGCTCGGGCTGCAGGTGGTCGAACAAGCCGCGTTGCACGAGCTCGCCGAGGCCGAGCCAGCGATCGTTCTCGGCAACCGTGCCGGCCGGTGGGAACAACGCCATGGTTTCGCGCGCGCCGACGAGGTCCTCGAGCACGGCTGCGATTTCCAGCGCGTTGCGGATCGCCGGATCCGTCATCTTGTTCTCGTACTCGCGCACGAGCCCGATGAACTGGGGCCCTTTCTCGACCAGGGTCGCGAGATCGGTCTTCTCCATGCCGCCGAGCCGCGCGCGCAGCTCCCCCTCGAGCGCGAACGGCTGGCCGAGTATCTGCAGCTGGCGATGCACCCGGAAGTAGGTGTCCAAGCGCTCGGCCGTCACGACGATGTGCGACTCGACCGGGCTGCGCTTGACCGCCGCGATGCTGTCGTACTTGTGCGCGAGCTCGATGAGACGCTGGGCCGGCACACCGACCTTGCCCGGCGTCACGAGCTGTTCGAACGTGACATACTCGAAGTCGAAGCGCTGGCCTCGTTCGAGCGGGATGCCGATCGCGTCGAGCACCTCGACGTTCTCGATCCGGAACAGCGGGTACTTCGCGGCCTGCTCGGGGAAGCACCAGACGTCGAGCAACCACTCGACAGGCGTCAGCGTGACGTCCGGTTTGCCGTCGCCGTCGAGGTCGAGCTTCATGTCGCGCCGGCCGTGAACCGCGTAGAGCGTCGACGCGGCAAAGGAGGAGAGCGGCTTGGGGCGCCCGGATTCCTGGACCGGTTGCGTCGCCATTGCCTCGACGAACCCTGGCGTCCACACGTTCGGACGAGCCAGCTGATCGGCTGCCGTCGGATCCTGCGCGACGAGTGCGGCGCAGAGCCATGCGGGCAAACCACCGAGCACCGCGGGCAAGCAGCCGAGCAGCCACGGACAACTACGACGCATCATGACATCTCCGGGAGCGAGGCCTTTCTCGTGCTCGATACCAGGTAACGCAGCAGCTTGCTGCCGAAGTGCAGCAGCAGCCCCGCGAAGACCACGTAGGAAGCGTACTTCGGCCAGTCGTCGGAGGGGTTCCTGGCGACCTCGAAGACGGAATACCAGGGCGGTCCGAGCGGTGGGCTGCCGCGCGGCCCCTGAGGTCCCCAGCTGGTCTGGAAGAAAACGTGGTCGTGGCTGCGCAGCGGGTGGTTCATGTAGATGTGGACCTTGCGCTCCACGTCGCCATCGAACACGGTCACCCAGCTGCTGAAGTCGCGCGGCGTGATGGTGCCGGGATGGTCGGCCTTCTGGAACTTGTCGAGGCGGACCGGGAACGGCAGGTCCCAGACGATGCGGCGGAGGTCCAAGCCCCACGTCACGCCGTCGATACGGAACGTGTATGGCCGCCGGTCGTCGGCGAACGGGCGGAAGTCGCGTCCAAGCAGGATGGTCTCGTGTTCCTTGCGCCCGACCTTCTCGATGATCTCGACGTAGCAGCCGGCGGTGTTGCGTTCGCGTTCGGGCTCGACCGTGGACTCCTCGAGGAAGTACCCGGCACCGGCCGCATCGGTGACGACCGGCAAGCGCGCTTGCACCATCGGACCCTTCTGGCGTGGTTCGCAGTTGTCGAGCCAGTGGGAGACGACGATCGTGAACGGAAGATCGTCCGCGACCACGGTGACCTTGCCGAGCCCACGAGCACCGGCCTCGAATTGCGCCGACTCGATCGTGCGCTCGACGATATCGTCGCCATCGTGTCGCAGCAGCGCGAGTTCGTAGTCGTGGAAGCTGACCATCGTCGACGTCTGGTTGCCTTCGTACAACGCGACGTGCCCGGCGTAGGAGAAATGCAGCTTGACGAAGCCGGCGATCAGCAGCAGCGCGATGCCGAGGTGCGTGACGAGGATGCCCGCGTTGCGCCAGTGCCAGCGATGGCGCACGATCCCTCCGACGACGAGGTTCACGAACAGCGCGAGCATGATCGAGTAGCCGCCGGGCAACGGGATCCTCAAGGTCCGGTCGTGGCCGAACCAGAATTCGGTGTCCCAGACGACCCAGAACGACTCGAAGAAGTCGCGCTGGACGACGAACAAGCCGAGCTTCTCCT
>DASRJH010000197.1:0-46670 GCA_035649575.1 Planctomycetota bacterium
GCGCGACGGCGCGCGAGCCACCACGGCAGCGCGCCGAGCGCCAAGCCGATGACCGCCGTGAACACGAGCCACAGGGTCAGTTGCGGAACGAGCGTCGTCCAGACCCATGCTTCGAGCGGACTCGCGAGCTTCCGTTCGCCGGCGAGCGGCAACGCGATGTCCGTCACGAGATGCACGTCGAGGTGGGTGCCGAGCGCCCTCGTCGTCGCGAAGTAGCCGACCGCGGCGACAGCGACGCGCTGCAGCAGGGCCATGTAGAGGAGGTTCTTCACGAAGCGCTTGAAGTCCCAGGCGCTGCGCCCGCAATGCCACGCGAAGAACGGCAGGATGACGACCGACGCGGGCGTGACGCCGACGGCCCACGTGATCGCCTCGGGTGCTGCGGTCTTCTCGAGCGCGAGACGATACGCGAGGTAGAAGAGCGACACGCCGACGGCCGCGGCGACGGGCGGCGGCGGTGCTGGAGCCCGGCCGCGCCGGACGAACAGGAAGAGCGCGGCGAGGCCCATGAAAACCGTGGTCGCGATGTGCCAGTGCCACGCCGGTGCCTTCACGGTGTCGACGATCCAGCGGTGCGGGTGCGTTTCGCCGGCGTCCCCTTCGCTGAAGCGACGGAAGACGTTCGGAACCTCGAGCGTGTACTCCTCGCTGTGGTCGATCGCGAGCACGTCGACGACGAAGCCCACGGCGATCAACGCGAGCCCAGCGGCCCACAGCGTGCGACCGCGGCGGCCGAGGGACGGCGCCAGCAGCAGCGCGATCGCGGGCAGCAGTGCCGGCAAGAAGAACGGAAGCGAGTTCCTGAAAAGTTCGTCCACGCGCGGCAGCGTAGGGATGCCGAGGGCACACGACCAGCCCGCGCAGCCTTCTTCCCTCAGGCAGTCCCAGCTTGCATACCGACGGCGATCTACTTGCGCAGCCGCTCGATCACGCGCAACGCGTAACCTCGCTCGAACAGCTCTTCGCGCGCCTGCAGGTCCATCAACACGCGCGACAGCCGCGTCCCATTGCCGTGCCAGCGCTTGCCGATCTGGTCGTCGCGCGGGTTCGTGAGGAACGCAGCCGGATCGCCGCTCAGGATCCACTCGACCATCGGCAGCCCGTTCTCGCCGACGAACAGCGAGAGTCGCGGCGACCGCGGACCGTCGAGGTCGAGCTGCAGTTCGAACCCACAGCCGAGCAGCCATCGCAGCCTGTCCTTCTCGGAGCGCTGCAGCACGGCGCCGGCCGGAAAGATGTCGCTGCCGCGATCGGCGACCGCGCCGACCGCGGTGATCGCCTTGCGCACGGCCGCGTCGGCTTCGCGATGTTGTCGCCGCATCACGTCGAGCGACTCGAGGATCGGCGCCGTCGCCACGACGAGCCGTTGCCGCGGCGTCGCCTCGACGCGGGTCTCGGGCACGAGCACGCGGTCGAGCACGAGCAGCGGGCCGATCGCCACCGCGCGGTAGACGTCGCCGCCGTCGCCGCAGCAGAAGAACCGCAGACCTGCCCAGTGCCCAGGCCGTTCGTCGCGCATTGCCGCACCGCCTCGCCGCCACGGCTGCAACGCGTGTTCGCCGTCGACGACGAGTACGTCGCGGAGCCGCTCGCGCTCGCTCTGCGCCAGTGTGATGCGCACGCAGGTCCCGTCGCCGAGCCGCAGCTCGAGGCCGAACGGAAACGGGCCCGCGTGCTCGCACGAACGCAGGTGCAGGACGCCATCGGGCGCGACGAGCAGCTCGCGGCCGCTGGGAAAGGTCAGCTTCACGCCCGCGGAGCGGCAATCGACGCGGACACCGCCGGCAGTCACGCAGTCGCCGTGTTCCAGCCAGCGCAGCTGGCCTGCTTTGTTTCGTTCGACGCCGCCCGCGCCGAGACCGAACTCCGCGAGCGGAACGGGGTCGCTGGAAGGCGCGAGGCAGACTTCGGCGTGCAACAGCGGCAACGGCCGCGACGCCTTGCCCGCAGGTGCTTGCACCTGGGGCTGCAGGGCCAGCAGCCAGAACACGGTCGCGGAGAGTCCCATCGTATGGGGACTATCGGCCGGTGGTGCCTTCTGGCCTGAGGTGGAGGTGGGGCGCCGGGTCCATGAATCAGCGTTCGGCTCCGACCGCGAGCTGGGTCAACTCCTCGATCACAGCCGCCGCCTCGATTGCCCGGTTCTCGTGCAGCCCGAACGGACTTCTCCAGCAGGTCGGCGAACGACCTGGATCGCAGGAGATTCCGACCCGACCGATCACCTCGTCGGGATGCAGCTCTGCGAGCGTGGGTGATCGAGACGAAGCGACCTGCTGTGAGGCGGCTCCCCGCTGAAGTGGATGACCTTCAGGCCGCTGCTACTTGTCAGGCGGCCCCGCCTCATGATTGTCACTGCTCGATGAGAACTCGAATGGCAATCCCAGGATGAAGAAAGGGGTGGCAGCTATGTACCCACAAACAAGTGATGGAGCCCCCACCAGGACCTTGGAGACGCTGTTCCCGCCCTTGTTCCAGGCGGAAGGCGCTCCAACCGCCTCCTCTATTGCAATAATCGGAAGACAGACCACGAACAGCGGAATCCCCACCACGCACGACACCACTGACGCAGGTATCTGGTGCCACGGGTGATTCATCCCTTCCTGCCCCAGCCCGAGCATATGGTCGGGGTTCAATGATGAACATCCCACCAGCAAGCCGCATGCACTCGCTGAGGCTATCCCACAGCCGCGCCTCCACACTCCAGTACCGACTATCATGGCCGCCCAGAAGGCATGGGAGCTCATGGGCCCGACGAGCCGCCCGTTGTGGGGCCTGGTTTGGGAGTAGGACGCGGGTCCGGTGGGGTCCGCTCATTCACCGTCACACCCAACTGCTCGGCCAACACCGTCAGGAACGCGCCGACGTCGGTGACGATGCCCTGGCTCTGCGCCGATCCGCGATCGCTCAACTTGCTGACGACGGCGGGGTGGATGTCGACGCAGACCGTGAGCACCTCGGCCGGGATCATGTTCCCGGTACCGATGCCGTGCAGCATCGAGCTCAGGATCACGACGAGGCCCGCGTTCTCGACGATCTTCGCGTAACCGTCCTGGGCCTTCAGCAGGTCCATCTCGGTGTCGGGCAATGGCCCGTCGTCGCGGATCGAGCCGGCGAGGCAGAACGGCACCTTCGCCTGCACGCACGCGTGCATGACGCCGCTCTTGAGCACGCCGGCCGCGACGGCCTCGGCAATGCTGCCGGCGCGGCGGATCGTGTTGATCGCGCGCATGTGGTTCATGTGTCCGTGCACGGCCGGGCGGCCTGACGCGATGTCGACGCCCAGGCTCGAGCCGTAGAGCGCCACTTCGATGTCGTGGACCGCGAGCGCATTGCCGCTCAACAGGCCGTCGACGAGGCCCGCGCGCAGGATCGCCGCGAGCGTCGGGGCCGCGCCGACGTGCACGACCACGGGTCCCGCGACGAGGATCACGCGCTTGCCCTCCGCGCGCACGCGTTTCCACTCGCGCACGACGTCGGAGACCTGCGAAGCGAGACGCCGTTCGGAGCTGGCGGCGCCCTGCATGAAGCCGAACCTGTTCTCCTGCAGCTTGCGCGTCGTGTGCGGCGTGACGCGGATGCCCGCGTAACCGACCACGACCCGCTGGCCCCTCGCGAGGTCGCGCAGCTTCACGCAGCGCACGGTGCCGTCTGCGTGCACGAGCGTGGCGTCCATGCGTTGGTTCTGCACGGGTACCCAATCGCCGTCGATGCGCACCTCGGTCGCGAGGTTCGTCGACGAGTAGAACCCGTCGGGCGCCGTGCCATCGCGGTCCACGACGCCGAACTTCGCGTCCTGGGTCTCGGTCTCGCTGAGGCCGAGCGACATGAGGTCGGCGCGCAGGCGTTCGAACACCTTGGCACTCGGGGCCGTCACCTCGAGCTCGAGCTGGCTCTCGTCGTGTCGGTGTTTGCCGATGTCGAGGCGCAAGACCCGGTAGGTGGCGCCGGCCGCCTGTACGGCCTCCAGCGCGTCGGACATCAATCCGGAATCGATGAGGTGGCCCTTGGCCTGGAAGGTGGCGACGATCGTCTTGCCCACGCCGGGAAGGTAGCCGTCGTGTGGGGCGTCGGGAAAGGCAGAACAGGACCAGCCCGCACTGCCGGCACCACTCGGGTAGCATGCGCGCCTTCACCGACCCTCGATGTCCCCCTTCGCGAACCAGCTCGTAACTGCCGTCGGTCACAGCCTGCGCGGCAAGGAGGATGCGGTCGAGCTCGCCGTCGTCACCCTGCTCGCGGGCGGCCACCTGCTGATCGAGGACCACCCCGGAGTGGGCAAGACGCTGCTCGCGAAGTGCCTCGCGAAGGCGCTCGACCTGCCGTTCCAACGCGTGCAGTGCACGGCCGATCTGCTGCCGAGCGACATCGTCGGCGCGCAGGTCTACCACCCGCGCACCGGTGAGCTGTCGTTCCGGCCCGGCCCCGTGTTCACGTCGGTGCTGCTCGCCGACGAACTGAACCGGACGCCACCGCGCACGCAGTCCGCGCTGCTCGAATGCATGGCCGAACGGCGCGTGACGATCGACCGCGAGAGCCACGCGCTGCCCGACCCGTTCTTCGTGATCGCGACGCAGAACCCGCTGACGTCGGCCGGCACCTACCCGCTGCCCGAGAACCAGCTCGACAGGTTCCTGATGAGCATCCGGCTCGGTTACCTCGACGCCGAACACGAGATCGAGGTGGTCGCGCGCGAGGACGGCCATCGACTCGTCGACGAGCTGCGGCCCGTGGCCTCGCGCGACGAGTTGCTGCGCGCGAGGGCTGCCGTGGATGCGGTGCGATGCGACCGCGAGATCTCGGCCTTCATGGTCGAGCTCGCGCATCGCACGCGGAACAGCAGCGACGCGATGCTCGGCGTGAGCACGCGCGGCGCCCAGGCGTTGCACCGGGCCTGCCGCGCGCGGGCCAGCGTGCAGGGCCGCAACTTCGTCGTGCCCGACGACGTGCGCGCGCTGCTGGCTCCGGTCTGGGCGCACCGCATCACGCCGCGCTCCGGCATCGCGGCCGAGGCGTTGTTGCACGAGATCCTCGCCGGGACGCCGCTGCCCGACTGATTGCCGAGTATTTGTCGATGGCCACCAGCAGCAGCACGGTCGAACTGACCCTTCGCGGACGCGTGATCGCGTGGCTCGCGACGTTCGCGGCCGGCGCCGCCTGGATCGGCGACGACAACGCGCGGCTCGCCGCCGCGATGCTCGCAGCGCCGCTGCTCGTCGACTTCGTCGCCAAGCAGCGCCGCCTGCAGCACACCGAGATCCGACTCGGGCCACGCCGCACCGCGGCGGGCTCGCCGTTCTCCGAACGGCTGACCCTCGTGCACCGCGGCCGGGCACGCTTGCGCGAGTGCCTGCTCACGGAGCCGCGCACGATGCGTTCGGAGCCGCCCGTGCTGCTGCCGACGATGGCTCCCGCAGTGCCTGCGACGGTCGGCTTCCGCGCGCGAAGCCTGCAGCGCTGCCACGTGCTCGAGCGCGTCTTCGTGCTCGTGTCGGCCTGGCCGCTCGGACTGTTCCGCACACGCGCCGTCGTCAAGGTGGCCGCCGAGCTGATCACCGAACCGGCGCGCGTACCGCTGCAGGCCGAGGTCGTGCAGGGGATCGCCGAGGTGGAACAGGCGCCGCGCGACCGCACGAATCTGCCGGGCCCCGACTTCCACTCACTGCGCGAACACTTGCCCGACGAAGACGCGCGCAGCGTGCACGCGCTGCGCAGCGCATCGGTCGGCACGCTCGTGCGCCGCGTCACGCAGGGCCGCATCCCGCGCACGGTCGGGATCGTGCTCGACCTGCGCCGGCCGCCCGGACGCGGGCTCAACCAGAGCACGCGCCGCTTCGAATGGAGTCTCGGCGCTTGCGCCTCGCTCGTCGCGTATCTGCGCGCACGCGCCGCCCAGGTGCAGGTCCTCGTGCTCGCTGCCGAACACGCGCGGTTCCACGTCAAGGGTCCGGCGCAGGAGACGGACCTCATGACGCTGCTCGCCGAAGCGAACCCGGCACCGCATCGCACGCTGCCGGGTGAACTGTTCGACGAGCTGCGCCGGCTCGAGCATTGTTTCTGGATTCCAGCGGGCTCCTTCCTCGCCGCCCCAGAGTGCGCCGCAATGTCGGCGCACGTCACGATCGTTGGAGGCGAGATCGAGTGAAGCGCGCGATGCCCAAGCTTGCCCGGCGCCCCCGGCTTGCCCGGAGTCCGGGGCTTGCCCAGGGTGGGCTTGCCCAGCACATCGGATCGCTGCTGCTGCTGTGCTGCACGACGCTGGCCCTCGCGAACCTGCCCTCCAGCGACCTGCCGCTCGGCTGGTTGCTCGCGTTCACGCTGCCGGGCGCCGTGCTCGGGCTGTTGCGCAAACGGGCCAACGGACCGTGGGACCGCGCACTGTTGGCCGTCATGCTGCAGGCGGCGGCGTGCTACGTGGCGCTGAAGACCGAAGGTCCGATGACGCGCCCCGCCGCGCTGGCCTGCACGATCTTGCCGGCGCTCGCATTCGTCACGTCGAGACGCGCGGAGAGCGACGGCGCGCTCGGCCTGTTCCTGAGCTTCTGCGTGCTGCTGGTCGGGATCATCCTCGACGGCATCCACCTGCCGCTGGTCGCGGCCTACGTCGCGGCTGCGAGCCTGTCGCTCGGCAATGCGGCCTACGTGACGGCACGCGCGGTCGGCAAGCCGCCGGTTCCCGCCCCTTCGGAGCGCCTGCAGACGGGGGACCTGCTGGTTTCGTCGGGGGCAATCACGGTCGCGTGCCTGATCGCCGCGTTCGCGATCGAACGCGCGTTGAGCCTGCTGCCGTCACCGAGCGGTCCCCGCAGCGCGCCGGTGGTCTCCTCGGGCGAGAGCCCTCACGCATCCCGCACCGTGGGGCTCGCCGACAGTTTCGTACTGAGTGGCGGCCAAAGCGCCTTGTCCGACCTGCGCGGCGAACGACTCTTGCGCGTGCGCGCCAAGGACGGTTCGCCGGTCCCGGCCGATCTCTACCTGCGCTCCGGGTTCTTCACCGTGCCGGGTCTCGACCGCTGGCAGCTCGGATCGCTCGTCCGCACGCAGGCACCCGAGGCCCGTTCGTTGCTGCTGCGGCAACCGCTGCCGCAGGTGCCCATCGAGCGCCTCGAGGTCGAACGGTTCGCCCCCGCGCGCAACTTCGTGTTCGTGCCACCCGACACTTGCGAGGTGGCCGGCCTCGAGGACCTGATCGTCGATGTGGAGCGCGGGTGGCTGCGCCAGCAGGAGGGCGCGCGCCAGGACGTCTACGAGGTCTCCTGGCAGCGGCTCGACGGACTGCCGACCGGACCGATCGACGCGGGGGCCGCGAGCCAGGGGCTGTCGGCGTTGCCCGACGGCTTCGAACGCAAGCCGTTCGAGGAGCTGCTCGCCGCATGGCAGGTGGGCGCTGAGCCGAGACAGGCGATGGAGGGCATCGCCGCGGGACTCCGGCGACACTGCCGCTACGACCTCGTCAAGCCGACCGGTCCATACCCGACGGCGATGCAGAACTTCCTCTTCGCTCCCGGAGAACGGCGCGGCTACTGCATGCACTTCGCCTCGGCGGCGGCGCTGATGCTGCGTGTGCGCGGCATCCCGTGCCGCATCGGCGTCGGGCTCCACGCGGGCGGAGTGGATCGCAACGAAGCCGGCGCGCGCAGCTATGGTTCGCGACACGCCCACGCCTGGGTCGAGGTGCCGTTCCGCCGCGGTTGGATGGTGTTCGATCCGACGCCGCCCGCCGAACGCGGACGCGATTCACCCGCGGCCGTGGATATCCCCGCCGACAGCGAAGTCGCGAGTGCGTCTGAGGCAGACGAGGGCGATCCGCTCGCCTTCGTCGGCGACCTGCTGACGCAGCCATGGCTGCTCGCGCTCGCGCTGTTGGTGGCGCTGCTGTGGTCGCTCTGGCCCGCGGGCGCACCGCGGCCCGATCGGAACATCACGCCGCCTGCGGCAAGGCCCGCGCGGCGGCTGCTCGGACGGCTGCTGCGCGCGCTCGCGGATGCCGGTCACCTGCGCACGCGCAGCCAGACGCTCGAGAGCTTCGCGCGCGAACTGCGCAAGCGGGATCGACTGCTGCCCGAGGTGGACGCGGCGTTCTCGACCTACCAGGAAGTGCGCTTCGGCGGCCGCGCGTTCGATGCGGAGCACGAGAGAGTGATGCTGCAGGGACTCGAAGCCGCATCTCGTCTGCAGCGGTTGATGGCGCCAGCTCCCCACCCATTCCCTACGGCAGCGCGAGCAGCCTCGCGCGGCCACGATCGAGCGTGACGCGACAGCGGCTCAGCAGATCGACCCCGAGCACGCCGTGCACGGGAAACAGGGCACCCATCGCGCGCGGCACCACGGGCAACGTGACGCCGAGGAATCGCGCCTCCGAACAGCGCAGCACGAGGTCGCGCACTTCGCGCACGGCGACGAGGCCGCCGCCGAGTGTGCGAACGCGGCGGAACGACGGCACCGTGCGCGCCTCCACGCCCGGCAGCGCCTCGACGCCGGCCGTCGTGAGGCTCGAATGGCTCGCGCCGGTGTCGAGCACGAACCAGAGGCGCACGCCTTCGACGAAGACCGGCGCCAGACAACGCCCCTCGGCGCGCACGCACTGCACCGACTGATCCTCGGGCAGGCCACGCGGCATCTCGATCACGACGCTCTTGCGTTCGGGATCGAGAGTGAGCCGGCATGTGGCGAGCAGGTCGAGACCCAGCACGCCGCGAGGCACGCGCTCGGGTCCGCCGAAGAAATCGCGCAAGCGCAGCGCCTCGTCGTCGACGATGAGAATCGGCGTCGGCCCGATCTCGATGTCGCCGACCCTGAATTCCATCAGCACGCCGACTTCGACCGCGAGCGGACGGCCCGCACCGTCGACGGCCGTGCCGGCCGGTTGGCGGTTGCGCACGCCGAGCTCCTCCGCGAAGCTGCGCGACACGGTGGTCATCGACGTTCCCGTGTCGATCGCGAACGGCCGCTGCCGATCGCCCGAGCCGCACACGAACTCCGGCGCGTCCCCGAGCAGCGGCTGCTCGGCGAGCAGAGGGCCGGCCGCTTTTCGCACGAAGGGCAGCACCGACGAGACCAGCGCAAATGCCTTGCGGCGTTCGGCCTCTTCACCCTGAGCACCGGCCATCAACGGCACCGTGCACTCACCCCAGCGGCCCGCCTGCCACAACAGGTCGCCGAGGCGGCCGCGCTGCGCCGCGTCGGTCGCAGCGTCGACACCCTGGAGTCGCGCGGTTCGGATCGCCGAGGCCTGCTCGCGCAGCGCCTCGTCGTCGTGCCAGAGCAGATCGGCGACGACGGAACTCCACTGCGCGGCGTCGGCGTTCTGCGGGTTGCGCGCGCGCGCGCGCGCGACGACGTCGATCGCCTGCTCGAGCCGTCCCTGGCGCAACGCCCTCGCCACGGTCTCGAGCTGTTCCTCGACCGGCTCGGGTTGCCGCGTTGCACATCCCCCGACCAGCCACAGGGCAACGAGCAGCGCGGGTCCGGCTGCAGTGATGTTGACACGCCGCAACGCGGGGACCGAACTCCAGCGAAACACGCAGCCAGCCCCGCTGCGGCGTTTCCTTGGCAGTTCCATCAGTTCGTCGTGATCGTGATCGTGCGGCTCGCGACCACTCGCACGCCGCGTTCGGCAGTGCCGATCGATTGGACGAAGCCCGCCTGGTCGCGATAGGGATCGGGGATGTCCGGCAGGACTTCGGCGCCGCGCAGCGCCGCCGTCACCGTCAGCGACCAGGTCCTGCCCGGTTGCAGCGGCCGCAGCGGCGTCACGGCCTCGGGAGGCAGTTGCACGAAGGCAAACTGCGTCTGGTTGCCGGGCACGTACACCTGCCACAACAACAGCTCGGCGCCGGAGTCGCTGCGCAGCTCGATGGTCGCGTAGATGGAGCCCGCAGGCAGCCCGAACTGCACCGTGAACCCCGAAGCCGGCACGACCGCACCGGGCGCCGGCGCAGAGATGGAGGGGAAGCTGGCAGGAAGCTGGAACGAATCGGGTATCGGGCGCGGCAGGGAGATCAAGGAGCTGTGCCGCAGCGTCGATCCGCCGGAGACCTTGCTGCCCTGCACCAGCGCCAACCACTGGCTGCCTTGCAACGATCCCGTGAGGTCCGGCAGCAGGAAGACCAGCGAGGAACCCGGCGTGTCGATGTAGCTCAGCGCACGCGCGACGTCGACGACACGCCCTGAAGGCTGCCGCAGCGCCAGCGAGTAAGTGAGAGTCGTCCGGTCGATGTCCGTGGAGGGGCCCGGGAAAGCTCCGCTGACGACGAACAAGGTCGTCGCATCGAGATCGAGCGCAATGTCCAGTGGCACGACATCGCCCTCGACCGGCGCGAAGTCGGCGACGATGCCCGCCTTCAGCAGCGTCGTCACCGGACCGGTCGTCAATTCGGTAACTGCAAGGTTGCCGGCCGCAACCGCGACACCGGCCTGGAACGCTGCGTGCGTCGTCGCCGGATCGACGTCGATCGGCAGCGACGACGGAATCGGGACGCCCTCGGCGACGTCCTCCCACCACTCCTGCTGCGAGATGCGCCGCGTCACGCGCAGGCGGTGGGCGCGGCTTCCGTCGGCGCCCGTCACAGTACCAGCGACGAGCCCGTGGCGGTCGAAGGCCCCGAGCGGCGCCCGCAGCACGCGCTGCAGCGGCAGTTCGACGTGGTCTCCGTCGGGCCGTTCGATCGACACGGCATGCACGATCGTGCGGCCGCCACGCTGCGAGCTGCGCGATGCCGTCGCACGCCCCGCGAAGTCGCGCGTGACGACGAACGACCCGGATTCGAGCGTCTTGCCGACGAAACCCTGACCCGCTGTCGAACCCTGCACGACCACGGCATCCATCAGCGGTCCACCACCGAGCGCGTCGGTCACGAGCGCGCGCGTGCTGCGCGCGCCGATGTACCACGCGCGATTGAAGCGGAACTGGTAGACGTCGAACCAGCGACGCCCGCTGTCGAGGAAGGCGATCGCCTGCCCGTAGAACACCTCGAGCGAATCGATCGGATGCCCGTCCTGGAAACCGAAGTACTGGGCCGGCACGTCTTCGAAGGCCAACTGGCCGTTCGCATCGCTGAGCGTCGCGAGCGCAACGTCGCCGAAGATCGAGCTGATGCGGCATTCTCGCAGCGGATCGGAACGGCCACGGGCGACCTGCTGCACGCGCACGTTGCCGGCCGGCATCGTGTCTAGCACCAGTTCGCCGGCATCGGTCGGCGCCGACGTGACCAGTACGGTCCTGCCGAGCCGCGCGGGCAACCAGAAGCCGCCCGCGAACAGCTCGATCGTCGCCTGGCGCAGCGAGCCATCGGCGGACGCCGCCGCGACCCCGGTCGCCACGAAGTGACCGGCGCCATCGGTCAGGACCTTCCTGTGGTCGACGTTGACCATGACGTCGGGGACCGGCTGCCGTACCGTTGACGGATCGACCACGCGCCCGCTCACGGTCGTCGCCGGCACCACCGCGCCAAACGCGTAGAGCCCACCCGTCGCGACGGCGCCTGCCGCGATGATGCGACCGCCCGTGTTCGTGATTCCCGAGGCGACCTCGGCCCATTCCCCGGTCGTGTCGTCGAGCCGGTAGAGCGAGGCAGTACCGCCGCCGAGCAACAGGTCGTCGGCGACGTCGAGATCCGCCGCCGGAGCGAACGTCACGGCAGGCGGATCGACGAACAAGCCGCGCCCGAACAGGATCGCACCGGTTGGCGGTGACGGCAGGTCCCCCGGCAGATGCGAGGCCTGCAGCACGCCTGCGCGCACGGTCACCGTCGTGGCGCTGCCAGGCAGGCCGACGCTGCATCCCGCCGGCACGGTCAACACGGCAGTAGAGGTCGAGGTGATGGCCGTAGTCGCGACCTGCGTACCGAGCGTCAACGTCGCCGACGCGCTGTCCGGCAGATCGGGCAGCCAGAACACGCTCGGCAGATCAGGGCCGACGACCGTCGTCGCGACGCGCAGAGCCGCGAGCCGATCCGCAGCCACGGCGGCCGCGTTCGCGCCATTCACCGCGATCAGGACCCGTCCGCGCGGGTCGGCGAAGAGATCCGTGCGGCCATTGCGGCCAGTGACAGCGGCGGCCGTGCCGACGCTCACGCTGGCCCCGACGACGCCGCGCCCGAGGTCGTCGAGGACCACCACCTTGCAGCTCGCCTTCGGCAGCGGGGGCAAGGTCGGGCCGATGTCGCTGCCCTCGCCGCTGCAACCCGCGAGCAGGAGCAACGCCCAAGCTGTCGCGAGGCTGCCGGGCCTTCGGGCTCGAAGAAGCAGCCGGGTCATCGATCCCGCTCCTCGCCGCCCGTGCGCCGCGGCGTCGCGGCGCCGCGTTGTTCGAGCCGATCCGGTTCGGGCGGGGTCGCGACGCGGCTGCGGCTGCCGTCCGGCCCGACCGAGCGCACGCCGACCACCGCGTCGTCGAGGCAGACTCCTTCCAGGCAGGCGCGCCAGCGGTTGCCGCGCGCGACGGAGGGTTTCGCGGCCGCCATGTCGATCGTGTGCGTCCAGTCGGCCGCCGTGGTCTCGCGCCACACGAACTCGCAGCGTTCGACGCCCGAAGGCAGTTCGTAGACGAGCTCCGTGTCGTAGCGGTCGCGCCGCAGTTGCGCCGAGACGACCAGCGGCGGCGGCGGCGCCGACGCCAACTCCGCGAGCGTCGCGACGACGACGCGCGTGACGTTCGCGATGTAGGCGAAGTCCGCGAACTCGGGCACGTCGCCGTACGGCGCGCCGTCGACTTCCGTGATGTTCTGGTGCTGCCGCGAGAAGTCCTCGCGCGGCTCCGTCAACCTCACGGCCGGGACACCCTGCTCGAAGAACGAACGGTGGTCGCCGCCGCGGCCGTAGCGGTCACCGCGCAGGATCAGCTTGACGCCGAAGGCCGGCAGATGAGTGGCCGCCGCGTAGCTCACGGCGCGCGCCATGCTGCGGCCGATGCTGTCGTTGCCGCTCGGCGCGTAGCTGAAACAACGCACGTGCCGGTCGTAGCGCACGCCGTCCATGCCGAGCGTGTTGCCGACGATGTCGCAGCCGATCATGCCGTCGACCTTGATGTCCGCGCTGGCCAGCGACTTCGCGTGCGCTGCGGAACCGAGCAGGCCCTGCTCCTCGCCATCGAACGCGACGAAGATCACCGTCGCGGCGAGCGGCATCGTGCTCATGACGCGGCAGGCTTCGAGTGCTACGGCCGTTCCCGATGCATCGTCGACGGCGCCCGGTGCTGCACCGACGCCGTCGTTGCCCCTGCTGTTGCGCGAGTCGTAGTGGCCGCCGATCACGTAGACGCGCGCCGCATCGCTCGAGCCTTGCAGCCTCGCGATGACGTTCACGATCGGGACCTCCTTGGGCATGCCCTGACGCGCACACGGCACGGTCTCGGCCTGCAGCGACACGGTGAGCCGCCCCCCACTCTGCGCCGCGACGGCCTCGAACTGGCTCTGCAGCCACTTGCGCGCCGCACCGGTTCCTTCGGTGTCGCTGTCGGTGCGCGACAGCACGTGCCGCGTGCCGAAGCCGACCAGCGCGCGCACGGTCGCTTCGATGCGCGCCTTGTCGACCGCGGCCAGCGCGGCCGCGATCCGTTCCACGATCGCAGCGTTGGCCTGGGACGCGTTGGCCTGTGCAGGCGCGTTTGCCAGGAACAGAACGGGCGCAGCGAGCAGGCAGCAGAACGGCACGGCGGCGGGCAGCGGGTTCATGCGAGGAGGTCGACTCCTTCCATGCTACTCGCTCGCGGCAGCCCGAGGATCGGCAGCAGCGTGGCCGCGATGTCGCAGAGGCGACCGCCACTGCGCAGGCGCTTGCCGCGCACGGCGTCGCCGCAGACCACGAACGGCACGGGATTCGTCGTGTGCGCGGTGTGCGGCTGCCCGGTCTCGGGATCGATCATCATCTCGACGTTGCCGTGGTCGGCCGTGATCGCGACGGTGCCACCGAGCTTCAGGTAGGCCGGCACGATGCGCGACAGGCACTGGTCGATCGTCTGTACGGCCTTCACGGCGGCCGCCATGATCCCCGTGTGGCCGACCATGTCGGCGTTCGCGAAGTTCAGGATCGTGACGTCGGGGCGGCTGCCGCCCAACTCGGCCAGCAGCGCATCGGTCACGAGGCGCGCCGACATCTCGGGCTGCAGGTCGTAGGTGGCCACCTTCGGGCTCGGCACGAGCACGCGCCGCTCGCCGCGATACTCGCTCTCGTCGCCGCCCGAGAAGAAGAACGTCACGTGCGCGTACTTCTCGGTCTCGGCGATGCGCAGCTGGCTCAAACCGGCCTGGCTCACGATCTGCGGGAAGATGCCTTCGAGGTTCTGCGGCGCGTAGGCGACCGGGCACGGAAAGTCCTCGCGGTAGCGCGTCATCGTCACGTAGTGCAGCACCGGGACGGAGGCACGTGGGAATCCCGTGAACTCGCGCGTCACGAACGCTTCGGTCAATTGCCGCGCCCGGTCGGTGCGGAAGTTGAAGAAGATTACCGCATCGCCGGTGTGCACGCGGCCGCGGTCGCGCGAACCGATCACGGTCGGCAGCACGAACTCGTCGCCCTCGTCGCGGGCATAGGCTGCGGCAATCGCGGCCTGCGCCGACGCGGCCGCTTGCCCCTGCCCGAGCGTCAATGCGTCGTAGGCCTGCTGCACGCGCTCCCACCGCTTGTCGCGGTCCATCGCGTAGTAGCGGCCGATGACCGTCGCGATGCGGCCGGTGCCGAGCTCGCGCATCCAGGTCTCGACACGTTCCACGAACGGCTGCGCCGAGCGCGGCGGCGTATCCCGGCCGTCGAGGAACGCGTGCAAGACGACGCGATCGCCCACAAGCCCCTCCTGCTTGCAGAGCCGCAGCAGCGCGTGCAGGTGCTGGCCGCTGCTGTGCACGCCGCCGTCCGAGACCAAGCCAAGTAGATGCAGCGCGCTGCCGCTGCGTTTGCTGTGCTCGATCGCGGAACGCAGCGCCGGGTTCTGCGCAAAACGCCCCTCGCGGATCTCGCGGTCGATGCGCGTGATCTCCTGATAGACGATGCGCCCTGCCCCGATGTTGAGGTGGCCGACCTCGGAGTTGCCCATCAACCCGCACGGCAGCCCAACGTCCTCACCGCTGGCCTGCAGCGTGGTGCTCGGCCACTGCTGGCGCAGGTCCTTCCAGAACCGCGGCTCGGCTCTTTCGATCGCGTTGTAAGGACCGGGCGCAGCTTCGCCGAAGCCGTCGAGTACCGTGAGCAGGAGGGGCGGGCGGCGTAACGTCATGCGAGCATCTTGTCGACGGACATCGCGATCGCCCTCTGGGCTCGGCGGATCTCTTCGAGCACGGCAGTCACGCGTCGCATCGCGGTGTCCGCGAGATCCCGGTTGGTCAGGTAGGCCGAATTGATGCGGACGTTCAGATGGGCACCCTCGGCCGAGGCGAGCAGCAGCATGGCGCCCGACGCGAGATCGCTGATGATCGCCTTGCCGATGCTCGAGACCACGCTCTCCATCGAGTTGAACACGTCGCGCACCATGCACAGCAGTTCTTCGGGCACGACCATCGCGCCGAGCATCGCCTCCTGGATGGCCTTCTCGCGCAGTGCTTTCTGCTTCTCGTTGTCCTTCGGCATGCCGTAGGCAGCCGATACGAGGTCGAACGAACGGCAGTCGCGATCGGCCATCGGCAGCAACCGCCGCAAGTGGTCGCTCAGCATTTCTTCGACGCGTGCGAGGTCCCCCTCGCGCGCGACGTTGGCCTTCTTGCCGCGCGAGAAGCGCAAGACCATCAGGAACAGCGAGCAACCCATACAGCCGGCAATGGCTGAGGCCGCACCGCCGCCGGGGGTCGGTGTCTTGGCTGCGAGGGTCTCGATGAACTTGTCGATGGTTTGGGTGATCATGGCTAGCGTGAGTCTCGGCGGCCGGCAGCGCGGATCAAGGCCGGAGCTGCAACTCGTTTTCTCGCGCGTACGGTTCCGCCGCAGACTTGCGCAACGTCGGCGGTCGCGGACAGTGTAGGCATGCGTTGGCATCGCGTTCGCCCCGCGTACAGATCGCCGTCCAGATCGTCGCTCTGCAGGCCGTTCCACTGGCCGTTCGGCTGGCTGTTGGCACTCGCGGCGTGCTCGACGGCAGCGCCCGTGCCCGAGTCCCTGCAGACCCTGCTCGGCGAGAGCCCCGACGGCAACTCCGCGCGTCTTTCGATCGGTGGCAACCGCATCGTCGCGGCCGCTGTCGCGATCGGCAACGCGTCGCTGCCCAAGGCAGCGCGCACGGCGATCGAGGCCATCGCTCCGCAGGGGGAACTGCTCTTCGCCGGGCGGGAATGGGGACCGCGTGGCGCAGGGTTCCGCGTCGAGAAGCGCTACCGCGACGGGGTAAAGGAGCACGTGCGGTCCGTGCTCGTCGACGCGGACGGGCGGGTGCTCGAGCGCGCGCACTCGGTGGCGATCGCCGAGGTGCCACAACACGTGCTCGCGGCGGCGATGCGCGTCGGACCCATGATCGACGAGGCGCGCATCGTGTCGGGGCCCGAGCGCGAGGAGTACTGGTCCGTGTCGGTGCGCGATCGGGTCGGGCGCACGTTCGTGGCGCGCGTGAGCCTCGCCGGTTCTCTGCTCGACTCGGTCCGCCGCGTGTCGGCTCGCGTCGATTCGTAGCGCCTGCTTTGCCCAACAGACCGCGGATTGCATGATCCACGCTGCGGCCATTCCGCCGCGTCCGAGGCCCACCTCATGCGCAAACGCTTGCCTGCACTGTTCGGCTCGCTTCTCCTCGCCGCCCCCCTGAGTTCCTGCCTGGCGGGTCCGCACCAGTTGCGTCGTTCCATCGACGACTGGGATCACAAGACCTACGTGAACAGCCCCTGGTTCAACGCCGCGCTGTGGATCGTGCCCGTGATCCCGACCTGCCACGTGCTCGCGTTCACGGCCGACTTCCTGATCTGCGACGCCTACGCGTTCTGGTGCGACGACGCCTGGGACGGCTCGGGCACCGGATTCCAGCACAAGGAAGTGATGGCCACCGATGGCCGCGTCGGCAGCCTGTTGCTCGACAAGGCCGAGTGGACGCGCGTCGAGAAGTAGCCGCTCAGTCGCCGCGCGTGTGTCCCGTGAGCTCGACCACCTCGCCCGCGAGCTGGCGCACTTCGAAGCCGATTGCGGGCGCATACCACGTGACCTGCGTGCGAGTGCGGAACTGCTCGGGCGCATCGAGCCGGTGCAGCGTGCGCACGATGCGCAGCGCTTCGAACGTGCCCCCCGCGACCGTCACCGTGTCGAGTCCTTCGACGAGGTAAGTGGCGCGCATCGGCAGCGCTACGCCGCCGCGCATGCGGTCGGCGAACTCGCACGACCACCGCTTGCCGACCCAGAGCGGCCAGTGGTAGCGCACATCGACCGGCGAGAGCAGATGCAGCGGCGCGTCGTCCGCCGCGATCCACTCGCCGAGGTTGCCGAGATCGCGATCGCGGCGCACGTGCAGGCCCGAACCGACGTCGAGCACGTAGGCCTCGGGTTCGATGGCCACCACGACGAACGCACCATGCGACCGTTCGCCCTGCACCGCCGCGAACCGCTCGCCCTGCTGCCACTCGGGCCGCGCCCACGTCGTTGCACCTGCCGGTGGCGTGTCATCGGCATGCACGAGGCCACGGCCCATGCCGTCCGGCATCGAGGGCGCGCCCTGGCAGGCCGAGAGCACGAGCAGGAGGACCCAGATCGCGAACCTGCAGCACATCGTTGCCTACTCCCCTGTTACCTATTCCATTGGGATCGGGATCGGCTTGAAGTCGATCGCGTCGACGGACGCTAGGTAGTAGGTGATGCCGTTCGACACGCCCTGGAAGCCGTGTTTGTGATCCTTGCCGTGCAGGTGGCCGTAGACGCAGAGTTTCACCTGCGCCTGCTCGAGCAGCGGCACCGCGGCGGTCTCGCGCCCATCGGAATAACGCGGCGGGTAGTGCACGAGCGCGATCGTGCGCGCGCCGTCCGGCACGCAGCCGCCCATCTTCCTGCCGTCCTGGATCGAGAGCTTGAGCCGCTCGATCTCGCGCGCGAACACCGTGGCGGCCTGAGGATCGGCCCACGGAGCATCGGGCGGATCCCACAAGCGCGTGCCGATCACGACCGTGCCATTCGGCAGACGCACGGCGTTGTTCTGCAGCAACCGGATCGACGGATGCAGCACCTTCTCGACCTTGCTGCGCGAGGTCCACCACGTGCAGTGGTTGCCCTTGATGAGCACCTTCTGACCCGGGCGTTGACCGAGCCAATCGAGGTCGGGCTTGGCCTCGGCGAGATCGAGCCCCCACGACGTGTCGCCGCCGACGAGGACCCAGTCGTCGGGGCCGACCATCGCATCCCAGGCTTCGCGCATGCGGTCGGCGTGCCCGATCCACTGCGGCCCGAAGATGTCCATCGGCTTGTCGACGCCGAAGCTGAGATGAAGGTCACTGATGGCGAACAGGCGCAATGAGGGCTCCCGGCGAGCTTGCAAAGGACCCTGCATACTGGACGATCCGCGGATGCTCAAGCGCTCTGGCACCCGGACGATGCTGGCGTGCGCCGGCACCATGTTGTTCGCGGCAGCCGGGCAGCACCTCGCGGGCCAATCGCAGGCACCGCCGTGCCCGCCGCCTCCTGCCGGTTGTGACGCGGCGCGGTGGACCAGGGCTTGGGCGCTGCATCACGCGGCTACGCTCGTCGACACGCACGTCGACACGACGACGCGCATCCTGGACCAGGGCTTCGACGTCGGCGCGCGAGCCACCGACGGACACGTCGACCTGGTTCGTGCGAGGGAGGGCGGGCTCGATGCCGCGTTCTACTCGATCTACGTCGATTCGCGGTTCTTCGGGGACGAGAGCAGCCTGTTCGCAAACGCGCCCGCGAGCATCAACGAGGACTGGCCGCGCCCCGCGGAGCCGGGTGCGGCGAACGGCAGCTCGCGTCGCGCACTGATGATGATCGACGGCCTGATGCGCACCGTGGAACGACACGCTGCGCGCATGGCGTTGTGCACGAGCGTCGACGAGATCCGCGCCGCGGTGGCGCGCAACGTCCACGCCGCGTCGATGGGCATCGAGGGCGGCCATGCGATCGAAGGGGACCTCGGTCTGCTGCGCCTCTTCCACCGCCTCGGCGTGCGCTACATGACGCTGACCCACACGAACCACAACGAATTCGCGGACTCGTGCGCGCCCGCGGAACCGCGCTGGGGTGGCCTGAACCGGCTCGGCGTCAAGGTCGTGCGCGAGATGAACCGGCTCGGGGTGATCGTCGACGTGAGCCACGTCAGCGATGCGACGTTCGCCGACGTGCTGCGCACGACGAGCGCCCCCGTGATCTGTTCGCACAGTTCGCTGCGGGCGCTGTGCCCGCACCCGCGCAACATCACCGACGAGATGCTGCAGGCGCTGGCCAAGAACGGCGGGGCCGTGATGATCAACTACAACTGTGGTTTCCTCGACGCGCAGTACGCGAAGAACAGCTCGGCCCGCAACGCGACGCGGCGCATCCAGGAGAAGGCCGCGCGCGACAAGTTCGCCGCCGGCAGCCCCGAGCTCGCCACAGCGCTCGCGAACCTCGAGCAGCGCTTCCCGCCGGTCGAGCGGCCGGAGTTCGCAGCGCTCGTGGCGCACGTGCAGCGCGCGATCGAGATCGCCGGCCCCGATCACGTCGGGCTCGGCAGCGACTTCGATGGCGTGCCGTGCGTGCCGAGGGGCATGGACGACGCGACGTTCCTGCCGCGATTGACCTACGAACTGCTCGCCGCGGGGCACGACGAGACCACGGTGCGCAAGGTGCTCGGCGAGAACCTGCTGCGCGTGTTCGCCGCCGTGGAACGACGATCTCGAGAGCTTGCCGGCACCGCGCCCGAGACCAACGATGCGCGCACGGACCACGAGGTACTGCCGCGCTGAAGCGTCACTGTCCCGGTTGGCCTAGTCCATCGCGTAGCCGAGCCTGGCCAGGACCCACTGCACGAACTCGCGCAGGGTCTCGAATTTCTCGAAGGTGACGATCATCGGCGCGATCAGTTGCATCGCCGGCCGCAGCAGCGAGCGGGCAGAGATCAGGCGGTTGACCATCGCGTGGTCCGCTGACGACAGCTGCTCGCCCATGACCTGGATGAGCAGCCCTTGGGGACTCCAGGTCTCAGGGGTGCTCTTGAGGCCCAACTCGGTGCGCCGGGGCAGCACGTGGTCGAGCAGCGCAGCCTCCACCACGGAACCCAACAGGACTTCGGCGAGGCGGTAGTCACCGGCCGCCATGCAGCACTCGTAACTGGCCAGGTGCGTTTCGACCATGGTGCGCAGACGCGCGTCGCGCAGCTTGCTGGTGTCGAGGAGACACGTCGACGCGGCCGGCGGCCGCCGCGGCGCCTCGACCGCAATGGGTGTGGGCTCGACGGACTCGTCGGGCGAAGCCGCAACCGGTTCGAGCGCGAGGTTCACCCTGGCCATCTCCTGGCTCTCCACCACCTTCGCCTTTTCGAGAGCCTCCCCTCGCACCTTCTCCTGCATGCGCCCGAGCAGCGCGCGGGACGCTTCGAGTTGAAAGGGCGCCAGTTGGTGGAGTGGCAGGTCGAGCAGCGGATAGAGGGCCAGTTCCACGGCCCAATCCGCGAGGACCTGTCGCTTCTTGCGGATCGACAGGATCTCTTCGGCAGCCAGTGGCCCTCGGCCGGCAAGAGTATGGTCGATGACCTCCACGGACCGCCGGCAGCAGGCCACGAGCAGGCGCTGGTCGGCATCGGCCATGTCCAGTTCGACCTCGTCCTGGCGGACGTTCCCGCATCGCTGCAGGTAGTCGCGCAGCCGGCGCACCTCGCCGTAGGTGCGCGTGAGGTCGGGCGGCCCTGCCGTTCCCTCCTCTGAGAGTTGGAGCCGGAAGGCACCAAGGTGTTCGAGCGTGGTCTTGGCGGCTTCGAGAAAGCACACCGCGACGAGTCGTTTGACCTTGAGCACAGCCACCCGATTCCATCGGCCACTGGGCGCAACGGCCTTTCGTGATTCCCGGCGACGACCTCCAACTCCGGTGCCGGCGCACGCCGCGCTATGCTGCCTCGCCGATGCCACCGCTCGTAGAGACGTTCGAGAGCCTGCTCGGCAAGCATCGCGTGTTCTCGACGCGAGACGCGCTGCTGGCCTGGGAATGCGATGGCTTCACGGTGCACCGGTCCCTGCCGCGCATGGTGGTGTTGCCGGAATCGACAGCCGAAGTGCAGGCCATCGTGCAGACGCTGCACCGCGCGAAGGTTCCGTTCGTGCCGCGCGGCGCAGGCACCTGCCTGTCGGGTGGGCCTACCGCGGCGGCGGACACGGTCGTGATCGACCTCGCGCGCATGCGCACGGTGTTGCATGTCTCGACGGAGGATCTCTACGCGATCGTGCAACCCGGTGTCGTCAACCTCGACCTGACCACGTCGGTGAGCCACCTCGGTCTGCACTACGCGCCCGACCCGAGCAGCCAGTCGGTCTGCACGATCGGCGGCAACCTGGCCGAGAACAGCGGCGGTCCGCACTGCTTCAAATACGGAATGACCGTGGACCACGTGCTCGGTGCGCTCATCGTGCTGCCCGATGGCACGCTGGCGCGGCTCGGTGACCCGGCTGGTCCACGCCTGCCCCATGGTCTCGATCTCGCGGCCGTGTTCTGCGGCAGCGAAGGCACGTTCGGCATTGCGACCGAGATCACGGTGCGACTCTGCCGCAATCAGCAGAGCATCCGCACGCTGCTCGCCGCGTTCTCGACGATGACTGCCGCGTGTCGGACCGTCAGCGACATCGTCGCCGCCGGTCTCGTCCCCGCGGCACTCGAGATCCTCGACCAGGGCACGATCCGCGCCGTCGAGGCATCGGTCTACCGCGCCGGGTATCCCGTGGACGCCGCGGCCGTGCTGCTCGTCGAACTCGACGGTCCCGACGCCGTGCTCGAGGAGGAAGCTGCCGAAGTCCGCACGTTCTTCGATCGCCACGGCGCCCTGAGTACCGAGGAGGCGAAGGATGCCGCCGAGCGCAAGCGCCTCTGGAAGGGCCGCAAGGGCGCGTTCGGCGCGATGGGCCGGCTCAACACCGACCTCTACGTGCTCGACGGCGTAGTGCCGCGCACGCGTCTCGAAGAAGCACTCGAAGGGATCGGCGTCATCGCGAAGAAACACGGCGTCGTGGTCACGAACGTGTTCCACGCCGGCGACGGCAACCTGCATCCGAACATCAGCTTCGACGGCCGCGACAAGGACGCCACGGCGCGCACCGTGGCCGCGGGATACGAAATCCTTCAGCTCTGCGTGGCGCTGGGCGGCAGCATCTCGGGCGAGCATGGCATCGGCAGCGAGAAGCTCGACCACATCCCGCTCATGTATGTGGAGGCCGATCTCGACGTGATGGCGCGTGTGCGCGGCGTGTGGAATCCGAGCGGGCTGTGCAACCCCGGCAAGGTGCTGCCTCGACGCGGCGCTTGCGCCGAGGTCGCCAAGTGGCCGCAGATGGTCGCACGCGTGCTCGACGACAGCGGGCTCGACGACAGGGCGAAGGCGTGAGCACGGCTCTGCATCCACGTTCGGCGACGGAGCTCGCAGAAGTGCTGCGCTCGGGTCTAGGCCAGGTCCGTCTCTGCGGCACCGGCAGCCGTCAGGACCGGCTTCCCGTCGTGCCCGAGGCCGTGCCGATCCACCTGACCGGGCTCGATGCGATCTGGCGCCTCGATGCCCCCGACCTGACCTGTTCCGTCGATGCCGGCGTGCAACGTTACGTGCTCGACGAGGCATTGCAGCGCGTTGGTCTCGAACTGCCGTGTCCCGGCGAAGGCACGATCGGCGGCCTGTTCGCGAGCGATGCGCTCGGTGCCGCGACGGCCGGCGGAGCTTCGCCGCGCACGCTGCTGCTCGGCATGGAGGCCGTGCTGGCCGATGGCACGGCGTGGAAGAGCGGCGCCCGCGTCGTGAAGAGCGTCGCGGGCTTCGACGTGCACAAGCTGCTCGTCGGGAGCCAGGGCCGGCTGTTCGCGGCCACGCGGCTGCACCTGCGGCTACGGCCGCGGCCCCGCGCCGAAGCGTGGTTCTCGCGCCGCGGACTCGGCCAGGCCGAGGCGCTCGCCCAGTTCATGGCCTTGCGAGCGCTGCCGGTCCCGCCGGCCACGCTGCTGCTGCGGTCCGATCGGAACGGCTTCGATGTGGCCGGCCGGATCGCGGGCCGTCCTTCGTTCGTCGACGCGATGCTGCGCACGCACGCACTCGCGGCCGCGGGTCCGATCACAGGCTTCCACCTCGACGCGCCGCCGGGTGGCGAAGTCCTCATGGGCATCGTGCTGCCGAGCCGCATCCCGGCTCTGCTCGCCGCGGCCCCGGCCGGTGCGGCTCTGCTCGTGCTGGGCGGTGGGCGCTTCGAGCTCGGGCTCAATGCACCCGCGCAGACCGATGCGCTGCTCGGTTCGCTGCCGGGCATCCCTGCGCACGCCTGCATCATCCGCGGCGCGCAGGCGCGCCGCGGTCTCGGCACGCCGATCGACGCGGGCCAGCAACGGCTCACCCTCGGCCTCAAGCAAGCGCTCGATCCGCATGGCATCTTCGTCTGAGCCAACCGGCGGCGCCGTCGCGCCGCGACAACACGTCTCCGCCTACACGCGGTCGCTCGACTGCGTGCACTGCGGACTCTGCCTGCCGTCGTGTCCGACCTACCAGGTCCTCGGCGTCGAGGCCGACTCGCCGCGCGGCCGCATCTACCTGATGCGAGCGCTGGCCGAGGGCCGCGTCGCGGACCCGAGCGCGATCCGCCCCTTCCTCGACCGCTGCCTCGACTGCCGTGCCTGCGAGACGGCTTGCCCCTCGGGGGTCCGCTACGGCGAGATCCTCGAGACCACGCGCGGGGAACTCGAAACGAGGCTGCCCTCTCGCGGGTTCTCGGCGAGGCTCGTGCACTTCCTGCTGACCCGCGTCGTCGCGAGGCAGAGCCGCCTGCGGTCCCTGTTCTCGCTGCTCGGCGCGGCCGAGGCCGTCGGCCTGCGCTCGCTCGCCACACGGCTGCGCCTGCTGCCAGCGGCGATGGCTGCCCTCGCACCGCCTGTTCCCGCGCGTCGAGAACGCCGCGCGCTGCCGACCGGCCTGCATCGACCGCACGCTTTTGTGCGGGCACGCGGCGTTCGCGTGGCCTTGTTCACGGGCTGCGTGATGGAGCAGATGTTCGGCCGCGTGAACCGGGCAACGCTGCAGGTGTTGCTCGCGAACGGATTCGACGTGCTCGTGCCCGCCGCCCAGCGCTGCTGTGGCGCGCTGCTCGTGCACGCGGGCCTGCCCGAGCGGGCGCGCACGCTCGCGCGCGCGAACCTGGCCGCATTCGCCGACGCCGACGTGGTCGTCAACAACTCCGCCGGCTGCGGTTGTGCGATGAAGGACTACGGCCACCTGCTCGGGGACGAAGCGGGTGAAGCTTTCGCGCGGAAGTGCCAGGACATCAGCGAGTTCCTGGCCGCGGCCGGGCTGTCGGCCGCGCCGGCCGAATGCCGCGCCAGGGTCGCCTACGACGACCCGTGCCACCTCTGCCATGGCCAGGGGGTGCGCGGAGCACCGCGTTCGCTGCTCGCGCAGGTGCCTGGCCTGACTCTCGTGGCCCACGCTCGCCCCGAAGACTGCTGCGGCTCCGCGGGCATCTACAATCTGCTGCAGCCCGACCTGGCTCGCGAAATAGGTCGGCGCAAGGCCGAAAGCCTGCTGCAGGCAAAGGCAGACCTGGTCGTGACCGGCAACCCCGGCTGCATGATGCAGATCGAAAGCCACCTGCGGCTCCTCGGCCACTCCGTGCCCGTTCGCCACCCGATCGAACTCCTGGTGCCGCCCGCATGACCCGCGTCCTCCCCCTGCTCTGCCTCGGCTGCGTCGTCACCATCGGCGCTTCCGCCTACGGCCTGCTCGGCACGCGCACGCACCTCCCCCCGTCCGGCAGACCGCCGAGCCCTGCACCGACCGATTCCTCGTGGGCCGATTCCCCGTGGGCGGTCGCCTTGCGAGAGGCCCGCCGCGAGTGCTCGCTGCCGGCCCTCGATGCCGTCGTGAAACGGCTGCAAGAACACGTCGCGGGCAGCGCGTCGGATCGCACCGCCTGGCACTTGCTGGCCGAGGCCCTGCTCGAGCGCGTGCAACAACGCGCCCATCTGCGCGGTCTGACGGCCGGGGCGCCGCTCTGGTCCGAGCTGCCGAGCGAGATCGCCCGCGACGTCGACAACGGGCTCGCCGCCGTGGCTCGCGCGCGTGAGCTCGGCGACGACAGCGGCGCCCTGTTCCGCATCGAAGCGGCTCTGATGAGCCAGCGCATCACGGGGCTCGGTTCCGCACTGCAGTGGAACACGAAGGTCTCGGCTGCCATCGACGCGGCGATGAAGCGGGCCCAGGACGATCCGCAGCTGCACGTCGTGGTGGGCCTGCGCCTGCTGATGGCCCCGAACCTGCTCGGCCACGATCCCGAGCGCGCGCTCGAGCACTTCGAGTTCGCGGCCCGCGCGCTCGCGGACGACGAGCGTCCGGCCGTGTTCGCGGCGATGGCCAGCTACCTGCAGCGCAAGCGACAGCAGGCCGTCGCGTGGCTCGAACAGGCCGTGGCGCGCAATCCGAAGAACTCGTTCGCGCGCGTGGTGCTGCAGCGCGTGCGACGCGACGAAGGCGACCCGTTCGGCCGCGATGTCAGCGTCGCCGAGGCTGCAGCCGGCAAGTAGGCGTTTGCTTCTCGGTCACTGTCTGCCGAAGCCGCTGCCACTGCCATGGCTTGGGGTGCGGGGAACCGCGGGAACGGCTGCCGGTGGCTGGACAGCCGAGGGACTCGCGTAGCCGCTGCCACCGCCGAAGCCGGCGAAGGGAGTCCCGGGAACGGGAGCCAGCGGCTGGCCGGGCGGCTGAGGGAAGGACTGGCCGTGCGGCGCATCCTCCTCGTCCTCCTCGTCCTCCTCGTCATGCGCCTGCTGCCTGATCTTCTGCATCAGCGAGCGGATCTCGCGCATCTCCTTGCGCATCTCGTCGATCATCGCGCGGATTTCGGCCTCGTCATCGGCCTCGGCAGCGCGGACGCGCCTCGCGGGGGTCGACCTCGAGCGAACAGCAGTCTCCCCGTGCTCACCAACACCGAGCTTGCCCCGCAGCGCTTGGGCATGGGCCCTCAGTTCGTGTGCCTCGGCGGCGGCACGGGATGCCTCGTCCACGGTGCGCGCCACCGCGGTGGGCAGCTTGTCGGCGTACGCGCGCGACACGTCCGCGTGGCCGCGCTTCGACTGCGCTCCCTTCTCGGCGTAGGCCTTGGCCATGTCGGCGTGGGCCTTGGCAACGTCGGTGTAGACCTTTGCTGCGCCTTCGCGCGCACGCTCCATCTCTTCGTATTCGGCGTAGGCCCGGCGAGTCTTCGGAGTCTCCGGCGCCAGCGGAGCGGCAGGGGGCTGTGCTTCCACGTATCGCTTCGCATCCGCCTTTCCCGCCCTCGATGGCTTGATTGCCCTCGGCGTCCCGCCAGTGGGTGCATCCCCTTCGTACTGGTAGACGCCACGCTTGCCTTCCACGGACCTGGCGCGGCGCAGCTTTGGCGTTTCGCCACCCTCTTCGATGGTGACACCCTCCTCACCGGAGGTAGCCCTGAGTCGCTTGACTTCGAGGCCCTCGCCAGCGCGGACCTCGACGGCGCCACTCTCGACCGGTGCCAGCCCAGGCCTCTTCGCCGTCGTTGTCCTGGCGTTGCGCAACTGGGCCACGATGTCCTGGAGCGTCTTCCTCGCCTTCGCCTGCTCCTCGGCCGTCAGGTCGTCACCTTCGAGCAGCGCGATCACCTCGGCGAGGCGCCGCTGCACGCGCTCGTTCTGATCGGGGCCTTGCGCCGGCGCGCGCATACCCCCCATCGGCGCAGCTTGAGCCGGTATCCACACGGTCGTGGCAGCGACGCATGCTGCCGACAAGAGACAACTCCACAGCGTCTTCTCGATCCACAGGGTCTTGTTCATGGTTCACCTCGGCGATTCAACTACTTCGATGTCTCGGCGGTCGAGGCGGACACGCAGACGCGCACTCAGCCGTTCGAGAACGAGCAGCCGATGCGTGAGCATCGACACGAGCTGCTCGAGTTCGGGGGACTTGCGCCGGCCTTCGAGGTCGGCTCGCAGGCTCGCGACTTCGGCCACGAGCTCGGCGTGCTCCTGTTGCAGGAGCTGGGCCGCGGACCGCAGCGGACTCGCAGCAGGAATCTTCGCGCCCAAGGCTGCGAACACCGCGGCTGCAGGCGACTCACTCACGATTGCGGTCGGGGCAGACGGCGCCGGCGCGCTTGACGTCGCCGCCACGCCGGGCGCCACCAGGGTCAGCGCCGACAACGACACGCCGCTGCACGCCATGGCCACGAGGCGATGGGGTCGCGACCGCCGCTGCGGCTTCAACGCGGCTTCGATGCGTTCGCGCAGCGACGAAGCGCGCGCCGCCATGCCGAGCGCCACGAGCGGCGTGCCGGATCCCGGCCGCAGCCATTCGGCGACGTCGAGCAGACACCGCGCTACGGCCGTCGGACTCGAGTGCTGCGCCGCGATCGCATCGCAGCGGAACTCGATCAGCCGCGCCCACCGGCGCCGCACGGCGAGGAACAGCACCTGCCAGGGAAACAGCGCCTGTAGCCAGGCCGCGAGCCACATCCAGCCCGGATCACCGCGGCGCAAGTGCGCGATCTCGTGGGCCAGCATCGCGCGCAGCGAGGCATCGCCGAGTTCGCAGGCACGGGCGGGCAGGCAGATCTCGGGCCTGATCAAGCCGAACGCGATCGGCGTCGCGATGAACTCGCAAGTGCTCACGTGCGGCGACTGCCGCATGCCGAGCCCGCGTGCGACCGTGGCCGCCATCGCGAGCACGCGCGAGTCCACGTCGGGTTGCCGCAGCGCGAGCACGCGGTGCAGGCTGACCCGCACGAACCACAACCACAGGAGCCCCAGGACCATGAGACCTGCGGCGGCCGCGACGATCGCGATGGGCCCTGACCATGGCACGACGTCCGGCGCAGTCATCGCCGGCAGCACCGGGACCGCCGCCGGCTCGTCGGCGACGAGGCCGCCCGACAACAGCGGGGCGTTCGGCGTCAACGCGAGGAACGGCCACGGGCTGCCGAGCGCGAAGTACTGCACGCTGCTGCTCACGAGGGCAGCCCACAGCGAGAGTCGCAGGGCTCCTTCCTGGAATCCGATCGCACGGTTGCGCAGAGCGGTCCCGAGCAGCAGCGCGATCCCGAGCACGAGCGTCGAGTGCAGCGCGAACGTGCACAGCCAGTCCGCCACACCCTGGAGGTCAGCCGCGGTCATGGCCGGCGCCCCTTCTTCTGGCTGCGTTCGGCGTCCGCGACCTGTTTGCGCAAGTCGTCGAGCTCACTGAGCTCGATCTCGCCTTCCCGCAGCAGGTGATTCACGAGCGCCAGCGGATCGCCGTCGAACAGCCGCGCCACGAGGTCGCCGACGAGGTTGCGTTGCACGAGGTCAGGGTCGACCTCGGCGCGATAGAGGAACTGGCGGCCCTGCCCGCGGTGCGACACGAGCCCCTTCTCCTCCATCTTGCGCAGCATCGTGGCAATCGTCGTCAGCGCGAGCCCGCGGTCGCTCAACGCGCCGTGAACCTCGCTGACAGGGGCTTCGCCGCGGTTCCAGAGCGCACGCAGGATCGCCAGCTGCAGGTCGCCGAGATTGCGGGGTCCCTTCATGCGTCCAGATACTACCAGAGTAGTCGAATCCAACTACTCAGGTAGTAGCAAGACGCTCCCGGAAATCCATTGCTTGCGATGCGGGCAAAGAACCCGCCTCGGGGGCGCCGGGCGCCGTCGATCAGCCGCCGATCGGCGCCACGATCGAGTGGAGACCGGCCGTGATCGACAGCAGGCCGTTCAACGCAAGTGGGTCGAGCACAACCCACTGCGTGAAGAACGACATGCCGATGTAGCCGGTAGTGCCCGGCAGTTGGATCGGCAGCGTCGCGAGGCCCCCGCCCGCACCGCCGCCGACCGTAACGCCTGCGTTGACGATGACGGGATTGGCCCGGAGCATGCAGTTGGACATCGGATAGCCGAGCAGGCTCGGGAGGTCGACGGGCAACGGGATCGGTCCGAAAGCGGTGTTGCTGTCGCCGAAGATCCAGAGGTAGATGCGCTGCGATGCAGCGTTCGCCAGTTGGTGCGTCCACAGGATGCCGGGCCAAGGGATCTCCGAGGCCGTACCCACGGGCACGAACCCTCCTTCCCCAGGGCAGCCGGAGCCGAAGCTGATCATCACGCCAGGGCGAGCGGTGAAGCGCACATCCATGCCGAGACCGTCGCTCACCGTACCGCTCGTCGCACCGGCCGAGCCGGGCGCGTAGACGCGCATGATCGTGCCCACCTGGCCGGCAGCGCCGCGGAAGTTGTAGGAGAAGGGCAGGCTGCCGAGGCTGTTGCCGAAGATCCTGATCTCGAGCAGGACTGGCCGCACTCCATCCCAGGTGAACTTCGTGAGGAACGGCACGGTGAGGACCACGGCGCCGGGCGTGCCGGCAAGGAGTTGCACGTTGCCGGGGGGCTTCACGACGACCGGTGCATCGGCGTAGTTCGTGTTGAAGTTGCCCGTGACGCCCGACCAGAGGCCGTGCGACATCAGGATCTCGCAGTTGATCTGCGCCGCTTGGCTCGTCGGCGTCGTTCCGGCCAGGAACTCGATGCGCTCGATGCGCATCGGGGTCGGCAGTTGAGCCTGAAAACTCGGCGCGGAGAACCACTGCTGGTAGCGGCCGATGCCAGCTGGCCAGGGGCGGTCGACGTTGACGGCCCCCGGCAGGCCCGGGATCGTGAAGGTCACGCTCTGCGCGGACAGCGTGGCCAAAATACAAGGCAAGAGCAGGAGGGCTCGCATGAGGGAACTCGAACTACGCCGGGATTGAGGCAGTGTACTGGATGGCGAGGCCAAAGGAGAGGCTGCCTCTCGAGCGGGGGTTAGAAGCCCATAGTCCTGGCCACTGTCCCGGCAACGCGCGTTGAGACGGCCCCTGGGGAAGTGATGCCCCGCCCGGACGCCGAAATGCGCCTTTCGCGGTCCACTGCGGAGGACATCCGCTGGATGCCCGCTAGAACCATCAGTTCCATCTCGCGCCGTGGGGCACCATTTGCGCCCGGGTGCGGAGATGGCAGATGCCACCGGTTCGAGGCCGTGAGGCGCCTTCTGGCCCTGGTACGGACCGAAACTTCGAGCCCGAGCGTTGCGCCCGGCCGCTCCCGAGCGGCTGCGGCCTCGATCCAACACGTGGATCGACAGTCACTTCGATGATGCCTTACGGTCGGGGACGGAACCTTTACCGCGGGGGGGCTCCGACCTTGACCGGAATCGCGGCAAGGTCCACGGCATGATCTCTCCGCCGATCCCCGATGGGTATTGGCAGACTGCCGATAGTGGTGAGGCCCGCGTCATGAGTGAACTGCCGGAGATCGAGACGATGCGTCTGCCAAACGAGAGCCTCAGCCGCCAGCATCGCCAGCCCGACCCTGCGCCGAGCCCGTCGGCCGGCGCCCCGACCGCCGAACCGGCCGCCGGCAGTGCCCCCGCGGCACTCGCCCCGGTGCCGCCCCCCCCGCCGCCGCCACCGATCGCTTCGATCGACCGGACGACGCTGTTCGTGAATCGCGAACAGTCGTGGCTCGCCTTCAACCGGCGCGTGCTCGAGGAGGCCCAGGACCCCACGGTGCCGCTGCTCGAGCGCGTCAAGTTCCTCGCCATCGCGAGCACCAACCTCGACGAGTTCTTCGAGATCCGGGTGGCCGGCGTCATGGAGCTCTTCGACGCCGGCTTGCAGGGCGAGAACCCCGACGGCATCAAGCCGCAAGACGAGCTCGAGCTGGTGCGGACAGGTGCTCATGCCTTGACCGCGTTGATGCACGTCACCTGGCGCGAGCAGCTCGTGCCGGAACTGGCGAAGGCCGGCATCGAGTTCCGGCCCGTCCGGCAGTTGACCTTGGCCCAGCAGAAGTGGGTCGACTCCTACTTCCGGAAGGAGATCTATCCGATCGTGACGCCGCTCGCGGTCGACCCGGCGCACCCGTTCCCGGTGCTGCTCAACAAGTCGCTGAATCTCGTCGTGCTGCTGCTCGATCCGCGCCAGGTCCGCCGCACGCACCGCATGGCGGTCGTGCAGGTGCCGCGCTCGCTGCCGCGCCTGCTGCGGCTGCCCGAGATCGACGGCCAGCGCGCTTACGTGTTCATGGCCGACATCGTGCTCCAGAACCTGCGCGAGCTGTTCCCGGGGCTCGAGGTCGTGCACGCGAGCACGTTCCGCGTCACGCGCGACAGCAATCTCGACGTCGACGAAGTGCACGGCACCGACCTCATGAGCTCCATCGAGAAGGAGCTCGTGAAGCGACGCCGCGGCGAACCCGTGCGCCTCGAGATCGACAGCGGCGCGCACCCCGACGTGATCGATCGCTTCCTCAAGGCCTTCGCGCTCGAGATCGACGACGTCTATTTCTGCGACGGACCCGTGAACCTCGGCCGCATCAGCGAGCTCTACCAGATGGTCGAGCAGCCCGAGCTCAAGGAGCCGCCTGCTTCGCCGCGCCGTCAGTGGAGCTGGGTCACTTCCGACGAGATGTTCGCTGACCTGTCGCTCGGCGACATCCTGCTCCATCATCCCTACGAGTCGTTCGCTACCGTCGAGGACTTCGTGCGCTTCGCCGCGCGCGATCCCAAGGTGCTCGCGATCAAGCAGACGATCTACCGCGCGGGCAGCAAGAACCCGATGGTCGAAGCGCTGATCGAGGCCGCGCAGCAGAAGAAAGTGGTCACGGCGATCGTCGAGCTCAAGGCGCGATTCGACGAAGAGGCGAACATCCTCTGGGCGCGGCGCATGGAGCAGGCCGGTGTGCACGTCGTCTACGGCATCGTCGGGATGAAGACGCACGCCAAGTGCACGCTGATCGTCCGGCGCGAAGACGACGGCACGCTGCGCCGCTACTGCCACATCGGCACCGGCAACTACAACCCGGCCACGGCGCGGCTCTACACCGACGTCGGGTTGTTGTCCGGGCGCGCCGACCTCGGCGAGGAGGTCGCCGAGACCTTCAACATGATCACGGGCTACACGCGTGTGCCGCAGATGGAGCACCTGCTCGTGTCTCCGTTCACGATGCGCGACAAGGTGCTGCAGCTGATCCGCAACGAGATCGAGAACAAGAAGGCCGGCAAGCCCGCGGGCATCCGCGCCAAGCTCAACAACCTCACCGACCCCCAGGTCATCGTCGCGCTCTACGAAGCGTCGCGCGCCGGCGTGACCGTGCAGCTCGCCGTTCGCAGCAGTTGCTGCTTGCGACCCGGCGTGCCCGGCCTCAGCGAGAACATCACGGTCAAGGCGATCATCGACCGTTTCCTCGAACACAGCCGCGCCTTCTCCTTCGAGAACGCGGGCAACACGCTCGTCTACCTGTCGTCCGCCGACTGGATGGCTCGGAGCCTCGACCGCCGCGTTGAAGTCGCCGCTCCCGTGCTCGACCCCGAGCTCAAGAAGCGCGTCATCGACGAGGTGCTCGGCATGTCGCTGAACGACAACACGAAGGCGCGTCGTGTGCTGCAGACCGGCCAGAGCGAACGAATCGTGCGCGGCGAGGGCGAGGTCGCGCTGCGCAGCCAGCAGGCGCTGCTCGAGATGGCGCAGAAGCAACCCGAGTCGACCGGCGATGGTTCGGTGTCCGAGCCGCAGAAGCGGCGCAAGAAGAAGAAGAAGGCGTAGCAGCCCGGCCGCGCGCAGCGCGACAGCTTGCGAGACTACGCGCCCAGAGGCTCGATCCCTTGAGTGCGCGGCGGAGATCCCGTACGGTCGCGCCGCCTTGGAACCGACCGTCCCTGACTCGCCACCAACCGTCAGTCGCGCCATCCCGATCACCGCGTTCGTGTTCTTCGGCATCTGCATCGTGCTGACCTTCGCGCTGCAGGAGCGCGGCCAGGCCATCAGCGGGCCGACCGATCCGCTCGCGCAGCGCGGCCACGACATCTATCGCAGGGTCTGCCAGGCGTGCCACAACGCCAATCCGAGGCTCGACGGCACCAGCGGATCGACGCCGGGTCCCGCGATCGCGGACGCGAGCCTCGAGCTGCTGGAGGCGCGCGTGGTGCGCAAGGAGTATCCCGCTGGCTACAAGCCGAAGCGCGCCACGCAAAACATGACCGCGTTCCCGGATCTCGCGCCCGAGATCGAAGCACTCGCTGCGTTCCTCGAGTGGAGCCGGCAGTAGTTCCCGTCGCCGCGGTGCGAGATCACGGCGCCACGGGCTGACTCACCGGGGGCGAATCATGGCCCACCGCTGAGCAAGAGGCTCATCAGCACGACGAAAACCACCGTCACCGCAAACCCGAGCGTGATTGCGCCCTTCACGGTGGTCAGCGGCTTGCGCGTCTTCTCGTTGCCCTTCAGGGCATTCCACTGCAGCGCACCGACGAGCACCACGAACACGATCCACCAGACCATCGGCCCCTTGAGGCCGATCAGGTTGGGCATGTGCGAAGCCGCCCCCATGTAGAACAGCATCGGGATCGACAGCACGAAGTTCGTGCGTGAGGCCATGCCGGCAGTCGCTCCCTTCGCGGCTGCCTCGGGAATCGCCTGACCGCCCTTTGCGACCTGTTCGGCCGACGCGATCACGACCTTCTGGTTCGGCCAGATCACGAACCACACGTTGAACCACATCAGCGTGCCGAGCAGGCCGCCGGTCAGGATCAGCGTGACGTAGGGCGAATCCCACGGTACGGCCTGCGCGCCGTGGGTCTTGGCCATGATGATGCTCCAGCCGGTCAGGAACGTGAACATCGCACCCCAGCGGAACCACCACAGCGCCACCGGCAACACACCTCGCACCATGCCGCTGCGCACCCCCGCGTCCGCGTTCTTGAAGAACGGCGTCTGCACGAGGTTGAAGTAGTAGAGCATCCCGATCCAGGCGATCCCGGCCAGGAAGTGGAACCAGCGCAGCAGGAACTGCACGCCGTCGGCAGTGAAGAGGGAGCCCATGGTCTTGCCTTCTTTTGCAATGCCCCTCGGTTCGTGCCGGTGCCGGCACGGGGGGCGGCGAGAGGGAGTGCGACGAGAACGAACTCGGCATCGCGGGACCGCGTCCGCGCGAGATCCGGCCGAGGGGGTGCGATGATAGCTGCGGGCCCCAATGAATCACGCTTCTTCGGCATGGCCGGACTTCGCCGCGTGTCCGCGGCAGCAAGGGGCTCGGTGGAATCGCGAGTGCGCCGACGTGCGTAGCGATCGCGGCGCCGCACGCGCTACGCTGCCTCGATCGCGCGCGATCGCGCGTCCTCAAACCAGGAGCCGTCAATGTCGCATCGCTTCGTAGCCGTTGTCGTCGTTTCCGGATTGGTCGCCGCTGGCTGCCAGAGCACTGCCGCACCGTGTGCCGACACGCAGGCTGTCGTCGAGTCCGTTGCCAAGCAGCATCCCGACTGCGTGCGTCTCACGGTGCACTCGGCGCCACCCGCCGGCGGCGACTGGTGTGTCATCGCGAGCACGAGCGCGGACAAGCTCGGCAAGCCCTCGGACAAGGAGGACCTCGACGCGATGGGAACCGGCAGGACCTTCGTGCTCGATGAGCCCGGTGCAGTCGACGTCACCGTGCCGATCCTCCTCAAGGACGCCAAATGGAGGGCGACCTGTGGCGTGACCGTCAAGGCAGCGGCGGGTGCCAATCGCCAGCAGCTCGTGGACAATGCCAACAGCATTGCGAAGGCCGTCGAGGCCTCGATGGCGGCAAAGTCGCTGCCCCATGAAGGGCAAGCAACGAAGAGCAAGTAGTCGGCGATGAACGTGGTGGGCCGACTGCCCACGGCAGGTGTGCGATCAGCGACCGGGAAAGACCCTAGCCGCAAAACGTCACGCCGACGTCAAGACGAAACCCCGGACCGTGTCTCGACACACGTTTCCGGGGTCCTTGAAGTGGCGAGGGCGACGGGGGTCGAACCCGCAACCACCGGATCGACAGTCCGGTACTCTAACCAATTGAGCTACGCCCCCACGCCTGAGGGGTCGGGGATGCTAGCCAGGATGAGGGGGTTTGCAAGCCCGTTCGCGGCGAGCGACCTGCACCGCCGGCAGCACCAGCCGCGGACCGGCAACAAAGCTGAGCACTTCGAAGCCGCGGCGGCGCACGAATTAAATCGGCCGCCGGGATGTGATCCCGGCGGCCGAAGCCACTCTCGCTCTCGTTTTTGACCAGTTGCACTTCGCTCGAACCGCGAGGCTGAGCGTCGCGCAACCGTCTCGCTTGCTACGCTGGGTAGGACGCCGCGCCCCGTTCCTTCAAGGGCGCGTTCGAATCCGCAAATGTCCGGATGGCCCACCTCCGTTGCTGCGCGCCTGCAACTCGGCTTCGCGGGCGCGCACGGTTGCCCGCTGCCGCACCTGTCGGTCGACGGCATGACACCCTCGGGCCCGAATCTCTCGCACTGGCCCGGCAACCGCACTCCGCTTCACTGGAAGGCAGATCTCAGCACTGGCATCGCGCTTCGTTTCGCACGGGCCTCGCACGCCGAGCAGGAGGTCTTCCTCGGCGACACGTCGCTCGTCGTGAACGACCACTACGACACCGACGGCTTCGGTTCGCTGCTCGCGGTCCTGCGACCCGATCTCGCGATCGCGCGCGAGGAGCTGTTGCTCGCCGCGGCAGCGACCGGTGACTTCGGGATCTGGCAGACCTGGCGCGGCTTTGCGATCGATCGCATCGTCGCACGCCTCGCCAAGCCGCAGTCCCCCGTGCACGGCGCGTTCGCGGGCGTCATGGACTCCGACGAACTGTCGCTGCGACGCTACGCGTGGTTGCTCGAACACGCGACGGCCGTGCTCGACCATCCTGGTGGCTTCGCGCCGCTCTATGCCGAGGAGATGGCGCAGGTGCAGCACGAGATCGAACAGGGGCAACGCGGCGCCATCGACCGCCGCCGCTTGCCGCAGTTCGGCCTCGCGGTGATGACGAGCCAGGGCCCGCGGCACCGCATGACGCTCAATACCCTGGCGGGCGCCTGGCGCGTGCTGCACGTCGAGAACGGCAGCGACGGCCGGCGTTACCGCTACCACGACCGCACCGAGAGCTGGTTCGAGCTCGTGACGATCGAGCCGATGCCGCGCCGCGATCTGCGGCCGCTCGCGCGGCGCCTCGCCGAGTTCGAGCCCGCGCACGACGGTGCCAGCTGGAACGCGGACCCGCCGGCGGACCCGATTCCCGAACTGTGGTTCGGCGTGCCGTCGGCACAGGAATACGGACAGGTCACGCGCGAGATCAGACCGAGCCGGTTGCCGGCCGAACGCGTCGTCGCGGCTTTCACCTCGTTCTTCGCGGAGGCGGCCACGTCGTGACGAACGCAGGAGTCCCGATCGAGCGTCGTGCCGACCCGCTGGCGCCTTCGTGTGCGGCTGGTCATCATGCACGGTTCCGCATGCGCAAAGAGCGATCGCCATGAACCACCGATGCACCGCACTCCTGCTCTCGTGGCTGGGCTCGCTTTGCGCCTGCAACGGGGGCGGCGGCGACTCGATGCCGCAGAACGCGGACGGCAGCATCCGCCTGGTCCATGTCGCCGATGCCCGCTGGCAGCAGGAGACCGCGGCTACCGAGATGGCAGCGGCGCTCGACCGGCACGCTGAGATAGCACTCGTGTTCGCGCACAACGACGACATGGCGTTCGGCGCGGCGCTTGCCTGTAAACAGAAGCAACGCACCAGCATCCGGATCGTCGGCATCGGCGGCACTGCCCAGGCGCAAAAGCGCGTGGCAGAAGGAGTGATCGACGCGACGTTCCTGCAGCCGACCGGTGCGGCCGCCGCGATCGACATGGCGCTGCTGGCTTGTAGCGGCATCCCACCGCCGCGCCGCCTCGTGCTCGGCCCGCTCATGTTCACGAAGGCCACGCTCGCAGCAGGCGGCACGGTCGTGCCGTCGCCCGGCGACATCGTGGTCGGCGGCCTGCGGCACCAGCACGCGAGCGTGCTCACGACGACGCCCGTCACCGACGTCGTGTTCCGCATCGCGATGGCGCATCGCACCGGCGGCGAACCACGGCGCGCACGGATCGGCGAAGACCTGAAGACAGCCGCGAAGCGCTACCCGCAGATCCAGTTCGAATACCACGCCGCCGAAGGCACTCCCGAGCAGCAAGTGGACCTCGTGCGCGACTTCATCGCGCAGAACTACAACGCGATCCTCGTCGCACCGGAGGACCCGGTCGCGCTGCGTCCCGTCTGCAAGGAGGCCATCGCGAAGGAGATCAAGGTCATCGTGCTCGACCGCGAGCTCGGCAGCGAGGACTACACGTGCTTCGTCGGGTGCGACGACACGGCCACCGGCAGGGCCGTCGGATCGGCGATCGGCAAGCTGCTGCCGAAGGGCGGTGCGATCGTCGAGCTGCAGGGCGCGATGACGACGAGCGCGGCGCAGCAACTGCATCAGGGTTTCGTCGAGGCACTCGGCCTGCGGAAGAAGTCGTGAGCCGCCGTCTCGTCCATCTCGCCGCGGCGGCGCTGCTGCTCGGTGCGCTGCCGCCGGGTCAGGAGTCCACAGGTTCCCGGCCGCTGCTGCGGGTCGCGGCCAACGACACCCGATGGATGGAGGCGTTCGCGCAGGTGTTCGGACTCGACATGCCCGCGCTGCAGCAGGGCCAGCAGCTCGAGCTGCTCGTGCCGAACAGCGGCGCCATACGCCTTCTGCCATCTGCCGATCCGTTCCGGGCGCGAACGCTCGTCGTCGACGTGCGCGCCGCGGCGTGGTTGCAGCGCGAAGCCGAGGCCGTCGCGACCACGGAGCGACAGCTCACGACGCGCGTCGACGCATTCGCAAAGCTCGCCGCGTTGCCGGCCAAAGCGGCGCGCGAGCTCTGCGCTTCGGTGTTCTCACTGGCGCGTTCACTCGAATCGGCCAACGTCGTCGTCACGCAGATCGACGGGGGCCGCCGCTACGACATCCGCCTCGAGCTCGTGCCGATGCCCGACAGCGCGTTCGCGCGCTGGCTCGCCGCCGTCGCGCCTGCCGCGATGTCGCAGCCGCACCTGGGCTGGCCCGACGCTGCGCTGCGGCTCGACCTCGCCCTGGCTCGCGACTGCTTCCCGGTCGTGTGCGCGCCCTTCCTGCCGCTCATCGCCGCAGCCGGGATCCATCGCAGCGGCGCCGGCGCCGCCGAGGACGAATTGCGCGCGCTGCTCCCGCTGCTCGACGGCTCGTTCCAGCTGGCCTTTGCACCCGGCCGCCTCGGCTTCGCGTACGGCCTGCACGACGCCGATGCGTTCGCCGCCCGCACGCTCGACCCGAAACACCTGCAGCAGGAGACCGAGGTCCTCGGCAGCCAGGGCATCGAAGCGGAGTTCACACCGGCAGCCCTCGCGTGGCGCGAGGTCCCGATGTTGCGTTCGCGCGTGCGCGGCAGGCAGCCGCTGCCCGGACTCGGCAACGAGGACGGCGACCTGGTCTCGTTCGGGGCCCGCGTCGGCAACCTCTGGCTGCAGATCGGCGGCGGCAATGCTCCACAAGATTCGATGAAGAGGGCGATCGACGACGCCCTCGACGCTAAGGTGCGCGATCCCGCGGCGGCGAGTTCCGAGACCGCGTCGTCCGCGTGGCTCACGTGCGAAATCGACCTCGATCGTCTCGGCGCGACGGCAAAGGCCCCACGCGACGCAGCGTCCACTCCGGACACGCCGAGCCGCGTGTGCTTGTCGCTGCGATCCTCCCCACAATCCCTGAAAGCCCTGATCCAACTGCGATGAAGAAGAAGGAACTGCTGAAGACCAAGGTCGAACACGTCTCGCTCGACACGTTCAACCCGGTCCCGCTCGTCGAAGCCATGGAGAAGATGGCGTTCTCGGCGCGCAGCACGGCGCGCGCGGCACGCATCTACGAGATGATGCTCAAGGACAAGGACGCTGCCGTGATCCTCTGCCTCGCCGGTTCGCTGGTCTCGGCAGGCCTCAAGAAGATCATCGTGCAGCTGCTCGAGGCCGACATGGTCGACGCGATCGTGTCGACCGGAGCGAACATCGTCGACCAGGACTTCTTCGAAGGGCTCGGCTTCCGCCACTACCAGGGCACGCCGTTCATCGACGACAACCAGCTGCGCGAACTGCAGATCGACCGCATCTACGACACCTTCATCGACGAGGAGGAGCTGCGCCACTGCGACGACACGTGCAAGAAGATCGCCGACTCGCTCGACCCGCGCCCCTACAGCTCGCGCGAGTTCATCGCCGAGATGGGCCGCTACCTGCAGAAGAAGGGCAAGAACAAGGAGTCGATCGTGCTGCGCGCGTTCGAGAAGGACGTACCGATCTTCTGCCCCGCGTTCTCGGATTGCAGCGCGGGTTTCGGTCTCGTCGAGCACCAGTATCGCAACGGCTTGGTCGGCAAGCCGACCGTGAGCATCGACAGCGCCAAGGACTTCCTCGAGCTCACGCGCATCAAGATGGCAGGTAAGGAGACGGGCCTGTTCATGATCGGCGGCGGCGTGCCGAAGAACTTCGCGCAGGACATCGTCGTCGCGGCCGACATCCTCGGCAGCGAAGCGTCGATGCACAAATACGCGGTGCAGATCACCGTGGCCGACGAACGCGACGGCGCGCTCTCGGGCAGCACGCTCAAGGAAGCGAGCTCGTGGGGCAAGGTCTCGACGAGCTACGAGCAGATGGTCTACGGCGAGGCGACGGTCTTCTTCCCGCTCATCGCGGGCTACGCCTGGCACAAGAAGGCCGCCAAGGGCCGCAAGGCCCACCGCTACTCGCAGCTGCTCAACGAAGCGCTGACGGCGACGTCCAGCTGAGCCCGGTCGTGCCGATCGAGGCCCGATCGCAAGGCACCGCGCCGGATCCCACGACCGCCGGCGGGCGCGAATCGGGGATCCGCTACATGGCGCAGTCCGCGCTCTGGTTCGCCGTGATGAGCACGCTCGTCAAGCTCGCGAGCGCCCGCCAGCTGCCCACCATGCAGATCGTGTTCGTGCGCGGTTGCGTCACGCTGCTGTTCGCGACTCTCGTGTTGTGGCGCGCCGGCTCGAACCCGTTCCGCACGCGGCCGGGTCTGCTGCTCGTACGCGGACTCATCGGCTCCGGCGCGCTCGTCTGCTTCTACGCGGCCGTCGTGCACATGCCGCTCGCGGAAGCGACCGTGATCCATCAGACCGCGCCGCTGTTCACTGCCCTGCTCGCGGCGCTGCTGCTGCACGAACGGCTCGAGACGCGCGTTCTGATCTCGATCGGGACCTGCCTGCTCGGCGTGCTCGTCATCGCGCGCCCGGGCTCGCTGTTCGGCGGCGCGGACACGGCCGCCTTCGACTGGCTCTACGCGATGGTCGCGCTGCTCGGCTCGCTGCTGTCGTCGCTGGCCTACGTGACCGTGCGGCATCTGGGCCGCACCGAGAACCCGCTCGTCGTGGTGTTCTACTTCCCGCTCGTGACCGCGCCGCTGACGGCGCCGTTCGCGGTGCCGATCTGGGTCTGGCCGGACGCCACGGGCTGGCTCTTGCTGTTCGGCATCGGCCTGGCGACGCAGATCGCGCAGGTATCGATGACGAAGGGGCTCGCGCGCGAAGCAGCCGGCCGCGCGACCGCGATCGGCTATCTGCAGGTCGCGTTCGCAACGCTGTTCGGAGCGATCGTGTTCGGGGTCTGGCCCGACGCGTGGAGTTGGGGCGGCATGGCGCTGATCCTGCTGAGTCTGCTCCTCAGCACTGTGACCCAGCGACGGTAACACGGCCCGATCGGCTACTCTGCGCGCGTGCCCCGCCTGATCGCCATCGTCACCGCCCTGCTGCTGGTGCTCGCCGCCATGTGGCTGCTGCGTTCGTGCCAGGAGGCGACTCTGCTCGACACGGGGCCCCCACCCGCCGGGGGCAGCGGGGCAGACGTGGACCCGGCGACGGCCGCCGTCGCGACCGCGGTCGCGAGCGAGGCTGCCGACACGCCGATCCGCCGCGAGGTCGCACCTGCAACCGACGGACCCGTCTTCACCGTGAACGGCATGGTGCTCGCGGACCGCAAGGCTCCCGTCACCGGCGCGCGCATTCTCGCCTATCGCGGCGAGGCCGACGACCGCAGCGGCATCATGCCGATGGACATGTCGCAACGCGGCAACCCGGGGCTGTCGTTCCGGCTGACCGGTGAGCCAATCGCGAGTGCTTTCGCCGACGCAGCCGGGAACTTCACGCTGCGCGCCTTCGAAGCCCACCTGAGGATCACGCTCGAACACGATCTCTACGCTCTGCCGCAGCCCGAGGTCGTGCACGTGCCGCAACAGAGCAAACAGACGAACCTCGTGTTGCGACCGATGCTCGGCGCCATGTTGCGCGGCCGGCTGCTCGGCGAACGCACGGCCCACGTGACGAAGGTGCGCCTGTTCCTCGAACCCGATCCGATGTCGGTCATGGGCGACAGCCGCGCGTTGCTCGGCGCGATCATGTCGAGCATGCTGCCCGGCGCGAAGCCCGAGACCGACGGCACGTTCGTGTTCCGCGGCGTGCTGCCCGGGGCTGCGATCACTCTGACCGTCGAGGGCGATGCGGTCATGGCGCACACTTCGCAACCGGCTCTCGAGCCAGCCGAAGTGCGCGACGTCGTCGTGGCCGTCAACGCGGGTGCGTCACTCGACGTACTCGTCGTCGATCCGGACGGCGCGCCGATCGTTGACGCCGACGTGTCGGCGCGTACCGGCGACAACAGCCCCATGATCGGGCAGCTCATGGCCGCGCACGGCAAGACGGGACCCGATGGAGTCTGTCGACTGCGCGGCCTCCGGACCGAACGGACCACGGTCGAAGCAACCGCGAAGGCCCGCCTCACCGCGACCGCGACCATCGATCTGCAGGCCGGCGGCGAACCCCAGCAGTTGCGTCTCGAGCTCGGCGAAGGCGGCGTGGTCACGGGCATCGTGACGACTGCCGGCGGCGTGCCAGTCGCCGGCGCGCACGTCGCGCACTTTCCGAGCGGCGACATTCCGTTGCTCGGCGACATCGCCTCGCAACTCGGCGCCGAACAGATGGCCGACGTCGCCAACTCGGGCGTGCACACCGACGCCGAGGGGCGCTTTCAGCTGACCGGTCTCGCCGACGAAGGCACGTTCCTCGTCGTCGCCGCGCATCCCGACCACGCCGCGGGTCAGACGAAGGGAGTGCGCATGGGCGATCGCGACGTGAAAGTCGTGCTGCAACCGCTCGGCGGCCTGCGCGGCCGCGTGGTCGCCGCAGAAAACCAGAAGCCGCTGCCTTCGTTCACCGTGGCGCTGCTGCGCACGTCGTTCCTCGTGCTGCGCACGGCGGTCCGACAGCAGGTGTTCGACGCCGCTGCCGACGGCGCATTCGAGCTCGTCAGGATCGCGCCGGGCGAGTACACGCTGCAGGTCAGGGGCGACGGACGCAGCGAAACGGAGCAGACCGTCGTGGTCGCTGCGGGGACCACCGACGCCGGCATCCTCGAAGTGTCGCGCGCAGCCGCCATCGCGGGAACGGTGCGCGACGAGCAGGGCCAGCCCGTGCGCGGGGCGCTCGTGCGGAAGCGCCAGGGGGCGATGGCCGACAACCCGATGATTGCGATGTTCGGCGGCGGTTCGCAGGGCGCATACACGGACGGAGAAGGACGCTTCCGCCTCGAGCCGCTGGCGCCCGGCCGACTGCAACTGCTCGCGACCGCCGACGGTTTCGCCTCAGCACGCAGCGAGCGGCTGAAGGTCGAGGCCGGACAGGTGCTCGAAGGCATCGTGATCACGCTCGACCACGGCGGCAGCATCCACGGCAAGCTGCTCGTCGGCGCGGGCCAACAGCCCGACGAGTTCCTCGTGACGGCGCAGGAGCAGGTCACGCAGTCCTCACGCGGCGCCGTGCCTTCGGCCGACGGCACGTTCCACTTCGAGAACCTCGACCCGGGCCAGCACACGGTGCAGGCGATGCCGGCGGGCCTCATGCGCAGCCTCGGCGGCAACGACTGGCGGCCCGGCCAGAGCATGCGTTTTGGCGAGATCTTCCAGAAGATCACCGACCACGTCGTGTCGCAGCGTTGCGCGGTGCGCGCCGGCGAGACGACCGAGGTCACACTCGACGCTACCGAGCTCGCGACCGGCGCACGCTGGATCGTGCGCGTCGAAGTCGGCGGCAAGCCGTTCGAGGACGGCTTGATCGAAGCGACCGCGATCGAGGACGGTCGCATGCGCGCCGCGATGTTGCTCCACGGGGCTGCGTCGTTCGCGGGGATCCGGCCCGGGATCCACCGCCTGCAGGTGCGCGGCGGCATGACGATGACTCCGATCGGCCCGCCGCAGGACGCCGCGTTTCCGAAGGACACCACCGAGCACCGCACGACGCTGTCGCTGCCCGCGGGTGAACTGCGCGGGCGTGTCGTCGACGCCGCGACAGGCCAACCGCTGCGCACCGCGGTCGTGCGGCTCTTGCACGAAGGCCACGCGGAACGCGACGACACTCTCGGCATGGCCTTGACCGACGCGGCCGGCGAGTTCCACTTCACGGGCCTCGACGAAGGCACCTACGGTCTCATTGCCGCCGATCCGCTGCACCCGGGCCCCGAGAGCGCCGCCTCGCGCCGCGCGGGCATCCGCGTCGTGCCGGGCACTCCGGGCGAGGTCGTCGAGCTGCGTGCGCACCCATCGGCTGCCGCGTCGGTCCTCGTCACGACGAGCGGCGGCCAACCAGTCGCGGGCGCGACAGTGCTCTGTGTCGATGCCGAAGGTCATCCGCTCGGCGCGCCGGGCCTCGCGACGACCGGGCCGGACGGACGCGCGTGGTTCGGCGGCATGCCGCGCGGCGCCGCGCGGATCGTCGGCCGCGCCGCGGGTTTCGGCCCCGGCTCGAGCCCCCTGCTCGAGCTCGATCCCGACCGCGCCCAGGAGTTCGCGCTGAGCCTGCCTACGGGCACGCGCACGGTGCTGCAGGCCGTCGACGCCTCGGGCCGGGCGCTGCGCGGAGCGATCGTGACCGCGCGTTGGAACGACACCCCGTGGCTGCCGAGCTTCCTGCTCGTCGAAGCCACGCGCGCCGACGGTGCGCTCGAACTGGGCCGGCTCGGCCGCGGCGACTGGGAGTTCCGCGTGAGTCATCCCGGCGTCGGCACGCTGACCCACCGCCGCGCGATCGGGAACGAGGCCGCAGTCACGATCGTCGTGGCCCCGCAGTGACCGCCGTTCGCGTGACCGCGCCGAACTGCTACGTTCACGACGTCCCTGCATGCCGCCGCGATCTTCGCCCAACTACTGGATCGGCCGTTTCCTGTTCGGCATCGCCCTCATCCTCGGTGCAGGGCTCGGCCTCTTCCAGCGCCTGCTGCGCGTCAGCGACCCGATCGGTCTGATCAGCCTCGTCTGCGGCTTCTTCGGCTTCGTGCTCGCCTACTCGTCGATCACGCCGTTGGTCCGCTACGCAACGCTGTCTGCCCGCACGCGCCGGGCCTGGAGCGAGGCCGCGCACGAGGCCTTCGCGCGCGCTTCGCTGCCGCGCCGCATCTACTACCTGCTCGCGGCGGTTGCCGAAGCCGACGGGCCGATGTCGCAGGCCGAACGCGAGACCGTGCGGCGCTTCCTGCTCGAACGGTTCCTCGATCCGGTCATGAGCCAGGAGATCCGGAACTGGGAGGAGCAGCCGCTGCGGTTCACGGACCGCATCGGCCTCGCGGCGCGCATCGCGCACGGCCTCGACGCGAGTGAACGCGACTCGCTGTTCTGCTGGTGCTGTCTCGTCGCCTTCGCGGACGGCAAGTTCCGCGATCCCGAGCACGCGGTGCTCTCCGACGTCGCCAAGGGCCTCGGCCTCTCCGCGAGTCGCTCGCGCATGTTGTTCCACCTGGCTCGCGCGCAGTATCTGCGCGGCGAGAAGCAGGGGTCCGCGACCCGGCCGGGACCCGCTCTCGATCGGCGCGCGCAGGCTTTGGCGGTGCTGGGTTTGCCGGCCGATGCGAACCCGGTTCAGATCAGGGCACGCCACCGGCAGCTCGTTCGCAAGTTCCATCCCGACGCGCACGCGAACCTCGGTCCCATCGCGCAGCGCGAGGCCACCGAGCGCTTCACCGAGATCCAGCGCGCCTACGAAACCCTCACCACCTGAGCATCACATGGTCACCATCTCCGCCAAGTACGAAGGCGATCTCTGCTGCACCGCCGTCCACGGCCCCTCGGGTGCGAAGCTGCAAAGCGACGCGCCGAAGGACAACCAAGGGCTCGGCCGCTCCTTCTCGCCGACCGACCTCGTCGCGACAGCCCTCGGCACCTGCATCCTGACGACGATGGGCCTCGTCGCGCGGCGTCACGGCATCGAGCTGAAGGGCGCGCAGGTCACCGTCGAGAAGCACATGATCAGCAATCCGCGACGGATCGGCCGGTTGCCCACCGAGGTCGTGATGCCCGGTTCGTTCACGCCCGAACAGAAGAAGCTGCTCGAAACGACCGCGAACACGTGCCCCGTCTACAAGAGCCTGCACGCGGACATCGAGTCCCCGATCACGTTCCGTTGGGCCAATTGACCCGCCGAGGACACCCGTCTTCGTCGCCGCGGTCGACCACGCGGGCGAAGGCTCGCCGACGACGTCGGCGGTCGTGCGCCCCTGACGGCACGTAGCTGGGCCACCAGCCGTACGGGAAGGAAGGACTGCTCGTGGCGGCGCTCGTCCGGCCCTCGTCACTCGCGCGTCGGCAGCGTCAGCTTGGCTCATAGGCGGCTCGTACCCGCCGAGTCTACCTTCTGGTTGCGGGCCATGACCGAGAGGGAACGCAGTTCACGCCGATGCGAAGGACGCGCGCGGTCTTCAGCGATCGCAGACCTCGTTGTTGATCTTGAACGGGTCCCACCAGTTGTTCGTCGGGTCGTCGCTGTAGCCGCACACGTACCTAACGTCGCTGATGATGCCCGTGACCAGCCCCGCCCCGGCTCCGAACGCAGCCATCACAGCGAGGGCGCCGAGGATCGCTTCGCCGTTGCAGCTGTTGCAGCAGCCGCCGAAGTCACCACTCGAGTGCCCGAGCATGATCGCCGGCCCCGTCAGGGCGCCGACCAGGGGCTTCACCAGCGTGCAACCGCCGCTGCCGAGCCCGAGCGCGAGGACTGCGACAAGGCCCAGCACCTGGCGGGAAGCGAACATGCCCAAGACAGCGCAGGCTGCAGGGCGAACGTGCCGGCGGCCGCCAAGGAAGTCCCGGCCGCGACGCACGACCCGGTGCCATCGCGCCCACCCCGCTCCCCGGACCGCCCTCGGCACCGCAGAATCTGCAGCCAGCGCAATCCATCGTCGCCAGCCGGCGTCTTGAAGTGCACGATCGATCCATGGCCGATGCGGATCCGACCCTGAGCCACATGTTCCAGACCCATCGACAGGGTCTGGCGGGGGCGGTGCGCAGCGTGCTCGGTGGTTCGGCAGACGTGACCGAAGTGCTGCAGGACGCCTTCCTCAAGTGCTGGCGCGACTGGCAGCGCGGCACGCGGCCGGACGACCCGGTGGCCTGGATCTTCGTCGTCGTGTGGAACGTGGCGGTCGATGCCCGGCGTCGCCGGCAGCGGCAGCCGATCCACGAAACCCTGGACGAGGACCAGACCGTGACGCCAAACACCCTTCCTTCTCCGTCGCACGCGCTCGAACAGCGCGAGGACTGCGGCAAGGCCCAGCACCTGGCGAGAAGCGAACATGCCCAAGACAGCGCAGGCTGCAGGGCGAACGTGCCGGCGGCCGCCAAGGAAGTCCCGGCCGCGACGCACGACCCGGTGCCATCGCGCCC
>DASRJH010000198.1:0-22130 GCA_035649575.1 Planctomycetota bacterium
GAGGTCGATGCCCTGCGCACCGGCCATCAGCGCATGGCTCAACAGCTCGCGCCGTTCGCTCAAAGTGCCGCGGTAGTGGCCGCCGTCTTCGGGCGTGCGACACGCGACGAGCACGGGCAGACGCACCGAGGCCAACACCGGCGCGAGATCGGCGCCCTTGGGCCAGCGGTCCAACCGCAGTTCGAGCCAGTCGGCGCCGGCCATCGCCGCCTTGGCTGCGTTGCGCGCGACCTGGTCCCGCGACTCCGCGAACACGCTGGCGATGATCTGGGCCATGCGGCTAGCGAGGCCCCGGAACCGCCAGCGCGTGCCGCACCGCAGCCACGGCGTTCGGATCGAGTCCGGCCGCGACCGCGAGCTCGAGCGCGCGTTGCATCAGCGCGCGGTAGGCAGGCAGCGCCTCGGGCAGCAGCCTGGCGAGGCTCTGTATGTGTGCCTTCAGGACGTCCGCATCGCCGCGGCGCACGGGCCCCGACAAGGCCGCGACGGCGCCGCGTTCGCTGCATCCGCGCAGCGCCGCCTCCATCAACGCGTCGACGAGCCGCCTGCGCTCCTCGGCGGCGAAGCCACCGGCCGTCGCGAACACGTCCTGGCACAGGCCATACAGCGCCGTGAGGCCGTTGGCCGCCAGCGCACAGCCGGCGTGGTAGGCCGCGCGGTCGGCTCCAGCCCACGGGACCGGAACCAGGCTCAGCAGCTCGCAGAGGCGGCGCAGCAGGCGCAGGCTTCGCGGATCGCCGTCGATGACCGCAGGCGCGCCGGCCATCGCGCGCAGGCCCGAGGCCGCATCGGCGAACGGCGCGACCGGATGCAGCGAACCCCGGCGGATGCCGTGGTCGGCGGCCGGATCGAACACGGTCAGGTCGTGCCTGCCGCTCGTGTGCAGCCACAGGCTGCACGAGCGCGGCGGCCCGGCGCGCACCGCCGTCGCGACGGCGAGCGCGAGGTCTTCGTCTCCGACCGCGAACACCACGATGTGCGCGCGCGACACGGCCGAACCCTCGAGCGCCTGACCCGCGCGAGCGAACAGCACCGCCTGCTCGACGCGGTGCGGAGGGCCGATGAACCCGAGCAGGTCGCAACCGCGCTTGCTGAGGCGATGCCCGAACGCGCTGCCGACCCGACCTGGTCCCACGATGACGATTCGAAGCGGCAACAGCTGAACTCCGGGCCGGCGAGAGCCGGCTCCCGCATCCTAGCCGTTACTGGCGCGCGCCCAAAGAAAACGCCGCAGCGGGGCTGGCTGCGTGGTTCGCTGCAGTCAGGTCCCCCTTCTCGGGTTGGCTCACGCTCACGCGTCGTTGGCCATGACGCCGCCGCTGGCGCTGCCGCCCTGCTCGCGCAGCCGCACGCGTTCTTCCTGCCGGCGCTCGAGCTCTTCGAGATACTCGTCGTCGATCATGTCGCTGAGCATGTCGAGGTCATCGAAGGTCTTGGGCCGGTATTGCGCGCCGGCCGACCTCGCCGCTTCGACTTCTTCGGCATACGCGCGCACTACGGCCTTGTGCAGCTCGATGCGCGTCGCGCTGTTGATCGGGTGCGCGAGGTCGGCGTGCAGCCGCGCGCGGCCGCGCAGGTCCTTCGGCGCGCGTTCGGGATCGAGCTTGGTGCCGCACTGGTTGCAGAAGGCGGCGCGCAGGTGGTTCTTGTGGTTGCAGCGCGCGCAGTGGTCGGCGAGCTTGCGGCTCGGCATCGCGACGAACGGGCCTTTGTTGCCCTCGATGATCTTGAGATCGCGCACGACGAACGCGTCGTCGATGGTCACGCTGCAGTAGGCCTTGAGCTTGTTGCGCGGGTCGTCGGTCAACTTCACGCGCACCTCCGTGACCTGGAACCGACCGGCGCCGCCGCTGTTGTTGTCGCCCTGCATGACCACTCCCGTTGCCGAAACCGTCCCTAGCCAGAAGGTGCCGGCTCCGGGTCGCCGCGACCGGGTGGTCGCCGCGACGGTGAGTCCAGAGACCCAGCACTGCGCGTTCTCACGATCCTCACGCCCGCCACGGGCAAAGCAGCCAGGGACTGCTCGCACCGCGCTGCGGCCACCTCGTCCGCGCAAGCGACGAACAGTGCTGACCCACTGCCCGTCATCCTCACGTCGGGATGACCGCTTTCGACGACCCGGCGGCGCAGCCCGGCCAGCGCCGGCTGCACCAACTCCGCTGCCCGCTCCAAGTCGTTGCCTAACCTGACCGTCACTGTGGAATCCCTGGTGTTTGGGATCGCGATCGGGACCTTATCTTGCGCCGGACTGCACTTCCATAGCGCCGAATAGTTTTTGTACACCTCGGCGGTCGGGCACCCGAACGGCGGAAGCAGCAACACGAAGTGCTGCGGCTCGACAACGGCAGGGCTCAGCTCGTCGCCGATGCCGCGCCCCCACTGGCTACCCGAACGGAGGAAGAACGGAACGTCGGCGCCCAACGCGACCGCTAGCTGCGCGAGCTGCGGTCCGTCGAACGGGCGCTGCAACAGCTCGTTGCCGAGACGTAGCGCCGCGGCCGCATCGCTGCTGCCGCCGCCGAGGCCCGCGCCGGGCGGGATGCGTTTGTGAAGATGGACATCGAAGCCGCCGGCGTGCCCGGCCGCGGCCGCGAGGTTTCCGAGCGCCTGCACGACGAGGTTGTCGTGCCCCGTGGGCACGACGAGGCCCGCGTCCGCGGTCACGCGCAGCTGAATGCCGGCTCGAGCTGGCGCGACCGTGAGATCGTCGTGCAGCTCGATCGCGTGGAACAGCGTTTCGAGCAGGTGGTAGCCATCGGCGCGGCGCCCGACGATGCGCAGGAACAGGTTCAGCTTGGCGCGTGGTGGCAGATAGAGCGCGTCTGCGTTCACGGAGCTTCCACCTCCGCCAGCGACATGTTGTCGAGCAGACGGACGGGCCGGCTGCCGCGCGCAAAACGCGCCGCGACGAGCAACCGCCCGCCGTCGACGGTTCCGCCGGGCAACGGCTGCAGGTCGCCTTCGCGCCGCAGCTCGACGTAGTCGACCTCCGCGCGCGGCTCGGACGCGAGCACCTCGCGCGCGCGTTGCACCAGCGCGTCGCGATCGCGGGTTCCGCGCGCGAACGCCTCGCGCGCGCTGCACAGCGCGCGGTAGATCACGGTGCAGGCCTTGCGATCCCCGGCCTCGAGGAACACGTTGCGGCTCGACATCGCGAGGCCATCGGGTTCGCGCACGATCGCGCAGCGCACGATCTGGGTCGGGAAGCCGAGGTCCTTCGTCATGCGCGTGATGACCGCGAGCTGCTGCGCGTCCTTCTCGCCGAAGTAGGCGCGGTGCGGCAACGCGAGCGCGAACAGCCTCGCAACCACCGTCGCCACGCCGCGGAAGTGGCCCGGACGCTGGCCACCCTCCATGCCCTGCGCCTCGGCGCCGACGTCCACGTTGCTGCAGAAGCCGGGTTCGTACATCTGTGCCGTGGCCGGCGCGAACACCGCGTCGACGCCGGCGCGCGCACAGTGCTGCAGGTCCTTGCCGAGGTCGCGCGGATACGCGGCGAAGTCCTCCTTGGGCCCGAACTGCAGCGGGTTCACGAAGATCGTCGCGACGACGCGGTCGCACTCGCCGCGCGCTGCCCGCATGAGGCTCACGTGGCCTTCGTGCAGCGAGCCCATCGTCGGCACGAGGCCGATCGTGCAACCACCCGACCGCCAGGTCGCGACCTGCGCCGACAGCGCGGCCGGCGGTTCGATCACGACCGGTCTCGGCGCGGGCCGCCGAGCCACAGTGTCGACGCCGAGCTCACGCAGCGGCTCGAGCACGAACTCGCGTTCGTGCCAGCGTGGATGCGGCACGACGAGCTCGCGCGTGTCGATGACCTCGTCGCCGTAGAACAGGATGTCGAGGTCGAGCGGACGCGGCTGATTGCGCGCGCCGTCCAGGCCCCGCCCCGCGCCCTGCTCGATCGCCTTCAACACGCCGAGCAGCGCGCGTGCGGGCAACGTCGTGCGCACCTCGGCGACCGCGTTCTTGAACGGCCCCTGGACCGGCCCGTCGCCGACGAACACGGTCTCGCGGACCTTCGACACGCGCACGACCTCGACGCCCGGCACCGCACGCAGCCGTTGCAGCGCCTGCTGCAGGTGACCGTCGCGGTCGCCGACGTTGCTGCCGAGTCCGAGGTAGACGGTCGTTGCGACCACGGTCGATCTCTCGGCGTGCTGCCCGCGCAGCATGGGTCAGTTGCGACTCGGTTGGGTTCGCGCGCCCGGTTCGGGTTCGCCGTCGTCGTCGTCGTCGTCGTCGCGGCGGCGGATCACGACGCGCCCGACCCACAGCAGGAGGCCCCACGCGACGTAGCCGGTCGTGCAGACTACGAGCGCGAGCTGCCACTCCACGGCCGCCACGATGATCATCACGACGAGAGCCGCCAGGAACGGCATGCTGTGCCGGCCCTTCAGGATCGTGTGCAGCGCGTGCGGGTAGGGCACGCGGCTCACCATGAGCAGGCCGAGCAGCACGAGCACCGCGGGCATCGTGACGACGATCAGGTCGAAGTGCTCGGGCTTCAGCAGCAGGTGCCCGAGCTCGGCGTCCGGGTTGTTCTTGGTGCAGAACAGCGCGATGAGCCCGCAGACGACCATCGCGGCCGCCGGCGAAGGCAGCCCCTTGAACGAGCGGTGATCCTCCTCGTCGGCGCTGGTCTCGACGTTGAACCGAGCGAGCCGCAGCGCCGCGCAGAGCACGTAGACCGCGGCCGCCGCGTAGAAGAGCTTCGGGTGCAGCGGCAGCATGCCGTTGGCATCACCCTGCGCATGCCAGTCGACGAGCACCTTCGCGACGAACGCCGGCGCGACGCCGAACGTGACCATGTCCGCCATGCTGTCGAGCTGCGCGCCGAACGGCGTCGACTGCCCCGTGATGCGCGCGATGCGCCCGTCCAACGCATCGAAGATCAGCGCCACGAACACGAGCACGACCGCGACTTCGAACAGGTGGACGACCGTCGCGAAAGGCGCGCCGGGCGGCGCGAGTCGCAGCGCATCGGCGACCTTCGCGATCGCGAGGAACCCACAGAACAGGTTGCCGAGCGTGATCAGGCTCGGCAGCACGGGCACGTCCTTCAATCGGCGCAGGCCGCGGCGGCGCGGCACGACCGGGAAGTCGTCGATACGCGGTGTAGTCATCGCGACACCCATGGTAGGGCGAACCGGTCTGCGCGAGAACCACGAATGTCGGCGCCAGCGCAATGGCAACGCGTTGTGGGTCCACGATGGCACCGCGGCACGGACGTGGTCGTCGCGAGTCGAAAAGATCGAGCTCGCTCCGGTGCGAACATGAAACTTGAAGCGAGTTGGCACTACTTGCGCAGCCACTCCCCCGGGTGACCCTGGCTGCGCTGGCAGGGTGCGCTCGACGTTATGCTGCTCCGACCACTTCCCCCGAACCACCCCATGCGATCCCGCTTCACCACCGCTCTCGCTGCACTGTTCCTCACCACGATTGCCACGGCCCAGACCTGCCCATCGATGGGTGTTTCCGTCGACGCGAGCGGCGGCAGGCTCGGCGACGCCTGGCGTGTCGACATCCAAGCCTCGCCCACCGTGTTCGGCGTGCTCGGCCTCGATTTCGCGCCGGGACCCGTGCCGACGCCGATCGGCACGATCTGCCTCGGCCTCACGCCGAGCCTCCTGACGGTTGCGTTCGCGACCGATCCCTCGGGGGCAGCCGCGTTCACGGGTCTGTTGCCACCCGTGTCCGCGTTCGCTGGCATCGACATCTACGCGGCCGCGGTCACGCTCGATGCGGCGCAGCCCACTGGGTGGGGCGTCAGCAACGGCGACTCGCTGAAGGTGCGCGAGCCGCGGTTCTGGTATGTCAGCCCCGGCACCACGACGCCATTCGGCACGACCCCGGGTGCGATCGCGGCCACCGATGTGATCGCCGACAACATGGTCTTCTCGCAGACACTGAGCTCTGCGGTGCGCGACGTTGCCACCGTATCCGAACGTGGTTGGCTCGCGGTGCTGCAGACCAATGGTGCGCTCGCCGCGTACGACGGAAGCAGCCCGACTCCGGTCCTCAGCATGGTGTTGACCGGCACCGCGGCAGGGGCCGGCAGGATCCTCGCGCTGCCCGGCGGCGATGCGCTGCTGCTGCTCTCCTTCGGCACCGCGCCGAGTCCATTTGGCGGTGGCACTCCTGGCTCCGTGCACCACGTGACGCTGCCGGGCGGAGTGGTGACGAGCACCTCGCTGCCTGCCGGCAATCCCGACGCGATCATCCACGTGCCCGGCACCTCGCTCGTGTATCTGCGCGTGGCCAACGGCGTCATCCCGTTCGACTACAGCAGTGCGCAGCCCTTCCCGCTCATCGCGCTGCCGTCCGGGTTCGGTGGCTTCGTCGACTGGCAGGTGTCTGGCGGCCTGCTCTACGTCCTGCACGGCGGGCAGGCGGCGGGTCCGTTCAGCGGCGGCCAACCTGCGGCGATCTCGGTCATCGACGCGATCGGGCAGACGGCGCTGTCGACGAACCAACTCGCGATGACGGCGCCCGTGCAGATGCTGCGCGCCGGACTCGGCTCGGCCGGCCCGGCGCTCTACGTGTACGGGAATGCCGCGGCGTCGCTCCAGGAGTTCGCGCAAGTCACCGTGGCCCCCGTCGCGACGATCCCGTTGGGGCCAATCACCGCAATGGAACTGTCGTCGCTCGGCAACTTCTGGTTCATGCTGAGCTCCGCTCCGGCGAGTTTGATCGGCCTGCCGGTCGGCACGACGTCGGTCGTCACGCTGGCCGGGTTGAGCGGTGTGCCACAGCCGGCGATCGCGGTCTCACCGTCGGCCTCGTACGGCAAGGTGGGCATCGTGGTCTCCAACAACGTCACGGCACCGTTCCAGACCGATCCGGTGTTCGCAGCCGGCACCTCGGTGGTGCTGCCGATCGCGTCCGCGGTCCGAATCCTCCCTGATTGACCCTGCTGCCGCGAGCGCGAGGCGGCGCGGCGTGAGAGAGCACGGGTTGGTATATTGAGCGCCAACCCAGCACCCGGATTCTCATGCCTTCGCTGCTCTCGAACGCGCTCGCCGCACTCTGCCTCACGACCGTTGCCCTGGCCCAGGGTCCCTGCCCCGCCGTCGGCGTCACCGTCGATGCGAGCGGCGGCAGGCTCGGTGACGCCTGGCGCGTCGACATCGGCGCCTCGCCGACCGTGCTCGGCGTGCTCGGCCTCGATTTCGCGCCCGGGCCCATCCCGACGCCGATCGGCACGATCTGCCTCGGCCTCACGCCGAGCCTCCTGACGGTTGCGTTCCTGACCGATCCTGCGGGAACGGCCACGTTCGCGGGGCTCCTGCCGCCGGCGCCCGCGTTCGCGGGCATCGACATCTACGCGGCCGCGATCACGCTCGATCCGGCACAGCCTGGCGGTTGGGGCGTCAGCAACGGCGATTCGTTCCGCGTGCGCGAGCCACGCTTCTGGTTCGTCAACCCCGGCAGCGCGACGCCGTTCGGCACGACACCGGGCGCGATCGCGGCGACGAATGCGATCGCCGACACCGTAGCCTTCTCGCAGACGCTGACCACCGCCGTGCGCGATGCGGCCACCGTGCCGGAACGAGGCTGGCTCGTGCTGCTGCTGGCCAGTGGTTCGCTCGTCGCATACGACGGTGTCTCGCCGACACCGGTCTTGAACACGGCGCTGACCGGGGCGGCCGCCAGCGCCTTCAAGATCCTCGCGGTGCCCGGTGGCGACACGCTGCTGCTGCTCACCTTCGGCACGCCGCCGAGTCCGTTCAGCCCCGGCTCTCCTGGGTCGGTGCACAACGTGTCGCTGCCGGGTGGAACGGTCGCGAGCGTCCCGCTGACTGCCGGCAATCCCAACTCGATGATCCTGATCCCCGGGACCACGCTGGTCTACCTGCTCGTGGCCAACGGCCTCATCCCGTTCGACCACGGCAGTGCGACGCTGTCCCCGGTCGTTGCGCTGCCGTCCGGGTTCGGCGGCGTCGCCGACTTGCAGACGGCCGCTGGCCTGCTCTACGTCCTGCACGGCGGGCAAGCAGCGGGGCCGTTCAGTGGCAGCCAGCCGGCCGCGATCACCGTCGTCGACCCGCTCGCGCAAACGCTGCTGCTCACGCAGCAGCTCACGATGCCGGTGCCCGCCACGATGCTGCGCGCGGGCCTCGGCTCGGCCGGCCCCGCACTCTACGCGTATGGCGCCACGGCGGCGGCGCTGCACGAGTTCGCGCAGGGGAGCGTAGGCGTGGTAGGGACCGTACCCGTCGGAACTGGCATCACGCACATGGAGCTGTCGTCGCTTGGCACCATGTGGCTGCTGTATTGCAGTGGTCCGAGCTGCGGCGGGCCGGCGCTGCTCGGCATGCTTGTCGGCACGACGGTGGTCGTGCCGCTGGCGGCGTTGGGCGCGCAGCCACAGCCGGCGTTCGCGGTCTCGCCGTCGGCTGGTTACGGCAAGGTCTGCCTCGTGCTGGGCAACAGCCTCGCGTCGCCGTTCCAGACCGAACCCTTCGCGCCCGGCACCGCTGTCGTGCTGCCGATCGTGTCGTTCGGGTTCCGGATCCTCAGCGATTGAACTTCCTGCTGCTGCGGCCTGACGAGATCGACGGCGCGGGCTTTGCCACGCTGCGCGGGCGCCGCGCCGAACACGTGCGCACGGTACTGCGCGCCACGGTCGGCCAGGGGCTCAAGGCCGGCGTGCTCGGTGGGCTGCTCGGCACCGCGTCCGTGAAGTCCGTCACGGGCGACGCGGTGGCCGTCGCGGCATCGCTGCACGACGAACCGGCTCCGACGCCCGACGTGCTGCTGCTCGCCGTGCCGCGCCCCAAGGTGCTGCTGCGCATGCTGGCCCACGCGGCGGCGCTCGGCTTCGGCCGCATCGTGCTGTTCCGTTCCTGGCGCGTCGAGAAGAGCCACCTGCAGAGCACCGCGATGCGTCCCGAGGTGCAACGCGAACAGCTGCTGCTCGGTCTCGAGCAGGCCGGTCGCACGCGGCTGCCCGCGGTGCAGTTCTTCCCGCTCTTCAAGCCCATGGTCGAAGACCACCTGCCCGGCGACCTGCCCGACGCGTGTTTCGTGGCCCATCCCGCGGCCCCCACCAGAACGCACGAGCTCACGCTGGCGCCCGGCTCTGCGTTCGCACTGGCGCTCGGTCCCGACGGCGGCTTCCTGCCCTACGAAGTGGCGCGTCTCGCCGAGCGCGGTTTCCTGCCGATCTCGTGCGGCAGACACCCGCAACGCACCGAGACGGCGCTCGCGGTTCTCTGGGGCCAGCTGGCACTGTTGCGGGCGCGCGGTAGCTTGCGGCCGTGAAGCCGTTGCGAGCAGGTCTGTCCGGATGTGGTGCGCGCGGTCTCGCCGCGGTCGAGCAGGTGCGGCGCCACCGCCATTGCGACATCGTGGCCGTGCACGACGAGGACGCTTCGGCCTGGCAGCAGCTGCTCGGTCACACCGGCATCGGTTTCGGCACCTCGGACTTCGAGGCCCTGCTCAACACCGGTATCGACTTCGTAGCGCTCACCGGATCCGTGCCGGCGCGCCTTGCCCACGTGCAGGCCGCAGCCGCCCAAGCCGTGCACTGTCTCGTGCACACGCCGATGGCCGGCGACCTCGCGACGGCGCGAGCGATGACGGCCGCCTGCGACGCGGCGCAGGTCAAGCTCGGTATCGCGGTGCCGGGCCAGGACGACCCGATCCTCGACCAGCTGCGGCGCATGATCGCGGCCGACTGGCTCGGCGGTCTCGTCTGCGTGCAGGGCGCGCTCGGAGACGATCTGCTGCGGTCGCCGCAAGCCGCGCGCGAGATCGCCGGCGATCCGTTCGTGCAGCTGCTGAGCCAGCACATCCACCTCGTGAGCTGGCTCTGCGGGCGCAGCGCCGAACGCGTGACCGCGCAGACGACGAGCGGCTTCCTGCCGCGGCCACACGACGGCGCCGTCGCGACAGCCGTGTTGCGCGGCAATGTGCTGTGTACGTTCACTGCCAGTCATCTGACGCGCGTGCGCGCGCTCGCGATCCACGGCACCGACGGCGGCGTGCGCATCGCGGGCGACCGGATCTGGGTGCGCGGGCAGACCGAGTATCACGGCCCTGCGTTCGACTACGTCGAGGCGGGGCGCGAACAGTCGTTCACGCGCGGTGACATTGAGAAGGCACTCGCGGCGCTCACGCCGGACGCGGAGCTGCACGGTCGCTTCGCGCGCTGGATCGACGACTTCGACGACTTCCCGTGTCCGGCCGAACAGGCGACCTTTGACTTCCAGGTCGTCGCGGCCATGGCGCGCGCGGCGGCGTCGGGTCGCATGGAGACGGTGTGAAGGGGGGCGCCGACCGCACGGCCACGGCGGCTCGCGCCAAGCGCGTCGCGCTGTTCGTGACGTGCGTCGTCGATCAGTGTTGGCCCGGCATCGGGATCGCCGCCGCGACGCTGCTCGAGCACGTCGGGTGTGAGGTCGAGGTCGGCGAGACGACCTGCTGTGGGCAGCCGTTCTGCAACAGCGGGTATCCGGCGTTCGCGCGTCCGCTCGCAAAAGCGCTGATCGGGTGCTGCGAACGCATGGGCGTCGACGCGCTCGTGCTGCCGTCGGGGTCCTGTGCCGCGCAGATAACGCACTATCCGCAGCTGTTCGCGCACGATCCCGCGTGGCGGCAGCGCGCCGAACACCTCGCGGAGAGGACGTTCGAGCTGAGCCAGTTCCTCGTGTGGCGCGGCATGACGAAGGCGCCGGGGCGGCTGCAGGCCCGCGTCGGTTGGCACGACGGGTGTCACGGGCTGCGCGAGCTCGGCGTCGGGCAGGAGCCACGGCAGCTGCTGCGCACCGTCGCAGGGGTCGAGTTCGTCGAGCTGCGCGCCGCGGACGCCTGTTGCGGTTTCGGCGGCACGTTCGCGGTCAAGCTGCCCGAGTTGTCGGTCGCGATCGCCGACCACAAGCTCGCGCAGGTCGAAGCCGCGCGCATCGAAGTGCTCGCGAGCGGCGACGCGAGCTGTCTTCTGCACCTGCGGGGCAGGCTCGAGCACCGCGCCGTGTCCGTGCGCACGATGCACCTCGCCGAAGTCCTGGCCCATGGGCTCTACGGCTGAACCTGCGCATGGCCGAGCACCTGCCGATGCAGCAGTTCCCTGGCAACGCGCGCGCCGCGTTGCAGAACGACGCACAGCGGCGCGCCCTGCGCGCCGCTGCCGACGTGTTCGACGAGCGGCGGCGCACGGCCATGGCGACGGCGCCCGACTGGCAGCTCTGGCGGCAGACAGCGCGCGAGGTCAAGGACCACACGCTGCTGCACCTAGACCACTACCTCGAGCAGTTCGAACGCAACGCGCTGCAGCGCGGCACGCGCGTGCACTGGGCACGCGATGCGGCCGAGGCCGGAGCTCTCGTGCTCGGCCTCGCGCGGCAGGCCGGGGCCACGCTGTGCGTGAAGAGCAAGAGCATGACCACCGAGGAGGTGCGGCTCAACGAAGTGCTCGAACATGCCGGCATCGAAGCCGTCGAGACCGACCTCGGGGAGTGGATCCAGCAGCTCGCCGACGAAGTGCCGTTCCACATCGTGGTGCCCGCGATCCACAAGAGCCGCGGCCAGATCGCAACGCTGTTCGCCGAGAAGATCGGCACGCCGCGCGACGCCGACGCCGAGGCGTTGACAGCCGCGGCGCGCGACCGGCTGCGCGCGAAGTTCGCCGCCGCGGGCATCGGCATCAGCGGCGCCAACTTCCTGATCGCCGAGGCGGGTTCGCTGCTGATCCTCGAGAACGAGGGCAACGTGCGCCTGACGACGTCGGTGCCCCGCGTGCACATCGCGCTCGTCGGCATCGAGAAGCTGCTGCCGCGGGTGGCCGACCTCGACGTGTTCTTGCGGCTGCTGCCGCGGTCGGGCACGGGCCAGATGATGACCACGTATCAGTCGCTGCTCACGGGGCCGAAGGAGAGGGCGGGCGACGAGGGGCCGGAGGAACTGCACGTCGTGCTGCTCGACAACGGACGTTCGCGCATGCTCGCGCAGGACATCACGCGGCAGTCGCTCGCGTGCATCCGGTGTGGAGCCTGTCTGAACGTGTGTCCCGTCTACCAGCAGGTCGGCGGGCACGCGTATGGTTCGGTGTATCCGGGCCCGATCGGGGCGGTCGTGACGCCGCAGCTCGTGCCGCTCGCGAACGCCGCACAGCTGCCGTTCGCGAGCACGCTGTGCGGCGCGTGCCGCGACGTGTGTCCGGTTGCCATCGACATCCCGGCCCTGTTGCTGCATCTGCGGCAGCAGGTGCGCGAGGGTTCGGGGACAGAGCGCGCGGCGGCGCCGAGGTGGTTCGAACGCTTCGCGATGCGCGTGGTTGCGTTCTGGCTGCGCGGGCCGCGGCGCTATCGCGTGGCATTGGCCGTCGCGCGCTGGTGCGACCGCTGGTTCGGTTGGCTGTTGCGGTGGCTGCCGCCGCTGCGGCAGTGGCGCAAGGGCCGCACTGCGCCCCGGCTCGCCGCGCGCGACTTCCGCACGCTTTGGCGGGAACGGAGCAAGCCATGACCACCGCGCACGACTCGATTCTCGCGTCGGTCCGCACCTGCCTGCGCCGCACCGCGGACTCGCCGGTGCCCGCCCCGCCTCCAGTGCCAATGCTCGGCCGCGTCGACCTCGACGCGTCGGCGAAGCTCACGCAGTTCGGTGAACGGCTGGCCGCGGTCGGTGGGCATCTGCACCTCGGCATCGAGGACGGTGGACTCGCGGCCGTGCAACAGCTGCTCGCGCGCTACGCGCCGCGTTCGATCGCGCGCAGCAACGCTGCCGCCGTGACCAACCTGCGCGATCACGCGAGCCTGCGCGCACAACCCTGGCAGCCCCCCGACGCGAGCCGCGAAGAACTGTTCACCGCCGATCTCGGCGTCACTGCGGCCCAGTGGGCGATCGCCGAGACGGGCACGCTCGTGCTCGTCGGCGACGAGGAAAGGCACCGGCTCGCTTCGCTGCTGCCACCGGTGCACATCGCGCTGTTGCCGCACAGTCGCATCCTGGGCAACCTCGGCGAAGCGCTCAAGACGCTCGCCCGCCCGCTGTCGCCGGCCGTGACGTTCATCACGGGTCCGTCGCGCACGGCCGACATCGAGCTGCAGCTCGTGATCGGCGTGCACGGGCCACGCGAGCTGCACGTCGTCGTCGTGTGAGGGCGTCCCCGACCGGCTCGCCTCAGTTCCCGATCGTCGCGTAGACTCCGTTCGAGATCGTGAAGCCGAAACCGTTGACTGGCGGATCGAAGCACAGCGCCTGCGTGTAGAGCGCGGCACCAATCGGCCCGGAGACCGCAGGCCATGTCCAGCTCGCAGCACCGCCCGCACCGGAGATTCCGAGCAGCAGGTCGGGCGTCGTGTAGGCCGCACACCCCGGCATGTTGAGCAGGAACGTGAGGTCGATGCCGGGCAACCGCGTGAAGCCGATGACGAAGAAGGCTAGGCTGAATGTCGGGTTCAGGTTCGCGACGTTCACGGTCCACGGCTGGCCGAGCGTCATCGCGCCGGCCGAAGCCAGCGATGGCACGCCATTCGTGCCGACACAGCCGACGCCGTAGCTGCCCGTGCCGAGCTCCCACGTCTGGTTCGACAGCGTGCTCGGCGCAGCAGTGAAACCGCCGAACCTCACGACCTGGCCCGTGCCCGGCAGGAACGCCATCACGTGGTCGCGAGCCGGCTGCGTCGTCGTTGCCTGCTGCACCCAGCGCACGCCGTCGAACGCCCAGGTGTCGGACAGCACGTTCGCAGCATCCTGGCCCCCCATCAGGATGCACAGGTTGTGCAGCGGGTCGTAGACGAGCGCCGAGGCGTTGCGCGGCGAGGGCTTCGGGCCCGGGATCACGAGCTGCACCCAGGTGTTGCTGAAGCCGTCGTAGAGCCAGGTCTGGTCGGTCAACGCGACACCGTCGTAGCCACCGAACATGACCGTCATGCCCATGCCCGCGTGGTAGCACATCGCGGGACGTTCGCGCGGGCCCGGGTTGCCCGTCGTGGCGATCTGCGTCCACGTCGTGCCGTCGTACTCCCAGGTCTGGTTGTTCGGCGGGCTGATGAGCTGCGTCGACTGGCCGCCATACATCACGACCCGGCTGCGCGCGGAGTCGAAGCAGGCGCCGTAGCGATAGCGCGGACCGGCGTTCGCGACCAGGGTCGCCTGCGTCCACGTGGTGCCGTTCCATTCCCAGGTCTCGCTCGTCGGCGGCGGAATGCTGATGTTCGAGGCGAGACCGCCGTAGAGCACGGCGACGCTGCGCGTCGAGTCGTAGACGAGCTGCGCGCCGAAGCGGCCCGACGGCGAGGACGCCGGCGAGAGCTGCGTCCACGTCGTGCCGTCGTAGACCCACGTCTGGTTGTTGAGCAGCGGCGCACTGCCGCCGAACAGCACGAGACCGCCGTTCTGCGGCACGAAGTCCATCGCCGCCGCCGCACGCGCGGTCGGCGAAGTGGCTGGCGCACGCTGCACCCATTGGGCGACGGCGACGCTCGAAGCTGCAACCAGAAGGGCGACGGAACGTGCGGTGAGAGCGTGGAGCATGGGACTTTCGAGTCTGCAGACGCCAGGCGCCGTTTCCGGACCAAGCGGCCAAGGCTACAACGAGAATACCGTGTAGCGACGGGTTCCGTCCCCGCTCGTGCACAGGGTACACACCATGGGTTGGACTCGATTCCTCGTGCTCGGCGACCTGGGCCAGCAGCTCGACATCCAGGATCACGAATCTCGCATCTCCCGCCTCGCGGCATCGAAGCGTGAGCGCGACCACGAACAGGACGCGCGCATCGACGCACTGGAACGCGAAGTGCTCGGGCTCGAGGCCGGCGTCGCCGCCCTCGTGGCCCTGCTGCGGGGAAAGGGCATCGCGACCGAAGCAGAGATCGGCCGCGCGCTCGACGAGGCAACGCGTCAGGCCGAGCAGAACCTGTCGGCGAAGGCCGAGGCGCGGCAGGAGGCGGCTCGTGCCGCGGCCAAGGAGCGCGCCGTGAAAAAGCTCGAGCAGATACGCCGGCGACGTGGGCGCTGAGCCGACCAGGCGACCCGGCGAGAAGAAGTAGCCGCGCATTGGCCCGGCGCGGCGGTACACGCGGCACGACCCGCGTGGTCCGCGGCGCGGGTAGAGTGGCGCACGAATCATGGACGTCGCTCGCGAGACGCATCCGAATCGACGCCGCGCGGTGATCGCGATCGTGTGCGCCGTGGTGGCGGTGTGCGCCGTGGTCGCAACGTGGCCGAGCGGCGACCCGGCGGCAGTCGCGCACCCGCTGGCGGCCCGCGAGCTCGAACCGGCGGTGCCCGCGAGCGGGCCGCTCGTGCCGGAGCCAAGGCGGCAAGAGATCGCCGCGGCGGAGCATGCCGACCACCAGGTTGCCGACGACAGGAGCACCGTGCGGTTCCTGTTCGACGCGTTCGACACGTGGGCCGCGAAAGGGGCGTGCCTGGTCGCGCTATTCGGACCTGCCGACGGCGCCGTGCAGGTGGCCGCGGCGTTCAGTCCGTTCACGGTGCACGTACACGCTTCGAGCCAAGAGTGGCTGATCGACGAAGGTTTGCTGCGCCGTGTGCGCACGCGGGCCGGGCAGACGCTGCGAGTGCCGCTCGGCGAGTCCGTCAACAGCCCGAAGCGGAGCGACAGTGGGGACCTCAGTAGCGCCATCGCGTGGCCGAGCGCTGTCGCGGCGGCTCCGTTCCGCGAGAGGCCAGACTGGTTCGAGCCCGGCAGTGTCGCCATCGTCGAACGACAACGCAGCGGCACACCCGCGTGCCGGCTGTGCGTCGAGGTGCTGACCGCAGAACGCGCGTTCGCGAAGGAGGGCGTCGTCTTAGTCACGAACACCGCCACCGGCCAGCTCACTGCGGCAACGAGGAAGGACCGGACGTTCGACGTCAGCAATCTGGCGGCTGGCACGTATACGGTTCGGGCGGCGAGCCTGGACGGCCGCGCGCAGCGCGTCGTCGAGGTGCGCGGCGAGACGACGATCCAGCTCGTGCTGCAGCGCGGCCCCGAAGTGCGTGGCCGCGTGGTCGATCGCGACGGCGCGCCGGTCGCCCGTTCCCGCATCGTGTGGACCGCGGGTGACGAGTATCGCAACCAGGAACTGACGGCTCTCGACGGCACGTTCGTCGTGCCCGACGTCTGCGGTGCCGTCGGAAGCGTCTGGGCATGCGTTCCGGGCGAGACGTCGCAGCTGCCCGCCGTCGGCCGCGTCGTCGGCCCTGGCGAACCCGTCGAGCTCGTGCTCGACAAACAGCGGTGCCGCGGCTCGCTGCAGGTCCGCGTCGCGGTACCCGAAGGCGTGTTGCCGCGCGACGTCAGTGTGCGTCTGTGGCAGCAAGAGAGCGGGCTCGGTGTTCGCCTCGTGCAAGGGAAGTCCGACGAGGGAGCCGCCCAGCTCGGTCGCGACGACATCCCGGCGGGTCATTACCGTCTCGAGATCCATTGCCCGCGCTTCGGCGCGATCGATGCGGGAACGCACTGGCTCGACGGAACGGGCCCAGTCGCACTCGACCTCGCGCTGCCGCCGGTAGCGCACGTTACGTTCACGCTGCCGCCTGACGCGTCCCAACCCGCGGCGAACGCGTTCGAGCTCGTGCGCGTAGGCGCCGCGGTCGACATCCTGATCCCGACCGGGCCAGCGTTTGCCGGCCCGCACGTGCTCGGTCCCGGGCGATATGCGGTCTGGTGGCGCGGCGCGGCGGGCCTCCGATCGCACGAGTTCGCCGTCACCATGGCCGGCGCAACGACGGTCGAGCTTCCGCGGTGACGGCGACGGCGGATGGATGGCGGAGAACCGGCTACGGACGGCGGTGCGGCGATGGCAGGCACCGCTGCAACGACCCTGCCCGCAGCAATGCCGGCGGCCGTCCGATCGGCATGTAGGTTGCTCGTGTCAGCGCATGCGCCATGTCCTCTCGTCGTTCCTTGCGTTCACCACCTTTCGTCACGTCCGAGCCGGATACGATGCGGCAATGAAGGGTAGCGACCTCGTGCACGACGGCGCCGCGCGCGCCGGAGTCGTTTCGTCGGTGATCACCTGGATCGGTCTCGCGCTGCCAATCACCGCACAATGCGCAACCTCGTGGTCCGGGTCGCCGCCGCCCAACCTGATCGGCACGAGCTACGCAACGTGCACGTGGGACCCCGACGGCAGCGGGCCGCTGCCGGGCAAGCTCGTCGCCGCGTACCACGTGCCGGCCCCGCCGTTCCAGGTTCGCCAGGCGGTCGCCGCACTCGACACGGCGACGCTCGCGTGGACGACGCTCGCCGCGTCGGAGTCCGCGACGATCTTCTGCATGCTGCCGATGCCGAACGGCGACCTGCTCGTCGGCGGCAACTTCGGGTTCGTCAGCGGCGCGGTCGATCTCGCGCGCTTCGACGGCACGTCGTGGAGCCAGTTCGCAACGGCAACCGACGGCACCGTGTTCGCGATGGCGCGGCTGTCGAACGGTGACATCGTCGTCGGCGGCAACTTCAACGCGATGGTTCCGTCGTGGCTGCCAGCGCGCAACCTGGCGCGCTGGGACGGCACAACGTGGCACGAGCTGGCGATGCCTGCGAGCGTGTTCGGCAACACGTCGGTCCAGGCGCTCGCCGTTCTGCCGAACGGCGATCTCGTCGTGTCGACGACCACGACGACGGAGTTCGTCGTGCGCTGGGACGGCGCCGCGTGGCACTCGATGGGCGCCGGACTGAACGGCAGCGTGAGATGCCTCACTGTACTGCCCGACGGCAGCGTGTTCGCCGGCGGTCAGTTCACGGGCTCGGGATCGGTGCCGCTGCAGTACATGGCCCGCTTCGACGGCGCCGCGTGGCAGCCGTTCGGCGGTGGTGCGCAGTCGTGGGTGTCGACGTCGACGCTGCTGCCGAACGGCGACCTGCTGGTCGGCGGCATCTTCACATCGATCGGCGGCGTCGCGGCACAGAGCATCGCGCGCTGGGACGGCACGACGTGGTGGCCGGTCGGGCCTGGCCTCGCGCACGTGCGCAGCGTCTCGGTGGCGCCGGGTGGCCGCATCCTCGCCGGCAGCAACTCCGGAGTCGCCAGTGCCGCGTCGCCGTGCGCGCCCACGGTCGCTTCCGTTCCGACCGCGTGCATCGGACCCGCGGGCCCCGTGACGCTGGCCGCCGAGACCTACCCGTGGCTCGGCGCTACGTTCGTGTCGCGCGCGAACGGCTTCACCAGCACGTCCCTGGCGGTCGCGATCCTCGGCTTCGCATCGGTGAACGTGCCGCTGTCCGCGATCCATCCCGCGGGGCTGCCGAACTGCGACCTGCTCGCCAGCCCGGACCTGCTCGCGCTGACACTGCCGGTTGCGGGCAGCGCGCCGTACTCGATCCCGCTGCCGAACGCGGCATCGCTGCTCGGTCTGCAGCTGTTCCACCAGTTCGCGCAGGTCGCGCTCGACCCTCAAGGCGCGATCGTGTCGCTCAGCAGCTCGAACGCGCTGATCCTGACGCTCGGTGATTACTGAGCGTCCCTGCGCATCGGCGAGCTTCGCCCACTGGTTCTCGTCGTAGGCCCTGATCGGCGGAACCTGATCGCGCCAAGACGCCGCTGCCGGCAACGGGCAGCGGCCGGCTGATCGTCCGATCGGTTGCCGGCAAGCAGCGGCCCCGACGGCAGACAACGAAATGAGGTCGCGGGCCGACGGGTGGAAACGGGCGTCGCAGCGCCGTGCGGCTGGCGTGCCTCACCGGATGCGGCGGACCTCGGCGTTGCTGCCCTGCCAGATGCCGAGCGCGGGATCGAACGCGAACGCCTGCAGGTGCAACGGCAGGTTCGTCCACTCCGGCGTCTGCGTCGCAGGCACGAAGGTCACGGCGAACTGACCTGCGGCATCGAGCAGCCCCACGAGCAACAGACTGGCCGAGCCCGTCAACAGGAACGGCTCGGCACTGAAGCCCGGCAGCGCGAAGTAGCCTGGTGCCAGATCGACGACGAGAACGAAGAGTTGCGAGGCAACTGTCGGCGCATCGAGTCCGAGAGTCACGGGCTGCGTCGCCTGCAGATCGCCGCCGCTCGGTGCAGAGCCGGTGAGCGAGAGCACGGGCCGCGGCGGCAAGCCGAGCTGGATCTGACCACCGCCGGTCGTCGGCGGACCAGACACGAAACCCACACCACCGGAGACCGCGATGGAACCGAACACCTCAACGGTCGCCGGACCCTGCGCTTCGATGCCAGGGCCACCGGTGCTGAAGACGCCGAAGCCGCCCAGGACCGGCGCGTCGCCGCCGGCAATGGAGTTGGTCGCCGATCCGGACACCCGCACGGTGGTGTTGCCCGCAGCGCGCAACCCGGTACCACCCCCCGTCCACGACGAAGGACCGAGAGGGGTGGCGGAACCACCGGCGAGATTCGTTCGGGTCAGATGCACCGTGGCATCGAGCACGGTGAGACCGTTGCCCCCACCGATGAACGCGTACCACGCCGGCGCGACGGGTGAGCCACCGGACAAGAGACACGCGTCGGCAACGAACAGAGCACCACCGTTGACGATCGCGCCACCGGCGCCGGCAACGGTCACGACAGTTGCCGGCTCGAACCACCCACCGCGAAACACGCAACGCGACGCGTGCACGGCGATACCCGTCACGGCGAGACCGTTCCCACCCGAAAGCCCGGTCATCGTCGCGGGCTCGGAGATCACATCGGTCAGCACTGCGGTGCCCGCCGTCGCCACTCCGGCGCCGGCGATCGCGAGCCGGCTCGCCAACCCCGGCAAGTCGCGCCGGATCGTGACACCCGACAGCCGGAACGTCGTGCCGACGGGCGGCGCCGTGATCGTGACGTAGTCGAGGACCATGCCCACGATGAGCGGCCCGTCGATGAACGTCGTCGCGTGACCGTCCCCGAGGATCGTCAGCGCCTTGCCGCTTGCGTGGAACGGTTCGTAATGGCCGGGAGCCACGAGCAACGTATCGCCGCTCGCCACCGCCGCGACCGCAGCCAGCAACGACGTGAAGTGCACACCGGGACCGGGAGTGTCGTCGACGATCCAGGTGGTCTGGGCCGAAGCAAGCGAAGCGAGCAGCGCCGTGAGCAGGAACCGCATGGGGAACCTCGGGGACGGCCGCCAAGGATACCTGTACCGGTGCACGCTGATAGTGGGACAGCGTCGAGCTCAGCGCCCGCCGTACTGCTGCTCGTAGTAGGCCTTGTAGGCGCCGCTGCGCACGCGCTCCCACCACGGCTTGTTCGCGACATACCAATCGACCGTCTGGCGCAACCCGGTCTCGAACGAATGCCGCGGCTTCCACCCCAGCAGCGCGCGTGCCTTGCTCGAGTCCATCGCGTACCGCCGATCGTGGCCGGGCCGGTCCTTCACGTAATGGATCAGCTCCTCGCCCTTGCCGCAGAGGCGCAGGATCTCCTTCACGACGAACAGGTTCTCGCGTTCGGCGTCGCCGCCGAAGTTGTAGACCTCGCCGGCCTTGCCCTTCTCCATCGCGAGCAGCACACCCTCGCAGTGATCGCTCACGTGGATCCAGTCGCGCACGTTCCTGCCGTCGCCGTACACCGGCAGCTGCTTGCCCTCGAGCGCGTTCGCGATCATCAACGGGATCAGCTTCTCGGGAAACTGATAGGGACCGTAGTTGTTCGAGCAGCGCGTGATCACGCAGTCCATGTGGTGCGTGTGCCCCGCGGCGCGCACGAGCAGATCGCTGCCGGCCTTGCTCGCCGAATACGGCGAGTTCGGCTGCAGCGGAGTCTCCTCGGTGAAGTAACCCCACGCGGGCAGTGAGCCATACACCTCGTCGGTGCTCACGTGCACGAAGCGCTTCACCTGGTAGATGCGGCTCTTGTCGAGCAGCACCTGCGTGCCCACGACGTTCGTTCTCACGAAGGCCGTCGCGTCCATCACCGATCGGTCGACGTGGCTCTCGGCAGCGAAGTGCACGACGATGTCGGGGCGGTGCGCCGCGAACACCCCTTCCATTGCGACCGGGTCGGCGATGTCGCCGCGCACGAACCTGTTGCGCGGGTGCTTCTCGACGTCGCGCAGGTTCTCGAGGTTGCCCGCATAGGTGAGCGCGTCGACGTTCACGACCACGTGATCGCTGCCGAGCAGCAGCATGCGCACGAAGTTCGAGCCGATGAACCCGGCTCCGCCGGTGACGAGGATCTTGCTCAAGCTACGTGCTCCATGGCTGCGGTGGGGCTGTCTGCCTCTCGAGAGCTTGCCATCTTGTGCTCAATACTGCTTGCCGCGCAACGGCCCGCCCTGCCCCGGCCCTACTTGCGCATTGGCCGCTGCGTCGAGCACAAGGTGCCGCCGCAGCGAGTCGACGTAGTGTGGCATCGGCTTGCCGCGCAGCTTCGCGAGGTCCGTGGTGTCGAGCACCGACCACGCGGGCCGCTTCGCGGGACGTTTGAGGTCGGCCGCGAGCTGCGTGCCGACGACCACGTGCCCGAGCCCGGCCTCGCGCAGGATGTCCTGCGCGAACTCATGCCACGAGCACTGCCCCTCGTTCGCGGCGTGGTAGATGCCCCCCTTGGCCTTCGACTCGCAGACGTCGAGCAGCGCCTCGGCGAGGTCGTGCGTCATCGTGGGCCGGCCGATCTGGTCCGTGACGACCGTGAGCGGCTGCCCCGCCCGCGCGCGGTCGAGGATCGCGCGCGGAAAGTTCGCGCCGCCGGGACCGAACACCCAGCTCGTGCGCACGACGTAGAAATCGGAACGCCCGTGAGCGAGCACGGCCTCTTCGCCGAGCCGCTTGCTCGCGCCGTAGACCGACAGCGGCCTCGGCACCGCATCGACCGGATATGGCACCTTCGACGCGCCGTCGAAGACGAAGTCGGTGCTCACGTACATCATCCCGGCCCCCACCGCCGCCGCGGCTTCGGCGACCCATGCAGTCGCGAGCCCGTTGATGCGATACGCGGCAAGCGGTTCGGCTTCGCACCCGTCGACGTTCGTGATCGCGCCGCAGTGCACGACGAACCTCGGTTGCTCGGCGCCCACAACGCGCACGATCGCACCACGGCTCTCGAGCGGCATCTCGGCCACGTCGACCCCCATCACAGTGCGCCCTCGCTGTTTGCCGAGCGACACGACGGCGCGGCCGAGCTGGCCCTGCGCACCGGTCACGAGGTAGTCGCATCGGCTCATGAAACCTTCACACATCCATCCGGTTGGCCCCGTTCTCGCGGATCAACGTGGCCGAACGATAGAGCGACTCGAACGTGCCG
>DASRJH010000199.1:0-83964 GCA_035649575.1 Planctomycetota bacterium
TGAAAGGGCCCAAATGAAAAAGGCAATCACCGAGATCCGCGGCCAGGACAGCGCGGAGTTGAAGGCGAAAATGAGCGACCTGCGCAAGGAGCAGTTCGGGCTGCGCTTCCGCGGTTCGGTGGAGGCCCTCGCCAAGACGACGCGGCAGCGCGAGATCCGCCGCACGATTGCCCGCATCCTGATGGTCCTGGGCGAGCGCGCGAGGACCGGAGATACCAAGCAATGAGCACCAAACCCGCAACCGACCCGTCGAAGACCCCTGACCCAGGGGAGCTGGACACCGTGGAACGGAACACGGAACGCGCGCAGCGCAAGGTCATGCGCGGCACGGTCGTCTCGACCAAGATGCAGAAGACCGTCGTCGTGCAGGTCGACCGCAAGGTCCGGCACCCGCTCTACGAGAAGTTCGTGTCGCGTCGGACGCGTCTCTATGCCCACGACGAGAAGAACGAGGCCAAGGTCGGTGACGTCGTCGACGTGACGCACACGCGGCCGCTCAGCAAGACGAAGTGCTGGCGACTCGTGCGCATCGTGCAAAAGGCCCCAGTCTGAGAGGCAACTGTCTTGCGGCCCGCTGGCGCCAGGAGATTCCCATGATCCAAGAAATGTCGATGCTCGATGTGGCCGACAACACGGGCGCCAAGCGCGCCATGTGTGTGAAGGTACTCGGTGGCAGCGGCCGGCGTTACGCCTCGGTCGGCGACGTCGTGATTGCCGTCGTGAAGAAGGCCCTGCCGACGGGCGAGGTCAAGGAGCACGAAGTGGTGAAGGGAGTGGTGGTCCGCACTGCCAAACCCGTGCGCCGTTCCGATGGCTCCTACATCCGCTTCGATGGCAACGCGCTCGTCGTCATCGACAAGGAAGGCAATCCGCGCGGCACGCGCATCTTCGGCGCCGTAGCTCGCGAACTGCGCGACCGTAACTTCATGAAGATCGTCTCGCTCGCAGAGGAGGTCGTCTGATGTTCGCCAACAAGCCGAAGCCCGCGCCGCGCAAGCTCCACGTCAAGAAGGGAGACAAAGTCGTCGTCACTTCGGGCCAGTACAAGTCGGGCGAGGTGCGCGAGGTGCTCAAGGTCGATGCCCAGACCGGCCGCGTGATCGTGCAGGGTGTGAATCTGCGCTGGAAACACCAGCGCCGGTCGCAGCAGAACCCGAAGGGTGGTCGCGTGCAGCTCGAGCAGCCCATCGATTCGAGCAAGGTGCTTCTGTTCAGTGAGAAGCTCGGCAAGGGCACGCGCACCGCGATCAAGATCACCGACGGCAAGAAGCACCGCGTCGGCATTCGCTGCGGGACCCAGTTCGACTGATCCCAGGAAACACAATGAGCACCAACAAGGACAGTGCTGCATCGCCCGAAGGCGCACCCCAGAAGGGTGGCGCCCAGAAGGGTGGCAAGGACAAGGGCGGCAAGGACAAAGGCGGCCAGGGCAAGGGCGACCCGAACAAGGGCGACTCTGCAAAGGAAGCTGCCCCCAAGGAAGCTGCCCCGAAGGAACGGGTCATCGCGCGACTGCAGACGACCTATCGCGAGAGAGTCGTGCCCGGCCTCAAGAAGGACTTTGGCTATCCGAACCCGATGATGGTGCCGAGACTGACGAAGATCGTCGTCAACATGGGCGTCGGCAAGGCCGTCGAGAACAAGAACCGCATGGAGGCCGCGAGCAAGGACCTCACTGCGATCACCGGGCAGCGACCGCTGATCCGCAAGGCCCGAGGCGCCGTCTCGGGCTTCAAGCTGCGCGAGGGCTATCCGATCGGCACGGCGGTCACCTTGCGTGGCACCAGGATGTGGGAGTTCCTCGACCGGCTCATCACGCTTGCGATTCCGCGCATCCGAGACTTCCGCGGCTTGCCGACCAAGTTCGACGGCCGCGGCAACTACACCATGGGTCTCTCGGAGCAGAGTGTGTTCCCCGAGATCCAGCTCGACAAGGTCGAGTTCGTCCAAGGAATGGATATCACGTTCGTCACCACCGCGAGGACCGACAAGGAAGGCCTCGCGCTGATGACGCACCTCGGGATGCCCTTCCGCAAATAACAACAGCGACACCGTAGACCATGGCCAAGAAGTGCTTGAGGGTTAAGCAGCGCAAGCCCGCGAAGTTCTCGACGCGGCGCTACAACCGTTGCCAGCTTTGTGGGCGTGCCCGCGCCTATTACCGCAAGTTCGGTGTTTGCAGGTGCTGTTTCCGTCAACTCGCATTGCAGGGGGAGATCCCCGGTGTGCGGAAGGCCTCGTGGTAGGAGCAACAAGGCATGATGACCGATCCGATTGCCGACATGCTGACGCGAATGCGCAACGCTCTCTCGAGCGGAGCGCCGCATTGCGTATTCCCAGGCAGCCGCCTCAAGGTGGCGATTCTGGACGCCATGAAACGCGAGGGTTTCATCCAGGGCTATGAAGTCGCCTCGGATGGGCCCCGTTCCGCCGTGAAGGTCGATTTCCGCACGGGCCCCGAGGGGGAACGCGTCATCTCGTCGCTCGCGCGATTCAGCAAACCAGGCTGTCGTCGCTACCGCGGCTGCTCGGACCTCCCGAAGGTTCGGGGTGGTCTGGGCATCGCGGTCGTTTCCACCAACCAGGGCGTGCTCTCCGATCGCGAGTGCCGCCAGCGCCGCGTCGGCGGCGAAGTCCTCTGCACGGTGGACTGAAATGTCAACCGTAGGAGCTCGAGACCGTGTCTAGGATCGGCAAGAAACCAATCGTCGTGCCAAAGGGTGTGACCGTCCAGGTCGCGCCCGGCAGCATTGCCGTCAAAGGTCAGAAGGGCGAGCTCAAGCTCGCCGTCCGGCGCGAGGTCGACCTCGCGCTCGAGGGCACCACGCTCAAGGTGTCGGCCGTCGGCGAGGATCGTTCTGCGCGGGCCTTGCAAGGCACGACGCGCGCGCTCATCGCCAACATGATCGAGGGCGTGACCAAGGGCTATGAGAGGAAGCTCGACATCGCCGGCGTCGGTTACGACGCGGTGCTCGAAGGCAAGGAGCTGGTGCTCAAGCTCGGGTTCAACAAGGCGGTCCGCTTCCAGGTGCCGCCGACCGTGACGATCGAAGTGCCGACGCCCACGTCGCTCGTCGTGAGGGGCATCGACAACCAGCAGGTCGGCACCGTGGCCGCGGCGATTCGCAAGCTGCGCAAGCCGGAGCCATACAAGGGCAAGGGCATCAAGTACAGCGACGAAGTCATCAAGCGCAAGTCCGGCAAGGCCTTCACCTCGGGTGGCACCGCCTGACCAGTGGTCGGGCAGAGGATCAAAGCAGCATGAGTTCCACCTTCCAGAAACATCAACGACGCCGCGGCAAAGCGACCTCGGTGCGCAACAAGTTGCGCCGGGTCACCAACCGGCCGCGTCTGTCGGTCTTCCGCAGCCTCACCAACATCTCGGTCCAGATCATCGACGACGTCCGTGGCCATACGCTGGTTGCAGCCTCGTCGCTCGAGAAGGACCTGCGCAGCACCCTCAAGGGCATGCGCAAGACGGATGTCGCGAAGCGGGTCGGAGCGTTGCTGGCCGAACGGGCCAAGCGCTCCGGTCTCGTCGAGGTGGCGTTCGATCGCGGCGCCTACAAGTATCACGGCCGCATCAAGGCACTCGCCGACGCTGCGCGTGAGGCCGGTCTGAAGTTCTGACTCCCTGGGTTCTCGATGGCGCACGACTTACAGGCACAACCCAAAATCACCCATGCAAGGACCGGCGCCAGCCGGCCAGCGTTCTGACAATGGCGAAGGGCAAACACAACCTCATCCCGATCGACGAAGCCTTGTCGGCAGACGTCGAAGACGATGTCGTGGCGATCAATCGTTCGGCGGCCGTGGTGAAAGGCGGACGCCGGTTCTCGTTCAGCGCGCTCAGCGTCGTGGGCAACCGCGACGGCCTCGTCGGCATCGGCTACGGCAAGGGCCGCGAAGTGCCCGGCGCAATCGAGAAATCGGTCAAGGACGCGCGCAAGCAGATCATGCGCGTGGTCCGCGACGGCACGACGATCCCGCATCCGATCGAGGGTCACTACTGCGCGACGAAGGTGCGGCTGATTCCGGCTGCACGCGGAACGGGCATCATCGCGGGCAAGGCCGTGCGCAAGGTCCTCGAACGCGCCGGCATCACGGACATCCTGACCAAGAACTATGGCTCGACGAACGCGCTCAATGTCGTCAAGGCGACCATGATCGCGCTCAGCAAGCTGCGCAGCCGCGACCAGACGGTGGCGCTGCGGGGAGTGACGCTCGAATGAATCTCGCCGAAGCAAAGACGCTCGGTATCAAGTTCCCGGAACGCAAACGCGTCGGCCGTGGTACCGGCTCGGGACTGGGCAAGACGTCGGGCCGCGGCCACAAGGGCGCGAAGGCCCGCTCGGGTTGGTCGCGCCGCATCGGTTGGGAAGGTGGTCAGATGCCCATCTACCGCCGCCTGCCGAAGCGTGGCTTCAACAACAAGAACTTCGAGAAGGTGTTCACGATCGTGAACGTCAGCGACCTCGACGTGTTCGACACGGGGGCGGTCGTCGACTTGCAGGCCGTGCTGCAGAAGGGTCTGACCTCGAAGGAGAAGCACTCGGAGCTCTTCAAGATCCTCGGCGACGGCGAGGTGACGAAGGCGGTCACGGTCAAGGTCGATGCCATCACGACCATGGCACGCACGAAGATCGAGAAAGCCGGCGGCACGGTGCTCGTGAACGAGAAGCGCGGGCGCCGCGAGAAGTTCGTCGCCAAGGACGGCACCAGGCGCCAGCCGGGTTCACCGACCAAGAAGGGCGACACCAAGAAGAGCGACACTGCCGCTCGCTAACCCATGAACCTCTCGATCGGCAACCTGTTCAAGATCAAGGAGATCAGGAACAAGATCCTGATCACCCTTGGTCTGTTGTTGGTCTATCGCATCGGGTTCTTCGTGCCGCTGCCAGGCGTCAACTGGAGCGAATCGCTGGACCAGAGCCGGAACCTAGGTGGCGTCGGCCGGCTGTTCGGCATGATCAACGTGCTGACCGGCGGCTCGCTGCAGAGCGCCACGGTCTTCTCGTTGGGCGTCATGCCCTACATTTCGGCGAGCATCATCTTCAGTCTGCTCGCGAAGGCAGTGCCCGCGCTCGAGAAGATCGCGAAGGAGGGGCAGAGCGGTCAGCGCAAGATCAATCAATACACCCGCCTCGCGACGGTCGGCATCTGCCTGATCCAGTCGTGGTTCGTCATCTTCGGCGCACTGGGAGCCGACAACAGCAAGCTCATCCACTCCGGCGTGCGTGAGTGGTTCGGCCTCTACTGCGTCGTCGTGATGGTCGCGCTCACGGCGGGCACGATGTTCATCATGTGGCTCGGCGAACAGATCACCGAGCACGGCGTCGGCAATGGGATCTCGCTGATCATCATGGCGGGCATCGTCTCGAACCTCTATCCGTCGTTGACCGTCTACTTCGAACTCGGCTTCGATCGGCATGCCTGGCAGAGCCTGCTCATGTTCCTGCTCGCTTGGGGTGTCGCGGTGGTCGCCGTCGTCTACATGACGAAGGCACAGCGGCGGATCCCGATCCAACAGGCCAAACACACGCGCGGCCGGCGCGTCTATGGCGGCCAGAAGCACTTCCTGCCCTTCAAGGTCAACCAGGCCGGCGTGATGCCGATCATCTTCGGCTCCGCTCTGCTGATGATCCCGGCCATGATCGGGACCGCGACGGGCTGGTCCTGGCTCGAGATCTCGTTCAGTGGACAGCGCGGCTTCTGGTTCATGCTGTCCTACACGGCGCTGATCTTCTTCTTCGCGTTCTTCTGGACGTCGATGATGTTCCAGCCGAACGAGATCGCGAAGAACCTCCAGGAAGGTGGATCGTTCGTGCCCGGCATCCGCCCAGGCAAACCGACGGCCGAGTTCCTCGAGGCGACGATGGTGCGCATCACGCTAGCGGGTGCGAGCTTCCTGTCGATCGTGGCCGTCCTGCCCTCTCTGTTCGGCGCCCGCTCGGGTTCTTCAGTCGACCAGGTTCTCATCTACTTCATGTCCGGCACCTCGATCCTGATCGTCGTCGGCGTCGCGCTGGACATGGTCGAGAAGCTGAACGCGATGCTGGTCATGCGGAACTACGAGGGCTTCCTCGAGGAAGGCGGCCCAGCCGCCAGTGGCGGAAAGGCCCAGGGCGGCGGCAAGAGCGCCAGCGGATGGGGCCGCCGCTGAGCTCGATGGCCATGGCAGTCATGCTCAGGTCCCGCGCGGTGTTCCTCGGTCCTCCTGGCGCCGGCAAGGGGACGCAGGCCAAGAAGGTGGCGGAAACGGCCGCGGTGGCTCACCTGTCCACGGGCGACATGCTGCGCCAGGAGGTGGCGGCGAAGACTCAGCTCGGCCTGCAAGCCAAGACCTTCATGGACGCGGGCAAGCTGGTGCCGGACGACGTCATCATCGGCATGGTGCGGGCCCGGATCCGGCTGCCGGACGCCAAAGACGCCTGGATCCTGGACGGATTCCCCCGTACACTCCCACAGGCGGAAGCGCTCGACAAGTCCTTGTCCGGTGCCGCCGCGCTTTCGCACGTGATCTACTTCGCCGTTCCCGAAGCGGTCCTCGTCGGCCGCCTTTCGGGTCGTCGGACCTGTTCGAAGTGTGGTGCCATATGGCACCTCGAGAATCGGCCGACGAAGAAGGCTGGGGTCTGCGATCAATGCGGGAGCGAATTGGTCCAACGCTCCGACGATCGCCCCGAAGCGATCGGCAAGCGCCTCGAAGTGTATCGGTCGCAAACGGCGCCTCTGCTGGCGTACTACCGCGACCGCCGTGTCCTCCGGGAGATCGACGCGAGTCGATCGCCCGATCTCGTTTTCCAGGAGTTGCTGAAACTGATGCAATGACGACAGCAGCGGAAGAACCCACGTCGAGCCGCGGGCCCGAGCGCATACGCGCCACGGTGCTCTCGCGTCTCAACAACGGGATGTTCCGCTTGCAGACGACCGACGGTCGCGAGGTGGTGGCACACGCTGCCCTGGATCTGCGGAAGGCGCTCACGCGCCTGCTCCCCGGAGATCCGGTTCTCATCGAGATCTCGCTGTTCGATCCGAACAAGGCCCGCATCTGCAGCATGCTGAAGTCGACGCAGAAGAGCCAGCACGAGTCCCCACCACATCCATCCCATCAGCGAGAACTGTCGTGAAGGTCAGAACCAGCGTTCGACGCATCTGCGAACACTGCAAGGTCGTGAGGCGCCGCGGCGTCGTGCGCGTGATCTGCAGCAATGCCCGGCACAAGCAGCGCCAAGGCAAGTAGCGCCAAGACCAGCTTCAAGGTAACGAATCATGCCCCGTCTCCTCGGCGTCGACATCCCCAGCGAAAAGCGCATCGAGATCGCGCTGCAATACATCTACGGCGTTGGTCCCACGGTCTCCCGCAAGGTCCTCAAGGAGCTCGCGATCAACCCCGGCGTGCGCGCGAAGGATCTCAAGGACGACGAGGTGGCCAACATCGCGAGCTATCTCGAGAAGAACTACGTGGTCGAGGGTGCCTTGCGGCGCGTGACCATGCAGAACATCAACCGACTCAAGGAAATCTACTGCTATCGGGGTCTGCGGCACCGCCGCGGGCTGCCCGTGCGCGGGCAGCGCACACGCAGCAATGCACGAGGCCGCAAGGGTCCGCGCAAGACGGTTGCCAACAAGAAGATCCTCAGGAAGTGATCCGATGAGCACGCAAACTCCAGGGCCGGTTTCGACTCCAGCTTCGGCTTCGACCCCGCCTACCGCCCCATCGACCGAGAAGAAGAAGGCGCGCATGCGCAAGAACGTGGGCAAGGCCATCGCGCACGTGAAGGCCTCCTTCAACAACACGATCATCACGATCGTCGACAACGCGGGGCAGGTCCTCGCCTGGGACTCGGCCGGAACGATCGGCTACAAGGGCTCGCGCAAGAGCACGCCGTTCGCGGCGCAACGCGCTGCCGAGAAGGTGGCCGACAAGATCAAGAAGATGGGCGTGCACGAACTCGAGGTGCTCGTGCGCGGCCCGGGTTCGGGCCGCGAGTCCGCGATCCGCGCGCTGTCGAACTCCGGGATCGAAGTGAAGTCCATCGAGGACATCACGCCGCTTCCCCACAATGGCTGCCGTTCGCGCAAGAGGCGCCGCGTCTGAGCGCGAGACCGCTACCCGACATTCGCCACCGAAATGACCACCACCACGAACGTCTGCAAACTCTGCCGCCGCGAAGGCGTCAAGCTCTTCCTCAAGGGGCAGCGATGCTTCTCGGAGAAGTGCGGCGTGAACCGGCGCAACTATCCGCCCGGCCAACACGTCCGCCCCAAGAAAGGCACCGACTACGGCACCCAGCTGCGCGAGAAGCAGAAGTGCAAGCGCATCTATGGCGTGATGGAACGTCAGTTCCAGCACTACTTCTCGGTCGCGCAGCGCCAGAAGGGCAACACGGGTGAGAACCTGCTCGTGCTCATGGAGCGACGGCTCGACAACGTGGTGCTGAGCCTCGGACTCGCCTTCTCGCGCTTCGACGCGCGCCAGATGGTCGCCCACGGTCACGTCTACGTGCACAAGAAGCGCATCGACATCCCGGGCTACCTCGTGCGCCCCGGCGACGAGATCGAGGTGCGTGGCAGCGACAAGCTCAAGAAGAAGGCGACCGACGCGATCGAGATGAACAAGGGCCGCCCGCTGCCCGGATGGCTCGAGGCCGTGCCGGCCGAGCTGAAGGGCCGGGTGATCCAGTTGCCGAAGCGCGAAGACGTCAGTGTCGAGATCCAGGAGCAGCTCATCATCGAGCTGTGCTCGAAGTGATGGCTGGCCCAGTGATGTCTGGCGCAGGGCCGTGCCACAAGGAACAGTCCAGGGAGAACCGCAATGCGTATTCGTTGGCGTAACTTCGAGTTGCCTTCACAAGTCCGGCTGGACCGGGAAACCGCGACACCGACATTCGGCAGGTTCACGGTCGAGCCCTTCGAGAAGGGTTTCGGCTCGACGATCGGCAACGGCCTGCGCCGTGTGCTGCTGTCCTCGATCGAGGGCACAGCGGTCACGTGGGTGCGCATCGACGGCGTCGTTCACGAGTTCTCGACGATCCAGGGCGTGCTCGAAGACGTCACGCAGATCGTGCTGAACATCAAGAAGCTGCGCGTCAAGCTGCACACGGATGCGCCGACGACGTTGCGCATCGACGCCAACCAGAAGGGTGAAGTGCGCGCGGAGAAGATCGAGGGCGACTCCAATGTCGAGATCGCGAACCCCGAGCTCAAGATCTGCACGCTGACCGAGGACGTGCGGTTCTTCTGCGAGATGCAGGTCCGCAAGGGTCGCGGCTACGTCACGGCCGAGGAGAACGTCACCGAAGAGCTGGAGATCGGGACGATTCCGGTCGACTCGATCTTCAGCCCCGTGCACCGCGTGCGCTACGCGATCGAGAACACGCGCGTCGGCAAGTCGACCGACTACGATCGACTCGTGCTCGACATCTGGACCGACGGCACGGTGTCGCCCGAGATGGCGCTCGTGGAGGCCAGCAAGATCTACCGCAAGCACCTCAACCCGTTCGTCCAGTACTTCGACCTCAAGGAAGACCTTGCGGTCGAGGGTGGCGTGCTGGCGCCCGAAGGCGACGAGGGCGCGCGACGCCGTGAGATGGTCGAACTGCTCAGCAAGAGCATCGACATGCTCGAGCTCTCCGTTCGGGCGAAGAACTGTCTCGACAGCGAGAGCGTCACGACGATGCGCGACCTCGTGCAGTTGTCGGAGCCCGAGTTGTTGAAGGTCCGGAACTTCGGCAAGACCTCCTTGAAGGAGGTCAAGAGCAAGCTGAGCGCACTCGGTCTGTCGCTGGGCATGAGCATCGAGGAATTCAAGTAAGCAGGCCCATCGCGCCCAATCGATCGAGGAGATATGCAGCCATGAGACACAATGTTGCGGGCAAGTCGCTGGGACGGAACACGGCGCATCGCGCGGCCCTGCGCAAGAACTTCACGGTCTCGGTCATCATGCACGAGCGTGTCATCACGACGCTGCCCAAGGCCAAGGCCTTGCGGCCCTTCGTCGAGAAGATGATCACGCTGGCGCGCAGCCCGGATCCGAAGACGAAGCTGCACCGCATCCGCCGCGCCGTCGCATTCCTGCAGGACAAGACTGCCGTCAAGAAGTTGTTCGACGTGATCGGACCGCGCTTCGCGAACCGCCCCGGTGGCTACACGCGCATCATGCGAACGGCCGACTACCGCATCGGCGACGGCGGCTCACGCGTGATCTTCGAGCTCGTCGACAACAACGTGCTCGAGCAGAAGATCAAGGCCGCCGAGGCCAACGCGAGCAAGACCGAGACTCCCGCCGAAGCGGGCGCCGGCGCCTGATCGCGGCGCTGCGCGCCGCGAACTTCACGCGGACTCGAGGCGAAGCCTCAAGTCCGCGTGAAGAACATGTTCTGCGACCCGACGAGCAAGGCGAGGTCGTCGAGCAGCCCTTCCGTCACGCGCACGCCTTCGTCGCTGCGCACGCGGTAGCAGTTGTCGCCATCGTCGATGTCGAGGTGCAGGTGCTGTTGGCCGCGGTGCTGCGAGAGCGTCTCGGCGATGCGTTCGAGATTGCCGTCGCTGGCGAGCGTGCCGCGCAGGTGCAGCACCAGGCCCGCGACTTCGCGGCGCACGACCTCGCTTGCGGGTTCGAGCTGATCGAGCAGGATCGAGTGATCGTCTCCCGTGCCGTCGACGCGCCCCGACAGGAACACGATCGCGTCCTCGACGATGCGGTCCTTCATAGTCGCGTAGGCGCGCGCAAAACACGTCACGGCGACCTGGCCGTCGAGGTCTTCGAGCTGAAATCGCGCCATCTTCTGCCCCGCGTTCTTGCCCTGTTTGATCTGCATGACGCGCACCGAGCTGATCATGCCGGCGATGCGGACCGTCGAACCGGGCTCCATCTGGGTCAGCGAGCTCGTCGTCTGTCCCGCGATGCGGCGCAGAAAAGGACCGCGTCGCTCGAACGGGTGTCCCGACAGATAGAAGCCGAGGGACTCCTTCTCGCGAGCGAGCCGTTCGTGTTCGGGCCACTCGGCGGCCGTCTCGTCACCGGCCGGCTGGTTCACGAACTGCGGTGCGGCAAAGAGCAGCTTCTGCCCGCGGCGCCGGTCCTCGCGCGCGGCCGCGGACGACCGAAGCGCCGACTCGATCGCCGCGAAGTTGGCCGCGCGCGTGCGTGACATGCCGTCGAGGGCGCCCGCCTGCACGAGCGCCTCGAGCGCCGTCTTGTTCAGCAGGTTACCGTCGAGCCGTTCGCAGAGATCCTCGAGTGAAGCGAACGCACCGCCTCTGCGCCGTTCCGCGGCGATCGCATCAGCGGCCCGTGTGCCGACGCCCTTGATCGCACCGAGCCCGTAGCGGATCGACTTGCCTTCGACGCTGAAGTAACGCTGCGAGAGGTTCACGCTCGGTGGCAGGATCGGCATGCCGGAGCGCCGCGCCTCGTCGACGAACTCCTTGATCTTGTCGGTGTTGCCCGATTCGACCGTGAGGTTGGCGGCCGTGAACTCGACCTGGTAGTGCGCCTTGAGCCATGCGGTCTGGTAGGTGACGAGCGCGTATGCGGTCGAGTGCGACTTGTTGAAGCCGTACCCGGCGAAGAACTCCATGTCCTCGAACAGCTTCCGCGCGATCTTCTCGGGGTAGCTCTGGGCTCGCGCGCCCGCGATGAACTGGTCCTTGAACTTCGCCATCACCTCGGGCTTCTTCTTGCCCATCGCCTTGCGCAGGTTGTCGGCATCGCTCATCGAGAAGCCGCCGATGATGTTCGCGAGCTGCATCACCTGCTCCTGGTAGACGATGACCCCGTAGGTTGGCTCGAGGACCGGCTTCGTCGCGGCGTGCGGATACTGGACCTCCTCTTCGCCATGCTTCCTGCGCACGAACATGTCGACCATGCCCGACCCGAGCGGGCCCGGTCGATACAGCGCGAGAACGGCGATGACGTCCTCGAAAGTGTCGGGCTTCAGGCGCGTCAACAGCTCGCGCATGCCGCTCGATTCGAGCTGGAACACGCCCTGTGTCTCGCCACGCGTCATCAGCGCGTAGGTCGCTCGGTCGTCGAGTGGCAGGCGCGCGAGGTCGATCTGCGTCCCGTGGACTTCCTGGACCAGCCGCGCGGCCTCTTGCAGGATCGTCAGCGTCTTGAGACCCAGGAAGTCCATCTTGAGCAACCCGACCTCCTCGAGCTCCGTCATCTGCCACTGCGTGACGATGTCCTCGCCGTTCTTCGCGAGCGGCACGTAGTCGCGCAGCGGGCGGTCCGCGATGACGACGCCGGCCGCGTGGATCGAGGAGTGTCGCGCGAGCCCTTCGAGCTGCAGCGAGAGGTCGAACAGGCGCTTGTGTTGCGGCGAGCTGTCGCGGATCTGCTTCAGCTCCGCATCGGCGTCGAGCGCCGTGGCGAGCGAGGCACCGGGCCCCTGGGGCACCTTCTTGCACAGCCTGTCGACGTCGGCGATCGGGAAGTCGAGCACGCGGCCGACGTCGCGCAGCACACCGCGGCTCGCCATCGTGCCGAACGTGATGATCTGGCAGACACAGTCGTTGCCATATTTCTGCCGCACGTAGTCGATGACCTCGTCGCGCCGGTTGCCGCAGAAGTCGATGTCGATGTCGGGCATCGATATGCGCGCGGGGTTCAGGAAGCGTTCGAACAGCAGCGCGTAGCGCAGCGGGCAGACGTCCGTGATGCCGAGGCTGTAGGCGACGATCGATCCCGCGGCCGAGCCTCGCCCGGGGCCGACCGGGATGCCCATGGACCGCGCCTTCGCGATGAAGTCCTGCACGATCAGGAAGTAGCTGACGAAGCCGAGCTTCTTGATCACGCCGATCTCGTAGTCGAGCCGTTCCGCGATCTTCGCGTCGAGCGCGCCGTAGCGCCGCTCGGCACCCTCGCGGCACAGGCGTTCGAAGTAGAGGTCGGGCGTCGTGCCGTCCTCGGGCTGGAACACGGGCAGATGGTAGACGCCGAACTCCATCGACACGTCGCAGCGGTCGGCGATGTCGACCGCTTGCTGCAGCGCGTCGGGCCAGTCGGCGAACGCCTGCGCCATCTGCGCGCGGCTCTTCAGGAACAGCTCGCGCGATCCCATGCGGAAGCGCTGCTGGTCGGCAGCGGTCTTGCCGCTGCGGATGCAGAGCATTATGTCCTGCGCGAGCCAATCCTCGGCTCTGAGGTAGTGCACGTCGTTCGTCGCGACGCACGGGATCGACAGCTCCCGGCCCAGGCTTCGCAGTGCGGCCGTGACCTTTCGCTGCGGCTCGAAACCGGTCTCGGCGACCTCGAAGAAGAAGTTCTCGGGGCCGAACACGTCGCGCAGCTGCGAGGCGGTGACCTTGGCACCGGCCAGGTCTTCCTGCTGGATCGCGGTCGCGATCGCCGACGAGAGCCCGCCCGACAAAGCGATCAGGCCCTCGCGATGCTCGTGCAGTAACTCGATGTCGGCACGTGGTTTGTAGCTGAATCCCTCGAGCCACGCGCGACCGGATAGCTGCTTGAGGTTGTGCAGGCCGCGGTTGTCCGCGGCGAGCAGCGTGAGCTCATGGGTTGGGTTGTCGGCGCCCGCGCTCTCCTTGCGTGAGCGTCTCGCGACATACGTGGTCTGGCCGACGACCGGCTTGAGCTTCTGGTCGCGACACGCCTTGAAGAACTCGACGGCGCCGAACAGGTTGCCGTTGTCGGTGAGCGCGAGGGCCGTCTGGCCGTCAGCGGCTGCGGCCTCCACGAGGCTCGCGATCTGGGATGGCGCCGCAAGCAGGCTGTAGTGCGAGCGGACGTGCAGGTGGACGAAGGGTGGCGCGTCGCTCATCGCCGCATACGTTACGCCCCTGGCGCGTGCCCGCCAGCAGTCGGTCCTCGCCGCAACGCGGCGGGCCGCGCAAGCTCCCTACGCGCCTTCGGCCGCATGCGCCGACTTGGCAGTTCCGGCCCTGAGCACGCCGCTGCGCTTGCCGGCCTCGGCGAAACGCGACAGCACCTGATCGATCTGCTTGTCGGTGTGGCTCGCGATGTAGGACGTGCGGATCAGGTCCATGTTCGGCGGCACTGCCGGCTGCGTCACGGCATTCGTGAACAAGCCGCAATCGAACAGCGTGCGCCACAGCTTCAACATGCGCTCCTGGTCGCCGACGATGACGGGCACGATCGGGCTCGCCAGCGTTCCGGCCGTGGAGAAGCCGAGCTCGGCCAGACCCGTTCGCACCCGGTGGGCGATCTGCAACACGCGGTGCCGCATCTCGGGCTGCGTCTCGATGATGCCCAGGGACGCCAGGGCTGCCGCTGCCGCCGAAGGCGTGATCGAGGCCGAGAACATCAGCGCCCGGGCGTGGTGGCGCATGTAGTGGATCACCTTCTCGGGGCCCGCAATGAAGCCGCCGAGGCTCGCGAAGCTCTTGCTGAAGGTACCCATCACCAGGTCCGGCTTGATGCCGCAGAGCTCACAAGCGCCCTGGCCGCGCGCGCCCAGCACGCCGACCGAATGTGCCTCGTCGACCATGACGCGGGCGCCGTAGACGTCCGCGAGCTTCCGGATCGCCTTGAGCGGCGCCAGGTCGCCCATCATCGAGAACAGGCCGTCGACGACGATCAGCATGCCCTTGCCCTTGCTCTTGCCGCGCTCCAGGTGGGCCTCGAGATCGGCCATGTCGTTGTGGCGGAACTTGCGCGAGTCGCTGAAGCTGAGACGGCAGCCGTCGATGATCGAGGCATGGTTTTCGCGATCGCAGAGGATCAGGTCGTCCTTGCTGCAAATCGCCGAAATCGCCCCGAGGTTCGTCTGGAAGCCGGTCGAGAAGCACAGCGCCGCTTCCTGGCCCATGAACTTTGCGAGCCGCCGTTCGAGTTCTTCATGCAACTCGAGCGTTCCGTTCAAGAACCGCGAGCCCGAGCACGAAGTGCCGTATTGGCGGATGGCCTGTTGGGCAGCTTCTCGCACCTTGGGGTGGTGGGTGAGCCCCAGGTAGTTGTTGCTGCCGATCATGATCAGCCGGTTGCCGGCGATCTCCACCTCCGTGCCCTCGCTCCCGTGTAAGGGAATGAAGTAGGGGTAGACGCCCAGAGCCTGCAGTTCGCGAGCCCGCGTGAAACCGTCACACTTCTGGAAGATGTCCAAGGTCTGGCGGGATGGTAGATTCCAGCGTCAGCGCTGACAAAACCTTTGTTCCGGCTTGGCGACTTCTGTGATGCGCGAACTTCCGGCCTGTGACTTCCTGCTCACGGGTGCGACGGGTTTTCTCGGTGGTGCAGTGCTGCAGAGATTACTGCTGCGTGGCCTGCGAGCCACTGCAATCCGGTGTCTCGTGCGTGATCGGGGCAGGGCGTTGGCTCAGGGCATCCCCGCCGACAGCGTGTTCTGCGCGGACCTCGCGAACCCCGCGGACAGCCGCGCGCTGGCGGCCGCGGTCGAAGGCGCTGGCGTCGTGCTGCATCTGGCCGGCGCGGTGAAAGCGTGGAACCGCTCGGGTTTCGAAGGCCCGAACGTGGACGGGACGCGACGGTTGTTGGCCGCTGTGGAGAACTCGGCGCCCTCGGCGCACTTCTTGCTCGTCTCGTCGCTGGCCGCCGCGGGTCCGAGCACCGACGGTGCTTCGAGTACGGCGATGCCTGATCGTTGTTGCCCGGTCTCGGCCTACGGCGACAGCAAGCGTCGCGCCGAGCTCGCGGTCGTGCAAGGTCGGTTGCCTTGGACCATCGTGCGGCCGCCGATCGTCTACGGCCCGGCCGACGCGGCGACGCGTCTGCTGTTCAAGCAAGCGTGTGCGCCGGTGACCGCGGTGCTCTCACGGCCGCGGCCGCTCTCGGTGATCCACCGCGACGACGTCGTCGAAGCCTTGTTGCACGTGCTCTCCGCGCGACCTTCGGGCGCGGTGCTGGCGCTCGACGGGCCCGAACGCACGGACACGCACTCCCTGCTGCGCGCGATGGCCACCGCCTGTGGGCGCACGGCGAGGCTCGTGCCGGTGCCGATGCCGTTCGTCGGCGCAGCGGCGCTGATCAGCGACCTGTTTGCCGCGCTGCGCCACAGGGCCGCGTTCTTCAACCGCGACAAGATGCGCGAGATCCGAGCCGCCGGCTGGGTCGCCGATGGCAGCGTCGCCAAGGGGCTGCTCGGCTACGAGCCTGCGGTGTCTCTGTCCGCCGGCCTGCTCGCCACGGCCCGCGCGGAGGGGTTCGTCCGGTCCAGCGCAACACCTACTTCAACAACTGCATGAGCAAGGCTTTCTGCGCGTGGGTCCGGTTGGCCGCCTGCTCGTAGATGATCGAGTGCTTGCCGTCGAGCACGGCGTCCGTCGCGGCGACGTTTCTCCGCACGGGCAGCGGGTGCATCAACAGCGCGTTGTTGGTCGTCGCCATCAACTGCTCGTCGACGCGCCACGACTGCAGCGAGCGCTTGACCATCGCCTCGCGCTCCATGTCGTCCCAGTACTTCGTGCAGCCCCACGAACGCGCGTAGAGCACCTCGGCGCCGCGCGCGGCGGCGTCGCGGTCGTTCTGGACCTGCACCGAGCCGCCGGCTTCGCGCGCCAGCGAACGGCTCCGTTCGAGCACCTGCGTGTCGACCTCGAAGCCGAGCGGGTGCGCGAGCGTGATCTGCATGCCCATCGTCGCGGCGACCTGCAGGATCGAGTGCGTCGGACCCAGCGACTTCGGCTCGGGGTGGTTGCACCAGAGCAGCGTGAGCTTGCGTCCCTTCAGCGAGACGAGGTTCTCGCGCATCGTCATCACGTCGGCGAGCGCCTGGCACGGGTGCTCGAAGCACGTCTCGAGGTTGATGACCGGCACGGACGACCAGGTCGCGTAGCTGCGCAGCAGCAGCTCCTGTCGGTCGCGTTCCCAGGTGCCCATGCGCGACGCCGCGCGGATGCCGAGCGCGTCGACGTAACGCGACAGCGTGCGCGCCGCGTCCTTCACGTGTTCTTCCGCGACGCCGTCCATGACGGCCTGTTCCTGCGGCTCGAGCTCGTAGAGGTCGTCGCTCGACAGGTTGATGCAATGGCCACCGAGCTGCACCATGCCCACCTCGAACGAGACGCGCGTGCGCAGGCTCGGCTGGAAGAAGAGCAGTCCGAGCGTCTTGCCCGCGAGCACCTGGCCCGGTCGTTTCCCCTTGACGCGTGCGGCGAGGTCGAGCAGGTCGTCGAGTTCGTGGCGGGTCAGATCGGCTGTCGAAAGGAAGTCGCGCTTGCTCACAGGTCCCGGATTCGGTGAAGTCCCGACGATAGATGAGTGACTTGCCATCGACAAGCGAAGACCTTCGCTGGATCGGGTGTTGCCTCGAACTCGCGGCGACGGCGGCGGCTGCCGGCGAGGTGCCCGTCGGTGCCTGCGTCGTGGTCGACGGGGTGCTCGTGGGGGAGGGCCGGAACCGCGTCGAGGAGCAGAAGTCGCCGCTTGCGCACGCCGAAATGGAGGCGCTGCAGCAGGCACTCGCGAAGGTGGGGGAGAAGCGCCTGCCGCAGGCGGTGCTCTATTGCTCGCTCGAGCCCTGTTTCTTGTGCGCCGGCGCGATCCTGCACGCGCGGCTGGCGCGGGTCGTGTTCGGCGCGCGCGATCCGAAGTTCGGGGCCGTGCGTTCGCTCGCGAATCTGCTCGAGGACCCGCGGCTGAACCACCGGTGTGTGGTGGCGGAGGGGGTCCTCGCCGAGCGAAGTGCGGAGCTGCTGCGCGCGTTCTTCCGGCAGAAGCGCGGCGGGACGAAGTAGCGATCGCCTCACTCGTGCCGCAGCGCTTCGACCGGATCCATGCGCGCCGCGCGCCACGCGGGATACAGGCCGAACGCGATGCCGACCGCGACCGAGATCGAGAACGCGATCGCGACGTGATGCACCTGCACGATGGTCAGGTTCGAGCTGAACAGCGTGATCATGCGCGGCACCCCGAGACCACACGCGACGCCGAGCAGTCCCCCGCAGCCGCTCAACACTGCGGTCTCGACGAGGAACTGCCGCACGATGTCGCGGCGCTTCGCCCCGAGCGCTCTGCGGATGCCGATCTCGCGCGTGCGTTCGGTCACCGTCGCGAGCATCACGTTCATGATGCCGATGCCGCCGACGAGCAGCGAGATCACCGCGATCGACCCGAGCACGATGTTGAAGATGCGCGCCGTGGCTTCCTTCTGCCGCAGCAGCTCGAGCGGCACGATCAACCTCACGTCGTCCTGCTGTCGTTGCCCGATCTCGAGCATGCTGCCCAGGAGCCGCGCTGCCGGCAGCACTTCCTCGGTGGTCTCGAGCTTCAGCTTGATCTCGCTCAGCTCGATGCGCGTGCGCTCCTCGCTGCCCTGGCTGACCTTTCGCGACTCGTCGCCGAACCGATTCTGCGAGCTCGTGATCGGCACGAACACACACTGATCCATCGGCATGCCGCCGGGACTCGCTTCGCGGCCCATCGGCTCGAGCACGCCGACGACGCTGAATCGCGTGTCGCCGCATTGCACGCTCTCGCCGAGCGGATTGCCGAGCGGAAACAGCGTCGTCGCGGCCTGGGCTCCGAGCACGGCGCTGTTCTCCGCGCGACCGACATCGATGGCCGACAGCCAGCGGCCCTCGGCCAGCGACAGGTTCATCACGTCGCGATACTCGGGCTGCGTGCCGACCACGATGCTGTTCATGAGCCGCGCGCCGTGGCGCAGCAGCTTGCTCGTCTCGCGCACGGAGACGACGTGCGCGGCATTCGGGAACGTCGCGCGGATCCGATCGGCGTCCGCGTACTTGAGGCCATACGCGAACGCGCGCCGGCGCGTGACCTTGCTCATGTCGGTCGGATCCGGCGGCCGCTGCGTGCGCACCATGACGTTGGTCGGGCCCATGGCCTTGATCTGCTCGAGCGCTTCGTGGCTCGCGCCTTCGCCGACCGCGAGCATCGAGATCACCGACGCGACGCCGAACAAGAGGCCGAGCACGGTCAGGAACGAGCGCAGCTTGTGCAGCATCAGGTTCTTGACGCCGAGCCGGAGCACGTGCCCGAGCATGGCGTTCAGCGGCTACCGCCCGAACCGCCGCCGTTTGCCGGCGCCCTGGCTTCGGCAGCGGGCGGTTCCTTCGACGCGGGCAAGGCCTGTCCGACCGGCGGCACGAGCCACACCTCTTCGCCCTCCAGCAGACCCTTCACGATCTCGACGTGCGTCAGGTTGCTCGCGCCAAGTTCGACCGGCACGGCGACGGGGCCTGCGGGCGTGGTCTTCCACACGAAGTAGGAATCCGCGCGCCGCTTGACCGCCACGAGCGGCACGCCGAGCACGCCCGCGACCTCACCGACCGCGATCTCGACGGTTGCGTTCATGCCGGGACGCATCGCGCCATCGCGGTTGTCGCAGTCGATCTGGACCGCGGCGCGATAGACCTTGACGTCCTGGTTGCGCGGGCCGGGATCGGGCAGCGCCGACACGCGCAGCACCTTGCCCGAGAAGCGCCGGTCGGGGAACGCATCGACCGTCACCGTTGCCGCCTGCCCGACGGCGACCTTGTCGATCTGGGCCTCGTGCACCTTGACCTCGGCGAGCATGGTCTGCACGTCGGGCAGGATCACGATCTCCTGCCGCTCGCGGATCTCCATGCCCTCGTGCACGGGTTCGTCCCAGTCGAAGCGCCCATAGACGACGAGACCCGGCCCGGGCGCGCGCATCTCGGCGTTCGCGATCTGCCGCTCGTAGTTCTCGAGCCGCCCCTTGGCGAGCTGGAACTCGGACTCCGAGCTCTTCAGCTCCGCGGCCTCGCGCACGCGGCGCGCCTCCCCGGTGGCCCGCACGCTCGCGAGGCCGAGGTTGCTGTTGTCGATCTCCTGCAGCAGCGTGATGCGCTTCTCGGGCAGCGTGTATTTGACGAGCACGTGCAGGTTGTTCCACGCGACCGTCATGCGCGACGCTTGCCGCCGTTGGTTGATGATGTCGCGCTCGAGCTCGTTGCGCGTGATGAACTCGCGCGCCGCCAGCTTCCTGCTGTGCACGAGCGTGTCGTTCGCGAGCTTCAGGTCGGCGTTGGCGAGCCCGATCTCGTCGATCAGCAGCAGGACCTCGTTCGCGGCCTCACCCATGCCGTGCGCGAGGCTCGCTTCGCCGCCGAGCACGGCGATCACGCGGTCGTCGAGATCCGCGTATCGCGTCTCGGCCGAGGCATCGTTCTCCTTCTCGTCCTGCACGAGCTGTCGCAGCCTGCCGATCATCTCGGCGTTGCTGTCGCGGTCGGCGCCGTCGGCGGCCGCGGTGCTGCGAACCTGGCCCGTGAACTTCTCGAGGCGCATCTCGGCGATCAGCAGCCGGCTCTGCGCGGTGCGATCCGCGGCGACGAGCTCCTTCTCCATGATCTCGAAGTTCTTGCGCGCCTGTTCGAGCCCCGCTTCGGCCTTCGCGACGAGGATGCCCTGGGTCGCGCGCTTCTCCTCGATCGCGCTCGTGTCGAGGCGGGCGAGCAGGTCGCCCTGTTTCACGACGGAGCCTTCGCGGATCAGGTGGATCAGCGTCGCCTTCCCCTCGACCATCGAGATCACGCGCGTGTCGCGGGCCGCCTGCAGCTCGCCGCGTTCGCGCACGGTGATGTGCAGATCGTCGCGCGCGACCCGCACGCGCGAACTGTCGTTCGGGCTGTCGGGTCCGCCGCAGCCGAATCCGAGCACGACGGCGGGCAGGAGCAGGAAGACAGGGATCCGGGGCATGGTTGGAGCGCGAAGGATGGAGCTTATCGGCGGGAGCGGGCCTGCGCAGTTGGCAGTTGCAAAGGCAGGATGCGGTCGGCACGATCCTCCGCCTCATTCGCCGTCGCGTCCCGGTCGCGGCAAGCCTCGCGGAGAGGTGCCAGAGTGGCTGAATGGGCTGGTTTCGAAAACCAGTTGGCGCGCAAGCGCCACGGGGGTTCGAATCCCCCCCTCTCCGCCATCTCTCGACGTCATCGCGGGGTTGGCGCCGCCTCGTCACGGTCGGCGGCGGCAGAAGCCGTGAGGTCGTGAAGCCTACAGCCGCGATGCCCTCGCAGGGCGCAGGCCCAGATCGCGACTGCGGATCGAAGGAGCGCCGATGAAACGGCAGGCGGCGCGCGCGCTGCCCGCGGGAAAGATGTAGCAGCCGCCGCGGTAGCTGCGGCCGCCGGAGGAAGAGCCAGTCAACCGTTCGCCGTCGCCAGGATCGCTGCGCGCCCATCGTGAAACGGGGCGTGGCTGCGGGGCTTCGTCGGCTCTCGTCGCGACGCAGGATGTCGACGACGTCGTGCAGTCGGCATGGCTCACCGCGATCGAACAACGAGTCGCGCGCGTGGCCCCCTCGCCGCGTGGCTACCCGGCGTCAGTGCGAGCACTACGACCCGAAGGAAGCGTTCCCGCGCCTCAACCAGGTCGGGATCGGCGAGAGCTCCGACGCGCGCTGACCGCGACGCGCGAAGCGCCCATGCACTCAGGTCTCCTTGCTTCCTGGTCTTCTCGTCTGACTCGAGTGCAGAACCCGACGCTGCCATTCGGTGCCGCCGGAGGCCCCATCCATCTTTTCTTCCCGCCAGTTAAGAAGACGCGAAAGCGGAGGTTCGGCCCGGCCCGAGGCAGCCAGGACTCTGTTCAGGGCCTTTTCGAGGCGCGTCGATGACGATGCGCTGGTCACCTCAGCGAGCAGAACGCCATGATCCACCGCCACTCGTTTGTCGCCGCGGCCGCCTTCGTACTGGCAGCCGCCGTGTTCGGCGCGCGCGCCAGCGCGCAATGCTCGACCTCGTGGCTGCCGTCGCTGCCGTTGCCCGGCGTCGACGGCGTCGTCAACGCGATCACGATGTGGGACCCCGATGGCGTCGGACCGGCGACTCCGGTGGCCGTCGTCGGCGGCAGATTCTCGATCGCCGGCTCCCTCATGACGGATCACCTCGCGACATACGATCCCGCCACCGGCGTGTGGAGTTCGCTCGGCGCGATCGCCGGGTATCCCTGGGCGAACGAAGTGAGCGCGCTCGCCGTCATGCCGAACGGCGACCTCGTCGTCGCTGGACTGTTCGCGACGATCGGCGGTGTCACCGTCAACAGCATCGCGCGCTGGAACGGGTCCGTGTGGTCGGCGCTCGGCGCCGGCTTTCTCGAAGGCCGCGTCCACGCGCTCGCCGTGATGCCGAACGGGGACCTCGTCGCGGGTGGCGACTTCGTCGCCGCGTTTGGCGGGTTCGATCTCGTAGCGCGCTGGAACGGTACGACCTGGTCGAGCATCGGCCCGGGCATCCCGACGAGTTGGTGGCAGAACGGAGTGCGTGCGCTCGCCGTGTTGCCCAACGGCGACCTCGTCGCGGGTGGGAAGTTCTGGCTCGGCGGGCCGGTGCCCTGCGGATGCCTGGCCCGCTGGGACGGCATCCGGTGGTCGGCGCTCGGCGGCATAGTCGACCTTGACGTCTATGCGCTGGTCGTCGCGCCGAACGGGGACCTGTTCGCAGGTGGCGAGTTCTCTATCGCTAGCATAGGCTGGGCACAGGTGGCGCGGTGGGATGGCGTGACCTGGTCCTCCGTCGGGCAGTGGCCGCTTTACTTCGTGGGGGTGCGGTCGCTCGCGCTGCTCCCCAACGGCGATCTGCTCGCCGGTGCCGCAATGTACGGCGGCATCGCTCGGTGGAACGGCACCGCGTGGTCCGGCCTCGGCGCCGGGATCGGTGGTTCCGTGAACGCACTCGCCGTGCAGCCGAATGGTGAGCTGTTTGCCGGCGGCCAGTTCGAGGCCGCCGGGACGGTCGGCGCGCGCAATATCGCGCGCTGGGACGGCACGACGTGGTCAGGGCTGGGCCTTGGTTTCTCCGGCAGCGTGCTGGCCAGTGTCACGATGCCAAACGGCGATCTCGTCGTCGGCGGCAGCTTCGCGTCGATCGGCGCGATCCCCGGATGCGTGGCCCGTCACGATGGTGTGAGCTGGACGCCGTTGGGTAACGGTCTCCCAGGCCGGGTCTTGGCGCTCGCGGTGTTGCCGAACGGCGACCTCGTCGCCGGTGGCATCTTCGGCAGTTTCAACGTCGCGCGGTGGGATGGAACGACGTGGCATCCGATGGGAACCCCGGTCGTGTCTTACGGGGCCCTTGTCGGCCGCGTCTACGCGCTGGCCGTGCTTCCGAACGGGGACCTTGTTGCCGGCGGGAGCACCAACACCATTCAGGCGATGCCTCTATGGCGGTGGAACGGCTCGACGTGGTCGACGATGGGAGGCGTGTACGACGTGAACGCGCTGCTCGTCCTACCCAACGGTGATCTCTTGGCCGTCGGCGGTTACCCCCACTGGGTCAAGCGCTTCGACGGCGCGACGTGGACGAATGTCGGCCACGCGTTCAACTCGCGCGTGCACGCCCTCGTCAGGATGCCGAACGGCGACCTCGTAGCGGGCGGGGAGTTCACGTCCTTGGCCTTCTCCCCGATGTATGCGCTCGCGCGCTTTGACGGCGTGGCGTGGCAGCCGCTGGGCGCGCTGCCCTACGGGTCAAGTGTCGACGCGCTCGAAGTCCTGCCCGGCGGCGATCTCGTCGTGGGCGGCTCCTTCGTGACGGCACCGGTCGCAGATCCTCTCTACTACGCCCACCAGTGGGGGAGCATCGGCCGCTGGAACGGCACCAGCTGGGTACCGATGCCGGAGCTGTCGGGTGGCCCAGTCGCCACGCTGAAGATGTCCGGAACCGAGCTGGTCGTTGGCGGCGAATTCACCAAGGCGGGCAGCGCGGTCGGGCCGTACTTCGCGCGGCTCGCGACGAACTGCCCCGCGAACGTGATCTCGTTCGGGTCGGGCTGCACCGGCTCCGGTGGACCGAACGTGCTCACCGCGAAGTCGCTGCCGTGGGTCGGCTCGACGTTCTCTGCCGCGGCGACCGGGATGCCGGCGAACGGTGTTGCACTCGTGCTCACTGGCTACGGCGCGGCAGCGATACCGCTGTCGGCGATCCTGCCGCAGGGTGGCGCCGGTTGTTTCCTGCTCGCGGCGCCGGACGCCATCGGAATGGCACTGCCGGCCGGCGGCACCGTCGCGACTGCGCTCGCGATCCCGGCCGCAGCGGGCCTGATCGGGCAGGTGTTCCATCAGCAGGTGGTGCCAGTCGAGCTCGGTTCGCTCGGCGCGATCACCGCGCTGACGAGCACCAACCGCGTGACGGCGCTGATCGGCAGCTTCTGACGAACCGGCGCGGGGCGCTACAGCATCATCCTTGCGTCAGCCGGAAGGGCCGGTGAAACGTTCCGCGCGCCCGCGATCCGTGCCAGGATCCGCGCTCTCCGCATGCGCCCCTACACCCGGCTGACCAAGGCCTACCTGGACCTGCGCTACCGCGATCCGCACGGACAGCCCCAGGGCACCTACTTCGCGCACGAGCCGATCTATGGCATCGGTGCGTTGCAGTCGGAACCGTCCCATGCGCGGCGCGTCGTGCGCCTGTTCCAGCTGCTGCGTCTGCTGCGGAGCTCCGGCGGCCGCACTCTGCTCGACGTCGGCGGCTCGGAGGGCTACGTCGTGCAGCTCTGCCGCGAGCTGTTCGGCATGCAGGGCGTCTCGGTGGACCTGTCGCCCGAGGCCTGCCGCCGCGCCGCCGAGCTGTTCGCCGTGCCCGGCTGCGCGGTCGACGCGGGCTGCCTGCCGTTCGCCGACGGCAGCTTCGAGGTGGTCCTGTGCGCCGAGGTGATCGAACACCTGGAGGCGCCGGTGCCCGCCATCCTGGAACTGCAGCGTGTGGCCGCGCAGACGCTGGTGTTCTCGAGCCAGGAATGGCAGAAGTCGGCCCGTCACCGCGACCGCGAACTGGCCGCGCGTGGCAGCGAGCCGCACACCGACCGCAGCATCCTCGCCGACGCCGACCTGCAAGCCCTGTTCGCCCCGTACGAAGTCGTGCACCAGCAGCAGGTGCTGCCCGACCCGGGCCGGTTCGGCGACGACCGGCGCATCGACGTGGCTGCCCTGCGCACCTTCCTGCTCGACCTGCCTTCCCCGCGCCGATGGGGCGCGCGGTCCGAAGGCATCTTCGCCACGGTGCACAAGCGGCAACCGCCGCAGCCCCACGCCGTGACCGACGCGGTGATCGCCGACCACCTGCTCGAGCGGGCCATGCCCGTGCACCTCGTGCCGGAGCAGAGCCCCGAGGTGCCGTGGCCCTGCTGGTGCGCCATGCAGTGCGTCCGCTGCCGCGCGCGCGCGCTGCCGGTGGACGGCGGCTTCTGCTGCGATCGCTGCGGCGAGCGTTACCAGCGCGAGAACGGCGTGGTCTCGTTCCTGCGCGACCTGCCCGAGTTCGCGCGTGAGTTGGAGCAACGCCTCGGCGCCCGCGGCGGCCCCGCGTACCCGACGCAGGCGCGCGACCTTCTGGCGCTGGCCGACAAGCTGCACCTGCCGTTTCTGCCACCTGCGAGTTGGGACTTCCCCGCGCAGGCGGACCGCTGGCAGGCCAACGCGCACCTCGCCGGCGAAGGCGGTGTCTGGACGGTGACCGGCGACGATCCGCAGCTGGAATCACCCTGGCTCGGCAACGCGACGCAGGACGCGGCCGAGGTGCGCGTCGACTGCACCCTCACCTCCGCTGCGGGCGGACCCGTGCGCGCGCAGGTGTTCTGGTGGCTCGAAGGCGAGCGCCACTTCAGCGAACGCGGCAGCGACGTGCAGTCGCTGCCCGGCGATGGCGCGAGCCGGACGCACGTGTTCCGGGCGCCCGGGCCCGTGCTGGCCGGCGACCGGCTGGTGATGAAGGTGCGCCTCGATCCCATGTCGGGCGAACGCGGCACCGTCACCGTGCGCCGCATCACCCTGGCCCGCGCCGGCCGCTGACGCCGGAGCGTCGGCTCGCGACGTCGCGCCGGCTGGCGGTTACTGGACGGTGAGCGACACCGCGTTGCTCAGGAACATCCGGTACGCGTCGCCGCACCACCCCTGGAACGCATAGGAGCCGATCACCGACGGCGTCGCCGGGATCGCGAGCGTGTGCGCGAACGTCGCGGTCGCGTCGGCGATGCCGACGCCGTAGATCACGAACGAACCGGCGTCGATCTCGACGTTGCCCCACGGCGGCAACGGCAGCACGGGGCCGAACCCGGACGAGAAGATCGACACGCAGAGGTCGATCGGCTTCACCGCGTGCAGCACGAGGTTCGCGGTCTGGCCGATCCCGACGGGCTGGATCGCGTCGAACAGCGGCGCTCGCAGCAACGCCGCGCCGCGCACGCTGATCGCGGTGGCAGCGACGCCGCTCGCATACGCGAGCGACGACTCGCCGGCGTCGAGCGCGTCGCCGTCCTGGTCGAGGTCGATGCACGCGGTCACGCGGTCGGGCGTGGCCGCGTTGACGAGCAGCACGGCGCCGTCGTCGCGCAGCACGACGTCCCACCAGGTCGCGGTGGTGTCGGTGAAGAAGACCGTCGACTCGGTGGCCGAGATCGAGCCGCTGCTGTCTACGTCGCGCCCGCGCCACACGGTGCGGTTGGTGCTGTGGTCGGTGACGTAGAAGTTCAGGGTCCAGTCGACTGCGAGGCTCCAGTAGAACGGCGACGCGGTGAACGGCGGCGTCCAGAACAGGGTCACCTCGCCGGGGTCGTTGCAGTCGCCGTCGGTGTTGAGGTCGGCGAGCCGGTAGACGCCCTTCGTGGTCGCCGCGGTCGACGCGACGTCGGTGTAGTAGAGGTTGCCGTCGGCGGCGGCGACGACCTTGGTCGGGATCGAGTTGCCGACGACGCCGCCCCCGGTCGGGATCAGGCAGTAGACGCTCGCTTCGCCGAGGTCGTCGGCGTCGCCGTCGGCGTCGAGGTCCTCGAGCCTGAGGATCATGTCCTGCCCCACGGTGCCGGCGTTCGCGACGGCGAGGAACAGGCGCCCGAACGCGTCGATCGTGATGCCCTGCGCCGCTGCCATCGCGATGCCGCTCGCGCTCGTCGCCGAGTGGAAGAAGACGTGGTACTCACCGGGGTCGTTGGCATCGCCGTCGCCGTTCGCGTCGCGCAGCGAAAGCACGATGTCCTCGGTCGAGTCGGCGACGTAGACGGTGCCGTCGGGGCCCGCGACGATGCACGCGGGATTGCCGAGCGCGATGCCGCCCGGCGTCGTGTCCGAGTAGAACGTGATGACCTCACCGGGGTCGTTGTAGTCCCCGTCCTGGTTGAAGTCGGAGAGCCGCCACACGCCGTCGAACGTGCTGTCGACGACGACGAGGTCGTAGGTGCGGGCGTAGGGGAGGAGCGGCAGGACCTGCGCGGTCGCCGGAGCCGCGAACATGCATGCGGCGACGGCCGCCAAGTAGTTGAGATACATTCTCGATAGAGGCTAGCGCCCGGACGCGCGGGCTTCCAGGCGGCCTTGACGCTGGCAGGCCGCCGCGGGAGAAGGGTGCTCGTGCAGCTCGTCCCTTGGAACTGGTCGAGTTCCTCGAACGGCGCTTTTCGATCAGGGTGCAGGAGGCCGATGTGACGCTGCGCCCCATGCGCCCCTTGGCGCTCGCATTCGGCCGATGAGGACGGCGCCGCGGGAACTGGCACTCCGTCGCATCCGATCCGCGGGCCGCGGTATGGATACCATCGCAGGCCTTCCTCCCCACTCCAGATGCCCGACCCGCGCGAACTCGACCTCGAACTGTGCCAGCACGCGACCGCGTTGCGCAGCATCGCGCGCGATCTGCTGCGCGATCCGCACGCCGCCGCCGACGTGATGCAGGAGACGCTGCACCGGGCCATGAGCCGCCCGCCGCGGCACGAAGGGCCGATCGGCGGCTGGTTGTATCGCACGCTCGTGAACTTCGCGCACCAGTGGCGCCGCAGCGAACGGCGTCTCGAAGGTCGCCACTCGCAACTGCCACGTCCCGAACCGGCCGCGACGCCGCCCGACACGCTGGGCCGCCGCGAGACCCTCAAAGCGGTGACCAACGCGGTGCTCGCGCTCGACGAGCCATACCAGACCGCGATCTTCCTGCGCTACTTCGAGGACCTGCCGCCGCGCGCGATCTGCAAGCGCACCGGCGCGAACCTCGCGACCGTGAAGAGCCGCCTGCAGCGCGGCCTCGTGCTGTTGCGCGCGCGGCTCGATCGCCAGTGCGGCGACCGCGAGCAGTGGCGCATGGCGCTCTTGTTCACCTTCGGCCTGCCGCTGTCGACCGCGGCCGCGGCGGGCCTCACTGCAACGACGGGAGCCTGGCTCTTGGGAACCACCACGAAGACCCTGATCGCCGCCGGCCTGTTGTGTGCCGGCGGTTTGTTCGCCTACACGCTCGTCCAGGATCCGCCGCCGCTGCCGACCGAATTGGCCCGGCAGGGCGATGCACCCGCGGCGACGCCTGCCACGACCGCTGCGGGCGACGAGGCGGAACCGACCGTGCGCGAAGCGGCGGCCAACGCGAACGAAACGTCGTTGTCGTGGCTCGACCATCCCTACCTGCTCGAGCTCGACGTGCTCGTCGTCGACGAGACCGGCCTGCCGGTCGAGGGTCACACGCTGCGGCTCGCGCCGCCCGGCTGCACGCTGAACGACGCCAAGACGCCGACCGGCCCCGACGGCCGCGTCACGCTGAGCTGGCGCTCGCGCGTGCCGACCGGCGCAGTGTTGTTCGCCGATGAACGCGGCATGCTGCGCCGTGTCACGCTCGAACACGGCCGCAAGACTGCGGTCGCACTCGCCCAGACGCGGCCGAAGAACCGCTACGCGAACCGCAGCAGCGAGGTGACGCTCAAGATCGCAGGCCGCCAGATCTCGAGCCGCGAGCCGGGAACAGCCCGCCTGGCGCTCGAAGAGTATGTGGCGTCCAGCAAGGCCATGAACTCGAACCCGGCCCGCGGTGGCACGTGGCAGGGCGGTCTGCATCCACACGCGGTGTTCGGCGACAACGCTGCCGCGGGCGTGGTGAAGGAGACGCAGGAAGTCCAGACACGGACGTTTGCCACGCGGGTGTTGCTCGAGAACGTCAAGCTCCAGATGGGTGAGCGAGCCGCCGAGGCGCCGGCATCACCTCTGGCGCGCATCGCGGGCACCGTGTTCGGCGAAGACGGCAAACCCGTCGCGGGCGCGCCAGTGGCGCTGCTCACGTCGAGCCCGCAGCCGCTGCAGCGCACGAAGACCGACGACGCGGGGCAGTTCGTGTTCGAGAAGCTGTTGCCAGGAGACTTCATGGTGCGGGCCGGCGGCACCGCGGTTGGACTCGCGAGCCTGCCCGTGGTCACGACGACGGGCACGACACCGGCCACACTGCACTTGCGACGCGAATCGTGCGTGCGGGGCCACGCGTGCGATGCGGCGGGCAAGCCGCTCGCGGGGGCGCCGGTCGTGTGGCGCGCGACCGACGGCGCCTGGTGCGACTCGACGGAGACCGCCGCGGATGGCAGCTTCGTGCTCGCCAACCTGCCGGGCACCGAAGGCACGGTGCTCCTGTGGGAGCCGACCGGCAAGTTTCCGCTGCCGGTCAGCGTCGAGGCGAAGGTGCTGTCCGACACCACCGATCTGCTGCTGAAGTTCGACGGCGCCGTGAGCGCGCTGCAGTTCGACCTCGGCGTGCCCGAGGGCACCGACGCCGAAGCTGTGGCAGGGCGCGTGTGGAATCTCGACACCGGCATCGGCGCGCGCATGCAGCGGCCGAAGGCGGGCAAGCCGTGGCGTCTCGAGAACCTGCCCGCCGGCTGGTATCAGGTCGAAGTGTTTGCGCCGGGCTCGGGCTGGCTCGACCTCGGCCGCCACTGGCTCGATGGCAAGGGGGACTGCAACCTCGGCCGCGCGAACCTGCCCGCTGCCGCCACGGCGAAGCTCGCGCTCGAGCTCGAAGCGCTGGCGCAGGGAGAGCAGCAGCAGATCGAGCTCTACGAAGTGCGCAGCGACGTCGACGTCCGCCTCGAAGGGATGCCGTTGCAGCCCGACAGCGAACTGAGGTTGCCGGCGGGCAAGTACGCGCTGGCCTGGCGCGGCAAGGACGGCAAGGTCGAGTTCCGTCGCTTTGACGTGCGCAGCGGCGACAGCGTCGCTCTCGGCTCGAAGCAATAGTCGACGGCGCGCCGTCCGGGCCGTGCGCGCTACCGCGCGGTCCCGAGGTCCACGCGCGGGACCACGCGCTCGTTGGCATCGTCGAGCTCGAAGAACGTCGGCAGCTCGATGCCCATCGCGCCGCCGACGACGCTGGTCGGGAACGACTCGCGCAGATTGCGCATCTCGCGCACGTTGCCGTTGAAGAAGCGCCGCGCCGCAGCGATGCGGTCCTCGGTGACGGCGAGCTCCTGCTGCAGTGCGCGGAAGTTCGCGTCGGCTTTCAGCTGCGGGTAGTTCTCGACGACCGCGAACAGGGACTTTACGCCGGTCAGCAGCGCGTTCTCGTCCCTGGCCTGGCTCTCCGCCGAGCCGTGGTTCGCCGCGGCCTGGTTGCGCAGCGCGACGACGCGGTCGAGCACCTCGCGCTCGTGCTTCGCGTAGCCCTTCACGGTCTCGACGAGATTGGGAATGAGTTCGTAGCGGCGCTTGAGCTCGACGTCGATGTCGGCCCAGCTCTCCTTGACGCCGTGCTTGAGGCGCACGAAGCGGTTGAAGATGGTGATCCACCAGATCAGTGGCACGAGCACCACGATTCCGGCGACGATGAGGACGGCGGGTGTGTCCATCAGGCTTGCAAGTCCTTCACGAGGTGGCGCGGCCACAGTTCGCAGAACTGCCGCAGGAAGGTGATCTTGGCGCGGAAGCCCTGCGGGTCCCAGCGGCGATGGCCGTCGCTGAGGCAGAGCGCGCCGTCCTCGATGTCGAGCATCGGCGGATTCTGTGCGAGCAGGAACTCCATCATGCGCGGGTGCAGCACGTCGTAGGCGAAGCGTTTGTCGTTCGACTTCACGTAGAACTTCTTGCTGAACTCGATCGACTCGAAGTCGATGTCGTCGAAGCCGAACGCGCCCTTGATCTTGTCGAACAGGCCTTCGGGCCGGATCAGCAGCGGTGGCGTGTCCCACGGCGGATGCACGATCAGGTAGCTGAAGCGGTAGGTCGTCGTCGTCGTGGTCTTGCCGTTGCTCGTCGTCACCTTGTAGCTGAAGTCGCCGCAGCGCACGTGGCAACGCTGGTCGAACAGATCGAGCGCTCCGCTCAGCGTGTTCATCGCGACGCGCGAGTGGCCGCGCCGGAAGATCTCGAACTGCGCGTATTCGTCGTCGTGATCGCTGTCCTTCTCGGGGTCGAAGCGCAGGCCCAGTTCCTGCGCGAACGCGGCGAGTTCCTGCTTCCGCCTCTGCTCGGCCTTCCAGCTCAGGTAGGCAAGGAAGCCGATCAGCGCGATGAAGCCGCCCACCAGGAGGAAGACCAGCGCCGGTTCCATGGCGCGAACGGTAGCGTTCCGCCGCGCACGCTGCGATCGTGTGCGCGCTACTTCTTCGCGCCGGCCGTCTCGTGGATCTTCGCGACTGCGGCGCGCGATGCGGCGGCGATCTCGGCATCGGCGTCCTTGGTCCACTCGATCAGGTACGGCAGGGACTCGGGGGCGCCGAGCGCTCCCAGCGAACGGATCGCGAGCAGGCGCTGGTCCTTCGCTTCGCCGGGTTTCGCCTGCGCCAGCAGCTTCGCAGCCGCACTCGAGGGGCTCGTGTCGATGCCGGCCTTCGCATTGGCCCAGAACGCCTGCTGCTCTTGCTGGAACCGGAACCGCTCGAGGGCTTCGGTGGCGGCCTTGCGCACGGTCGCGCTCGGATCGCGCAGCGCCTCGAGCAGAGGCGTAACTGCGTCCATGGCGAGCACCCTCGCCAGCGTGTTGGCTGCGCTGGTTCGCACTTCCTCCGTCGGATCGTCGCGCAGCAGCGCTTCGACGTCCTGCTGCAGCTTGGGATCGAGTGGGGCAGGCAGCGCGTACAGCGTGCCCATGCGGTTGGATGGGTTCTTGTCCCGCAGCGCGAGTTGCCAGTCCTCGGTCCGCAGGTCGATGCCCGCGCGCTTCAAGAAAGGCGCGAAGTAGCCCGGGGACGTCGCGCGGCGCAACAGAGCAAGCGCGTCGTCGGCGAACTCAGGTGCGACCTTGTTGGGCAACTTGATGAGCGTGCCAGCTGCGAGATCGAAATCGTTCGCACGCAGCAGGCTCTCGATTGCACTTCGCATGCTCGAACCTGCAGCCACCTGGTCGACCGTCACGCTGCCGAACGTGTGGAGCACGGTGTTGATGGTGCTCGAGCGTTGTTCGGCAGGTAGCTTGGCCCAGAGGGCCGGCAACTCGGAAGCCAGGAGCGGCATGACCGGAACGGGGATGCGTTCCGACATCCTCTGGATCTCGCTCCACACCTTGTCGCGTGCCTCGCACGACAACAGGGCGCTCCACGCCTGCACGAGCTGGGCATCGGAATAGCCATGCCAGGCGACGCGCTGTTGGTTCGTGGGTGCGGGCGTCAGCCCGAGGAAGCCGATGCCAGAGGCCCCAAGCGGTTGCTCGTTCGCAAGATCTTGCGAGAACAGGCCGCGTCTCCTTGCAGCCGGAGCGTTGTAGCCGCCGAGACCGAGTGCGTAGGCGCGCGGGAACAGCGCGATCGACGGTTCGTCGCCGAGCCGTGCGAGCTCCGCGAACAGCTCGCTGCGGACGTCGGCCGCATCGGGTGCAACGAGCAGCTTGCGCAGGCCAACGCGAACAGTTTCTGCGTCAACCGTGCGGCCGAGTTCGAGCAGGGCGCGCGCGACGTGGGTGCTGCTGCCGGGCACGCGGTCGACGAATTCCGTGAGCCAGGTGGCGGCTTCGGGGGCGCCCGTGCGGCCGACGTTCCACAACAGTCGGCTCAGGGAATCGCCGGGCCAGTTGCGTGGTGATCCACGCAAGTCCGAATCGATCACCTCGCGCAGTGCGGGGAACACCGCGGGAGTCAGATCGGCCTTGGAGAGGGAACCGAACGTCAGGTCGGTCCGCGCGAGTTTGGGCATCACGCGCACGAACCGCTCGAGTTGTGTTGCATTCATCGACGCGAAGAGGTGCCTCACGCAGTTCGGTTCCGCGCTATTGTCGCCGCCGTAGCCGAGCTCGAGCAGTTCGAGTACGGAATCGACGCTGCGTGCGGACCACTCCGGTAGGTGCCGGCTGAACACCATCTGCAGTGCGATCCGAGCGTAGCTCGAAGTAGTCTGCTGCTGCGTGGACGGACTTTTGAGCGCGCGGCAGGCAGCGAGCAACAGGTCAATCTCGGCGTCGTCGAGTGGCCAGGACAGGTGTTCCAAGTCCGCGCCGAAGGCTTCGATCCCGTCGGGATAGCGCGCGACTTCACCCAGCACGAGCCGCCGTGCCGCGCGTGGGCCACACATCGCGAAGCGCGACACCAGTTGCCATGCCGCGTGGGCCGCCCGTGGCTCGCTGTCGCGCAACGCCCGGCGCACTGCGACATCGAGGACTTCGACGATCCTCGCTTGCTCGGGCACGGGCAGGTTGTGCCAGACCTCGGCCAACCCGGCGAGTCCCGCAGCGCGCGCCCCGGGGTGGTCGTCGCCGACGAGCTCGACGAGAGTGGGCACCGGCACGCTCCAGAGAACCCGGTTGAGGTTGCGCGGCACCTCGCCGGTCGGGTCGGCGTCGCGCAGGAAGCGCACGAGGGCTGGCATCAGGTCCGGCGCGACGAGGCCCGCGTGCTTCGTGATGAACCGGCGCCAGGCGACGTTCTTGTCGTCGGCAGCTCGGGTCAAGAACTGCAGTGCTGGCGCTGTGCCGACCTCCCAGAGCGTGCCGACGAGCAGGCTGAGGTTCGGAACCGGCTGGCCCACGCCCGTGCTGAGCCCACCCTCCTCGAGGGTGTGAAACGGGTCGAGTCGTTCGACCAGTGCGCTTGCCGCATCCTCCCCGAGCCACTTGAGATCGCGAAGAGCCAGTGTTGTTCCTTCGTCGAGTTGGCCGTTGGCGTCGCGTGGCTTCCAGCTCAGGTCGTCGATGCGATTGACCAAGGCCCGCGCCTTCTCGCGCCGTTCCTGCGCCTGCTTGCCTGCTTCGCTCTGCCCCTGCAGCACCGCCGTCGCCTGGGCAGCCACGTCGCCACCGGCCGCGACCGCGCGTTCGAGGAACGGCTTGCCGTCGTCCTTCTTGTCGAGCCGCCACAACATCGCGCCGAGCCGCAGGGCTGCCTCGCCGTGTACGGCACTTGCCGCCGCGTCGCCGAGCAACGTGCGGTACGCGGACTCGGCTTCCTTCAGGTCGCCCTCCTGTTCTTCGATCACCCTGGCGCGCGCGAGTGCTCGGGCAGCATCCGTCGTCTGTGCGGGAACCAGCGCGGCCAAGAGGGCCGCCGCCGCCATCGTGCGCAGGTGTGTGTTCATGGGAGCATCGGACTGTGACCAGCAGCAGAGTCTGTCGCCGGTGCGTGGATTCCGTGTCGCGGACTCGTCAAGGTCGATCCTCGTCCGCGACTGCGAGCCGGTAGCCGACGCCGTGCACGGTCAAGAGGTGCACGGGTTCCTTCGGATCCACTTCGAGCTTCTGCCGCAGGTGCAGCAGGTGCGTGTCGACCGTGCGGTTGCTGATGCTCGATCCGCCCCAGACCTCGCGCAGGAAGCGCGCGCGGTCGACGACGCGGCCGCGCTCCTGCCACAAGAGCGCCAGCATCGCCGTCTCCGTCGGCGACAGCCGTTGCACCGCGCGTCCGCGGCGCACTTCGTAGGCGTCGAGGTCGACGTCGAGCGGGCCGAGCCGGAAGCGTCCGGCCGGTTGCGCGGGCGAACGGTCGACGCGCCGCAGCAGCACGCGGACCCGCGTGCGCAGCTCGCGCAGCGAGAACGGCTTCGTCACGTAGTCGTCGGCGCCGAGTTCGAGCCCGAGCACCTTGTCGCCTTCGCTGCTGCGAGCGGTCAGCAGCAGCACGGGCGTCCGCTGGTCCTTCTTGCGCACGACCTGCAGGATCTCGAGCCCGCTCGGCCCCGGCAGCAGCACGTCGAGCACGAGCAGGTCGAACGTGCGCGCGCGCAGCACGGCCAGCGCTTCGTCGCCGTCGGCGGCCGTCGTCACGTCGTGGCCGTCGTTCTGCAGCGCGTCGCGCAGCACGGTCCGGATCGCGCGGTCGTCCTCGACGAGCAGGATCTGGAACGTCATGCCACGCCCTCCTCGCGCAGCGGCAGCGTGAACACGAACTGCGCGCCGGGCCCCCGCGCGGGCGGCACGCACCGCAGTTCGCCGCCGTGGCGCAGCACGATCGTGCGCGCGAGGTAGAGGCCGAGGCCGACGCCCGGGATCGACCCGTGGCGGTGCGACGAACCGCGCTGGAACCGCGTGAAGATCGACTCGCGCTCGGCCGCGGTCACGCCATCGCCGTAGTCGCGCACCGCGATCGTGAACGCGCCGTCGCCCGAGGCCGTGCTGACTTCGAGGCGCTTGCCGTCGGCTGCGTACTTGCGCGCGTTCTCGAGCACGTTGAGCAGGGCCTGCATGAGCGCGCCGCGGTCGAGCGTGGCCACGGCCCGCGAAGCACCCTCGCGAAGCTCGAGCTGCATGCCGGCGCGCTTGCCGAGCGGGGTGAACAGCTGGACGGCCTCGCGGACGACCTCGGCGAGATCCCCGGGCCGCAGGTCGTAGGCGCGTTCGCCGCGTTCCATCTGACCGAGGTCGAGCACGTTCTCGACCAGCATCGACAGCCGTGCCGACTCGCCGGCGAGCAGCCCGAAGTACTCGCGCTGCTTGTCGGGCGGCACGTCGTCGTCGGTGAGCACGTCGGCGACGAGGCGGATCGCCGCGACCGGCGTCTTCAGTTCGTGCGTGACACCCGTCAGGAACTCGGCCCGCGCGCGCATCGCGAGCGCCTCGCGGCGCAGACCGCGCACCGTGAAGAAAGCGCTCGCGGCGAACACGGCGACCAGTGCGAGACCTGCGGCCATGACCGCGGCCGGCTGCGCGAACCATGGTGGCTCGGGCAATGGTGGTGCAGTGACCCAGGCGAGCTGCGGCACGACCTCTTCGGCCTCGACCTCGGGTCTCGCGAACACGAGCGTGCCGCGCTGGGGCACGGGCGGCAGTCCCGGCACCTCGGGGCGGTTCGTGCCGAGACCGCGCAGCGTCGCGAGCAGTTGCGTCGACGTCAGTGCGCCGCGGCCCGACGCGGTATCGACCTCCTCGGGGAACCACAGCAGCACCTGGTCACCCGCGGCAGTGGGGCCCGGGGCCTGCCCCGGGACCCGCAGCCGTTCTGCGACCGTAGCGAGCAGCGCGCGTCGCGCCGCCGTGCGCTGCAGCTCCGTGCGCAACGAATCCACGTCGCCGCCGCGTTCGGCAAGGCGGTCGAGCGTCGGCCGGCCGAGATCGGGATCCAGTGCCGGCAGCAGGCGATCGGCCCAGGCCCCGCGCGGGCGACGCGCGGCCGTCGCGAACAACGCAGTCGCCGACACGACGCGTGCGAGCTCCCGGTCTGCCGTCGCCGCCGCCGGCAAGGCGTCGAGTGCCTGGTCGAGACGCGTGCCAAGCTCGCTCACGCGATCGGTCGCGCCCACGCGCTGAGCCTGCCAGGCCGCGGCCACGACCACGGGCAGCGAAGGTGACGGCTGCATCGTTCCGAGCAGTTCCTCGAAGTGGGCCGCGGCTGCCGCGGCATCGCCGCGCCCGAACTCCGCGACCTGGGCCTGGCGCAACTTCTCGGCCACGACGGTGTCCTGGCCCACCGCGTCGCGCTCGCGCAGCCAGCCGACCTCGGGATCGACCTGCACGGCGGCCCCGCGCACGACGAAGCACTCGCTCGCCGGCAGCAGCGTCAACACGGCCGGCGCGCGCAGCGCCGCGCGCAACGCGTGAGCGAGGTCGCGCGCGGCCGTTCTCGCATCGAGCTCGGCGCGGCTGCGATCCTGCCGCGACGTCTGCACGAGGCTCCAGCCGACCATCGCGACGAGGCCGGCTCCCGACGCGAGCGCCAGGAGGGCGAGGGCGGAGCGGGTGATGCGCGGCGGGGGGACGATGCGGCGAGCCTAGCCCGGTGGCCGCGCGAGTTGTCAAGCAATCGTCGCGGTGTTGGCCGCCGGTTGCACCGTCACGTCTTGGTGCCGAGGGCGGCGAGCCAGATGTCCAGACGCTCGAAGTCTGCGATCACCAACGTCCGCACCTCCATGGCTCGGTTACGCAAGACGGCGAGGCGCGCGGCATCCAGCGCAACGGTGTAGGCGTGGCGGAAGAAATGGCGGAAGGCGAGCAGGTCGCGAAGTGCGGGCAGGGCCTCGCGGCTCACGACCGCCGGACGGATGCCCGGCACTTCCATCGCCATGGTCTCCAGCAGCGATCGGTGCCAGTTGTGGCCCGAGGGCTCGGTTCCGAACACCTTGGCGATCCGTGCGAGCCCGGACAAGAATGCGCCATACGCGTGATGCAACGCGACCGCCGTTCGAGCCAGCAGGTTTGGATCGTTCGTGTTCGGAGTCAGTGCGAGACTCGCCAGCTCCTTGACCCTGTCGCCGAAAGCATTGGCATCGTTGGCGACCTCGAGCCGCAGAACCTGAAGACTGCCGTTCACAGATCGATGCCCTCGAGGGCAAGTCGGGCCAACAAACTTGCCGGTGCTCGCTCGATCTCGACGAGATCCACGGGTGTGTCGAGCAGACCGGTCAGATCCGCGATCGCCGTGAAGTAGCCGGCCGGATCGAGCCCCTCGACGGCGAGATCGACATCGCTGCGCTCGGTGGTGTCGCGGCGCGCGAAGGAACCGAATAGGACCACGCGCCGGGCGCCGTAACGCTCCGTCAGCAGCCGCTTGGCTTCCGGCAGTCGTGAACGGATCTGCTGCGAGCGTGCGTCGGCGCGGACTTGGCTCTCGGCTCGGAGCCGGCGCCAGTGCGCTGCCATCTCGTCGACCGTTACCGCCATGGACTCAGCATATCATCGCTACGCCGAGAGCAGCGGCCGCACCATCACTTCAGCGTCTGCCACAGGAACGAGTACGCAAGCGCCGCCATGAACGCCGCCTGCTTGTTGTCGGTCGCACCGCCGTGTCCGCCGACGATGTTCTCGTAGTAGAGTGCTTGGTGCTTCTGCTCCATCATGAGCGCCATCATCTTGCGCGCATGACCCGGGTGCACGCGGTCGTCGCGCGTCGACGTCGTGAACAGGACCTTCGGATAGAAGGTATCGCTGTGCAGGTTGTGGTAGGGCGAGTAGCGCACGAGCCACTTCGCTTCTTCGGGTTTGTCGGGGTCGCCGTATTCGCCCATCCACGACGCGCCCGCGAGCAGCTTGTGATAGCGCAGCATGTCGAGCAGCGGCACCTGGCAGACGACCGCGCCGAACAGCTCGGGGTACATCGTCAGCATGTTGCCCATCAGCAGGCCGCCGTTGCTGCCGCCCTGGATGCCGAGGTGCTTCTTCGAGGTGATCTTCTGCGCGACGAGGTCCTGCGCCACCGCGGCGAAGTCCTCGTAGCACTTGATGCGGTTCTGCTTCAGCGCGGCCTGGTGCCACTTGGGACCGAACTCGCCGCCGCCGCGGATGTTCGCGACCGCGAAGACACCGCCCGGCTCGAGCCACGATGCGCCGACGCCGCCGCTGTAGCCGGGCGTCATCGACACCTCGAAGCCGCCGTAGCCGTAGAGCAGCGTCGGGTTCGTGCCGTCGCGCTTCAAACCCTTCCTCGCGACGAGGAAGTAGGGAATGCGCGTGCCGTCCTTCGAGAGGCACTCACACTGCGTGACTTCGAGCCCCTTGGCATCGAAGAACGCGGGCAGGCTCTTGAGCAGCTGCGCCTTGCCCTTGCCGATCGTGCCGAGGTAGAGGCTCGTCGGCGTCAGGTAGTCCGTGATCGTGAGGAAGTAGTCGTCGCCTTCTTCGTCGTCGATGGCGCCCGCACCGATGCTGCCGAACTCCGGCAGGCCCGGCAGCGGCTCGCGCTGCCACGCGCCGTCTGCGTGCGTGAGCACCGTGATGCGGTTGCGCACGTTGTCGAGCACGTTGAGCAGGATGTGGTTCCGCGTCGGCGAGAAGCCCGCGAGCGACGAACGCTCGGTCGGCGCGAACAGCACTTCGAAGGCACGCTTCCCCGCGAAGAAGTCGTCGACCTTCGTCACGAGCAAGGCACCCGCGGGGTATGTCACGTCGCCGACCTTCCAGTCGTCGCGCAGCTCGAGCAGCAGCCACTCGCGATGTGAGCTCGCATTGGCGCTGTCGGGCTTCTCGAGCTTCACGTACTTGCCGTCCCTCAGCATGAAGACCTCGTTCGTGTAGAACGTGATGCTGCGGTGCACGTAGTCGCGCTCGAAGCCCTTGGTCTGATCGCGCGCCGCGTTGATGCCCACGTCCTCGACCTTGGCCTCGGCGATCACCTCGGCCGACGACAGCGGCGTGCCGCGGTGCCACAACTTGGCGATGCGCGGGTAGCCGGACGACGTCAGTGAACCGGTCCCGAAGTCGGTCGCGACGAAGACGGAATCGATGTCGCGCCACGACGCGCCGCCCTTGGCCTCGGGCAGGTAGAAGCCGTCCTTGACGAACTGCCGCTGCACGACGTCGAACTCGCGCGTGACGCTCGCATCGGCGCCGCCGCGCGACAGCGAAACCAGACAGCGCTCGTGCCCGGGACGCAGGAACGAGGCGCCGTGCCACACCCAGTCTTCCTTCTCCTGCTTGCTCAGTGCGTCGAGGTCGAGCACGACGTCCCACTTGGGCTCAGTCTTGCGGTATTCGTCGAGCGTCGTGCGCCGCCACAGGCCCTTCGGGTTCTGCGCGTCCTGCCAGAAGTTGTAGAACCAGTCGCCGTGTTTGCCGACGTAGGGGATGCGCGCCGTCGAGTCGAGGATCGACAGGAGGCGTTCGTTCGTCTTCTTGAACAGATCCGTCTGCGCGAGCACCTTCTCGCTCTCGGCGTTGCGCTCGCGGACCCACGCCAGCGCGCGTTCACCCGAGACGTCTTCGAGCCACTCATGGGGGTCGACCTTGGCACTGGCGGCGGCGGGATTCTGGGGCATGGCGCGTGCTGCGAAGAGGGCGAGAGCCAGGAGGACGAGCTGCAGCGGTGGGTGGTGGTTCATGGTGGTCAGGGAAGGCACGAGACTAATGCTTTGGTTCTCGGGTGCCACGGACAGCACGCGAGGAAGTCCGGAGTTGCGAGTGCCGCGGGCGAAAAGGGCTGCTACTCTGTTCACGGCGGTCAGGCATGTTGCGGATACCGATCGAAGCAGGCGGCGCGCCGGGCGCGCCCGCGTGGATCGAGGTCGACCTCGAGGCCGTCGCTCACAACGTGCGCCAATTCCGCGGGATGCTGCGCAGCGGCTGCCAGCTCGTCGCGGTCGTGAAAGCGAACGCGTACGGCCACGGCATGGTCGGCATCGCGCGCACCGTGCTCGACAGCGGGGCCGACCAGCTGGCCGTCGCGAGCGTGGCCGAGGGCGCGCAGCTGCGTGACGCCGGCATCCAAGCGCCGATCCTGATCGCGGGTCCGGTGCTGCCCTCGCAGGCGGCGGCCGTCGTGCAGCACGGCCTCGTGCCGAGCCTCGGCACGATCGAGCTCGCGCACGCGATGGGTGCTAGCTGCCGGCGCTTCCCGCCCGTGCACATCGAGGTCGACACGGGCATGGCGCGGCACGGCGTCCCGGCGGCGCAGATCTCCGAGTTCGTCGCCGCCGTGCGGCGGCGCGGGCGGCTCTCGATCGCGGGCGTCTTCACGCACTTCGCGGCGACCGGGCCTGGCGCGAAGGAGTCGATGGAACGGCAGCTCGGCGTGTTCACGGCTGCCGTCGACTCGGTGCGCGAGCTGCGCGGCGTGAACCGGCACGTGTGCAACACGCTCGGGGCGTTGGTGCTGCCGCCGGCGCACCTCGATGCGGTTCGCATCGGCGGCGGGCTCTACGGTTTCGACCCGCTCGGAGGCCGGGGGCCCGTGCGGTTGCGGCCCGCGCTCGCGCTCAAGGCAAGGCTCGCGGCGCTGCGTTCGGCTGCGCCCGGGGAAGGCGTCGGCTACGGCAGCACGTTCGTCTGCGAGCGGCCCTCGCGCCTGGCGCTCGTGCCGCTCGGCTACGCGGACGGGCTCGTGCGCGAGGTCTGGAACGGCGCCGAGGTCTTGGTGCGCGGCCGGCGGGTTCGGATCGTCGGTCAGATCAGCATGAACCAGACGGTCGTCGACGTGACCGACGTGACGGACGCAGCGTGCGGCGACGAGGTCGTGCTGCTCGGCGCGCAGGGTTCTCAGGTCGTGAGAGCCGAAGAACGCGTGGGACCGCATGGCTCGGTCTACGAGGTCACGTCGCTGCTGCGGCGGGATCTCTCGAGGCGGTTCGTGCCGCTGAAGACGACGGCGCTGCGGGAACGTGGTGCCGCAACTATCGCGGAGCTGCCGCGGAGTCCCCGGTAGTTCCAGCAAGTCTGAGCGTGCAGAAATGCACTGGGCCAAGGCCAAGATAGCTGGAGACTCTCGAGATTCTGATCCTGTCGACCCATGCGGCCGTGGTCGATGAGTCCGGCGAGGACTACCTGTATCCGGCTTCCCTGTTCGTTCCGATCGCCGTGCCGCGAGCGGCGGCGCGAGCCTTCGTCAGCAGGTCGGCCTGAGTCAGCGCTCGCCGGTCCTGGGCTCGTGATCACAACGCGCTGCGTGCTCGTTGATGCTGGTGAGTGCGATGATGCTCGCAATCGGGTCGAACTGGCTGAGCAAGGGTCTGCACTCGTTCGCCGAAGAGAACAGCACGGCCCGCGAAGGTGAGACCCACCAGGCACCCCGGGCACAAGAAGCCGCACGCTTATGGCTGCTTCCTTCCGGACCTGACCAGGTTCACGCCGCCCCCTTGCTCGGGACCCGGCGGACCCCACCTTCGCGAGCCGTGCGAAAACTGGCGGAGAGGGGGGGATTCGAACCCCCGGCAACCTTTTGGGCTGCACTCGCTTTCCAAGCGAGCTCCTTAAGCCTCTCGGTCACCTCTCCACGCATCCGCTTGCTCGCCCGGGAATGTGTGCGGGCGCCTGGGCGGTGAATGGGGAGGACCTTTCTAGCCGTCGAGCGCACGCGCCGCAACGGGCCGGTGAAGTTCTGACGAGGCGAGTCGTTGTCACGCCTCGGCGCAGCTGCGAGATTGCAGGATTCCTGCAACCGCAGGCGATCCACGCGGCACAGAGCGGCATGCACAAGCGCTCTCTTCCGAAGCGGCGCCAGTCTCCGAGTCCTCACGACGCGTTGTTTCGGGGCATCTTCGGCGCTCCACCTCGGGCGGCGGAACTGCTGCGCCATCTCGTACCTTGGCGGCTCGAGCGTCGGATCGACTGGTCGTCGCTGCGAGCCGTCGAGTGCATCTTCGTCGACGAGACACTGCGCCATCAGAAGGCCGACCTCCTCTTCACGGCTCGCGTGTCGGGAACTCGGACGCAGGTCTACCTACTGCTCGAACACAAGTCGGGGCCGTACCGGCTCACTGTGTTTCAGGTCGCGCGCTACGTCGTGCGCATCTGGGAGCGCTGGCTCGCCGAACGTCCGTACGCGAGGTCTCTGCCCGCGGTACTGCCACTCGTCCTGTTCCACGGCCAGCGCAGGTGGCGTGGCCCGCAGCAGCTGAGCAAGTTGGTTGCGCTGCCACCCTCCCTCCGGTCATGGTGCGGGGCCCTTCCCGAATTCTCGTTCGAGATCGTGGACCTGAACCAGCGCGGCGTTCGCCGGTTGGCTCGCACCCGCCTGCCGCTGCCATCCTTGCTGCCGTTGCTGCACCTCCAGGAGGTGCGTGGCCACGAAGACACCGTGGCTCTGCTGCGGCGGTGGACGGGTTACTATCGCGAACTGCTGGCGATGCCAGGCGGCGAGCCGATCGTGCGCCGGCTGGTATCCTACGTCGCTGCCGTGAGCCGCGACGACCCGCTACGCCTGCGCGCTGCGTACAAGAGGATCGACCGAACCACCGAGGCGAACTACATGCACTACATTACGACGGCCGAGAGAATGCGCCGGAAGGGCAAGCGCGAAGGACGCATCGACTTGCTGAAGGTCCAACTCGAAGAGCGCTTTGGACCGCTGCCCCAAGCCGTGTTGTCCAGGCTGGCAGCGGCGACGGCGGCGGACCTCGACCGCTGGGCGCGCCGCATCCTCAAGGCAAAGACCTTGCGGACGACGCTGTCCTGACGGATTGCACGGAGGCGCACCTGGGGATGCTCGGTCTTGAGTGCCCACTACAGTCCGTTGTGCGAGGCACTCGACTCTCAGTCCGTGGGCGCACCGCCGGTGCACTTGCCTGAAGTGACTGTCCGGACCCTTCCGTCACCCAGGCCCATGCGGCATGCTGCCTCGCATGGCGGCCTCGCGCGGCAAACAACAACCCGACACACCGTACCAGGTCGTGGCACGGCGGTTCCGGCCCGTGACCTTCGACGAGGTCGTCGGGCAGGACGAGGTGCTGCTGTCGCTGCGCCGGGCGTTGCAGCAGAAGACCGTGCCGCACGCGTTCCTGTTCTCGGGCAGCCGCGGCGTCGGCAAGACGACTTCCGCGCGCATCCTCGCGCGCTGTCTCAACTGCGAGAAGGGTCCCACGCCCGAGCCGTGCGGCAAGTGCGCTTCATGCACTTCGATCCTCGACGGCAGCAATCCGGACGTGATCGAGATCGACGCGGCGTCGAACAACAGCGTCGAGGACGTGCGCGAGCTGCGCGAGCACGCGGGCTACGCGACGATGCGTTCGCGCTACCGCGTGTTCATCCTCGACGAAGCGCACATGATGTCGAAGAGCGCGTTCAACGCGTTCTTGAAGACGCTCGAAGAACCGCCGCCGCACGTCGTGTTCGTGCTCGCGACCACCGAGCTCAACAAGGTGCCCGACACGATCCGGTCGCGCTGCCAGGTCCTTTTGTTCCGCCGCGTCGCCGAGCCCGATCTGCAGAAGCGCCTGCGCATGATCGCGGAACGCGAAGGTGTTTCGATCCCCGCCGAAGTGCTGGCCGAGATCGCGGCCTCGGTGAACGGCGGCGTGCGCGATGCCGAGACCGCGCTCGAACGCGTGCTGCCGCTCGCGCGCGACCTCGGATCGAAGTTCGATCTCGTGGCCTGGCGTTCGCTCGATCCGCGCGCCGGCCTCGACGCGACCATCGCGGTCGTGCAAGCACTGCTGCAGGGTGATGCGAGAGCCGGCCTGCATTTTGCGCGCGAACAACAGCAGCTGGGCACCGACGAACGCGAGGCGCTCGGCGAGATCGTCGAGGTGCTGCGCTCGCTGCTGCTGCTGAAGGTCGACGGGCCCGATTCGGATCTCGTGCCCGCAGCCACGCGCGAACGGCTCGGGACGCTGGCTGCGTCGGTGAATCCGCATCAGCTCGACGCGATGGTCGCAGCGGGTCTGCTCGGTCGCGAACGACTGCGCCGGCTCGAGGATCGCGGCGTCGTGTTCGAAGTGGCTCTCGTGCGCATGGCGCAGGCGGGCTCGCTACAGGCGCTCGCGGATCTGCTCGCCGAAGTGCGCGCCGGCGGAGGTGCTTCCGCCAGCGCCCCCGCGGCGACAGCCCAGCCGCCGGTGTTCGGAACGGGGCCCGCCAAGCCGGCCGCAGCGTCCGCGGCGCCAGTGCGTGGCACGAGTGCAGTGGCCCGCCCGCCCGCGCCGTCGGCCCCGCCGGCGGCCGCGCAGTCGGCCCCGTCGGCGGCGACGTCGAACGACCTGCGGGCCCGCGCGAGCGCGCTGCTCAACACGGCGATGCTGAAGGACACGCTCGAACAGTGCAGGCTCGAGGGCCCCAGCGCGCAGGGCGTCGTGGTGTTGACGCTGCACAGCGACCGCAAGATGCACCGCGATCGACTGGCATCACCGGTCATCCAGGAGGAGATCCGCAAGTCGATCCAGCAGGCGGCCGGCGCGCCCGTGAGAATCGACTTCCGGCTCGGCGAGGCTCCGGCGTCGCCACCTGACGCGACGCCGCCGGCCAAGGAGGCCAAGGAACCGGGCCCCGCGACCAAGCGCGTGATCGAGAAGTTCCACGGTCGCATCGTCGAGGTGAACCCGCCCGACCGCGTGCAGCAGACGCCGCCAGCAGGCGACGAGGGGACTCCGACCGACGAGCAGCCGCCCGACATGCAGGAGTGACGCGGCGCATACTCGCGAGTTCTTCGCGCCGCCGGGTAAACACACGACGCCGGTTCACGTGCCACTTCTGCAACGGGCACTGGGCAAACGCGGAGATGGCGCAGCGTCATCCCGGACAACCGGCGCGATCGGACTACCCGGCTGCGACCGTCGATTTCGCGAAGCCCGGCGACAGGGTTTGACAGCATCGTGAGGCCGTGCGAGCCTCTGGCGGTCCTTTCTCTGCGGAGCCACCATGCATCTACTCGCTCGTTCGGCTGCCATGGGCTGCGTCCTGGCCCTGGCTCTCCCTGCGCAATCCTTCGTCAACTACGAAAGCGGGCCCGTGAACCCGCTGCGCCTGTCGCCCGACGGCACGCGTTTGTTCGTCGCCGACACGGTCGGTGGACGGCTCTCGGTGTTCGACCTGTCGAACCCGTCGGTGCCGTTCCTGATCGCCGAGATCCCGGTCGGCATGGACCCCGTGTCCGTGCACCCGCGCACGCGCGACGAAGTGTGGGTGACGAACCTGCTGTCCGACAGTGTGAGCATCGTCAGCGTCAGCGCCGGGCGCGTGATCGACACGCTGCGTGTCGTCGACGAGCCGAGCGACGTGGTTTTCGCGAGCGGCAAGGCGTTCGTCTCCGCGGCGACTACCGATGAAGTGGAAGTATTCGACGCCGTCACGAGGGTGCCGCTCGGCACCGTCGCGTTGTTCGGCAAGGATCCGCGCTCGCTCGCCGTGAGCCCCGATGGCAGCCGCGTCTACGCCGTGATCCAGCGCTCGGGCAACGGGTCGACGGTCCTGCCCGAGAACATGTCGCCGGCGCCGCCGCCGCCGACCAACCCGTCGTTGCTGCCGGCGCCGTCGCAGGGCGTGATCGTGCGCGCCGACGATCCCGCCTGGTCGGCACAGGTTCCGTACACCTTGCCCGACAACGACGTCGCCGAGATCAATGCCGCGACGCTGGTCGTCAACCGCTACTTCACCGCCGTCGGCACCACGAACACGGGCATCGCCGTGCATCCGACGAGCGGTGAGCTGTGGGTCGCGAACACGGAAGCACGCAACCTCGTGCGGTTCGAGCCGAACCTGCGCGGGCACGCGATCGACAGCCGCGTCACGCGGATCACGACGGCCGCGGTGCCGACCGTGACCGCGTTCGACCTGAATCTGGGCTTGAGCTACGGGACCCTGCCGAACCCCGCGGCCCTGTCGACGGCGCTCAGCGAACCGTTCGGCGTCGCGATCGACGCGGCGGGCGGCAAGCTCTACGTCGCGGCCCAAGGCACCGATCGAGTCGGCGTGCTCGACCTCTCGGGGGCCGTCTTGGCTCGCATCGAGATCGGCGTGACGCCGGGCCCCACGGTCAACACGCGGCAGAAGCGCGGCCCGCGCGCGCTCGCGCTGCACCCGACGCAGAGCCGGCTCTACGTGCTGAATCACCTCAGCGACACGCTCAGTGTCGTCGACACGGTGTCGCGCACGGTGCTGCTCGAAAAGGCGATCGCGACGGTGGATCCGATGCCCGCTTCGATGCGGGAGGGCCGCAAGTTCCTCTACGACGCCAAGCTGTCGGGCAACGGCACCATGTCGTGCGCTTCCTGCCACGTCGATGGCGACACCGACGGCATCGCGTGGGACCTCGGCGATCCAGGTGGCTCGATGCAGGCTGCGCCGTCGCAGCCGTTCCCGTTCAGCCTCGGGATCACGCAGTTCCACCCGATGAAGGGGCCGATGACGACGCAGACGCTGCGCGGCCTGCAGGGCGTTGGCGCGCTGCACTGGCGCGGCGACCGCGCCGACTTCCAGGCCTTCAATCCGGCGTTCGACAAGCTCATGGGGGGCGTGCCGCTCACCTCTGGGGACATGAACGACTACGCGGCGTTCGCGATGGCGATCAGGCTGCCGCCGAATCCGAACCAGCAGCTCAATCGCGCGTACCGCACGCTGCCGGCGGCCAACAACGAGGCGGCTGGCCTCGCCGCGTTCCAGGCAACGGTGGCGAGCATTCCGCTGCTCGGCGGCGTGGGCTGTTCCTTTTGCCACTCGCTGCCGGGGGGCACGAATGGCCGCATCATCAGCAGCTTGATCCTCCAGGAGCCGCAGCAGGTGAAGGTGCCGCATATTCGCAACCTCTATCGCAAGGTCGGCTTCAACCGCGTCGCGGGTCCGCAGAAGGCGGGCTTCGGCTACACGAAGGACGGCGCCATCGACAACCTGACGACCTTCGTCAACATCCCGCAGTTCAACAGCTGGCCGTCGGTGACGAAGGACGACATCGTCACCTTCTTGCTGAGCGCGGACACCGGCACCGCGCCCGCGGTCGGTTACCAGTTCATGCTCACGCAGGCCAACGCGCTGACCCAGCCGCTGCTCGACAACTTCCAGCTCGCGACCACGCGGGCGAACGCGGGCGACCTCGACCTCACCGCCCAGGGTCTGCTCGACGGTCGCGTCGCGGGGCTGCTCTACGAGACGGCCACGGGCATGTTCGTCGTCGATCGCACCGGCGAAGGCCCCTACACGCAGGCCCAGTTGCAGAACAAGGCGATCGCGGGCACCGCGGTGCTCGCGTTCACGGCCGTCACGCCCGGTAGCGGCAACCGTCTCGCGCTCGACCGCGACGCCGACAGCACCAAGAACGCCGACGAAGACGCGGATCCCTATGGCCTCGCGACGGCAGGCTGTGCCGGCTTCCCGCGCCTGGGTGCCAACTCCGAGCCCAGGGTCGGCAACAGCCAGTTCGGCTACGTGATGGACAACGTGCCGCCCAACTCGCTGGCGCTGCACGTGCTGGCGCTGGGTCCGGCGTCGATACCGGTCTTCGGCGTCGAACTGCTGATCGATCCGCTGACTGCCGTGGTGTTCACCGTGCCGAGCGACCCGTATGGCAGCGCGCTGTATCCGTTCCCGATCCCACCGGTTGCCGGCTACGTCGGGTTGTCGATCTACGCGCAGTCCCTGTGGCTCGACGCGTGCGGCCCGCAGGGGGTGAGCAGCAGCGCCGGCCTGCGGTTCACGATCAGGCCGTGATCCAAGCCGCCTCAGAGGCGGCTTGGATCACTGGATCTCCCCCGGCGCCGCGGGGAGATGACAAGGGCGAAACACGCAGCCAGCCCCGCGGCGGCGTCACTCTCGGCCGGCTGGGGCGCCTGCTTGCGGGCCAATCCTCCTGCTGCGACGGTTCTGTTGCCAACCCGCCTGAGAGGCGGGCGTGGATGCCGGGCGGCCGGCCCGGCATGATGCTCGGAGTCCGAGACCACGTTCGGAGATCTGCGCAATGGCTACAGGATTCGGTGACATGAGCAGCCTGCTCAAGCAGGCGCAAGAGATGCAGCGCCGCATGGCCGAGACGCAGCGCTCCCTCGGCGAACGCATCCTCGAAGGCTCGGCCGGGGGCGGCGCCGTGAAGGCCTACGTGAACGGCAACCAGGAACTGCAGGCGATCAAGATCCAGCCCGCCGCGGTCGACCCGAAGGACGTCGAAACGCTCGAGGACCTCGTGACGGGCGCCGTGCGCCAGGCACTGCAGGCGGCAAAGGAGCTGCGCGACCGCGAGATGGGCAAAGTGACCGGTGGCATGAACCTGCCCGGCATGGGCTTCTAGGCCGGCTCCGGCATGGCGACGCGCGACCGCACGATCGAGAACCTGATCGAACGTCTGGGCCGCCTGCCGGGCATCGGGCCGAAGACAGCGGAGCGGTTGGCGTTCCATCTGCTGCGCATCGAGGTCGACGAAGCGCTCCAGCTCGCGCGCGCGATCGAACAGGTTCGCGCCGCGGTCAAGTCGTGCCGGCAATGCTTCAATCTCGACGCCCAGGATCCGTGCGGAATCTGCGCCGACGCGCAACGCGATCGCAGCATGCTGCTCGTGGTCGAGGATCCGCGGGAGATCGCGCGCTTCGAGGGCATCGGCTACCGCGGCCTCTACCACGTGCTGCAGGGGCGCCTGTCGCCGTTCGAGGGCATCCGCCCCGAAGATCTCACGGCGGACCAACTCGTGCAGCGCGTGAAGCAGGAGAAGCTCAAAGAAGTCTGCCTCGCGACGAACCCGGACCTCGAAGGGGAAGGCACCGCTCGCGTGCTGGCCGAGCGGCTCGCGCCGCTGGTCGCTCAACTCGGGGTCAAGGTGACGCGGTTGGCGCGAGGGCTGCCCGCGGGATCCTCGATCGCGCAGGTGAGCGCCTCGATCCTCGCCGACGCGATCGAGGGACGACGAACGCTCTCGTGAGAGATCCGCTGCCGATCGACGACGTGCTGCCGGCCGTGCAGCAGGCCTTGACCGCCTCGACGTCGCTGCTGCTGATGGCGCCGCCGGGATCCGGCAAGACGACGCGCGTGCCCCCGGCCTTGCTGCCCCTGCTCGGGGAGCGCGGCGGCGAGGTCGTCGTGCTCGAGCCGAGGCGGCTCGCGGCGCGGGCCGCCGCGTCGCGCGTCGCATACGAACTGGGCACCGAGGTCGGCGCGTTGGTCGGCTACCAGGTGCGCGGCGATGCGCGAACGAGCCGGCAGACCAGGATCCGCTTCGTCACCGAGGGTGTGCTCGTGCGACAGCTCGTGCAGGATCCGTGTCTCGAGGGCGTGGGCGCCGTCTGCCTCGACGAATTCCACGAGCGCCATCTCGAAGGCGACCTCGCGCTCGCGATGCTCGCGGAGACGCGGGCGACCGTTCGGCCCGACCTGCGGCTCTGCGTGATGTCGGCGACGTTGGATCCGGCGCCGCTGCAGGCGTTCCTGCCCGGCTGCGCGACCGTGACGGCGGACGGGCGGCTGTTCGCCGTGAAGGTCGTGTTCCAGGGGGCAGGCAGCGACCTCGAGGTGGACGTGCGCACCGCCGTGGAACGGGCGCTCGACGAGACGAACGGCGACGTGCTCGTGTTCCTGCCCGGCACGGGAGAGATCCACCGCTGTGAGCAGGCGCTCGACAATCTCGCGCGGCGACGCTCTGTGCTCGTGCTGCCGCTGCACGGGCGCCTCGACCCGGCCGATCAGGACCGCGCGATCCGCCCGCAGAGCCAGCGCAAGGTCGTGCTGTCGACGAACGTCGCCGAGAGCTCGCTGACGATCGCGGGCGTCACCGCAGTCGTCGATTCGGGTCTCGCGCGCGAGCTGCGTTTCGACCGCGGCCGCGGCGTCGACGTGCTGCAGCTCGAGAAGATCAGCCTCGCGTCGGCGACCCAACGCACGGGTCGCGCCGGCCGCACGGCGCCCGGCATCTGCTACCGCCTGTGGAGTGCGGCCCAGGAACGCGCGATGCCGCAGCGCACGTTGCCCGAGGTGCAGCGCGTGGACCTCTCCGCGCCGGCACTGCTCGTGCGTGCGTTCGCGGGGCGCGCTCCGGAGCGTTTCCAGTGGTTCGAGAGCCCGCCCGAGCAGGCCTTGAGGGCCGCGGATGCCGTGCTCGCGGACCTCGGCGCGATCGACGTCGAACGCGGCACCTTGCTGCCGCTCGGCAGGGCGCTGTTGTCATTGCCGCTGCACCCGCGCCTTGGCGCGGTCGTGCTGCGAGGCCGGGAGCTCGGCTGCGCCGTGGCCGCGGCGACGGCCGCGACCCTGCTGGCAGAGGTCGAGCAACTCGGCCGCGAGGGCAGCGACCTGCATGCCGCGGTGGACTCGTTCCTGCTCGCGGAAACACGCGGCTTTCCCGAGGCGCTGTGCCGCGAGTTCGGCAGCTGGCCGGGACAAGCGCGTGCTCTGGTGGCATCGCGGAACCGGCTGCTCGGCGGCGCGGGCCGCTCGCGCGACGAAGAGGGCCGCGACACGTCAGCCCTGGCGTCGTGTCTGCTCGCGGGCTTTCCCGATCGCGTCGCGCTGCGTTCGCAAGGCGGCGACGGCCGTTCGGCGACGATGGTCGGCGGCCGCGGGCTCGTGCTCTCACCTGCCGCCGACGGGCACGACCTCGTGCTCGCGCTGCGACTGATCGAGACGGGGCGGCAGCAGCGTTCGCGCGCGACCTTGACCGTCACGCTCGAGGTCGCGGACCTGCTGGCCGAGGCGCCCGACGCACTGCAGGAAGTCGTGACTGCCGCGCTCGACGAGTCGGCGGGTCGCGTGGTCGCCGTTCGCGAGCAGCGTTATCGCGACCTGCCGCTGCGTTCGTCGCGCGGCGGGGAACTGCCGGACGGGGAGGCGAGGAAGCTGCTGCTGCCACTGCTCGCGGCGGACCCGTGGCGGTGGCTCGGGGAGCAGAAGGAGCTGCGGCGGCTGCTCGGCCGCGCGCGGTGGCTCGCCGAGAGGATGCCCGATCTCGCGCTGCCGGTCTGGGACGATCGGGCCCTCGCGTCGGCGGCCCTCGACCTGTTGGCGCAGCGCAGCGATCTGCGCGTGTTGCGCGACGCCGCAGTGGGGGAGCTCCTGCTCGCGCAGCTGCAGCCGGCCCAGCGGCGCGGCTTGTCGCAGTGGGCACCGGATCGCATCGCGCTGCCCTCGGGACGCTCGGCCGTCGTCGACTACGGGGCACCCGCCGGTCCGACCGTTGCGGCCCGGTTGCAGGAGTTCTTCGGTCTGCGTTCGGTGAAAGCACTTGCCGGTGGGCGGGTCCCCGTGGTGCTCGAGCTGCTGGCGCCGAACCATCAACCCGTGCAGGTCACGACGGACCTCGCGAGCTTCTGGGCCAACGTCTATCCCCAGGTGCGGCGCGAGTTGAGCCGGCGGTATCCGCGGCACAGTTGGCCCGAAGATCCGCTGGCGGCGGCTCCTGAGGCTCGGCCGCGGCGGCGCCCGCCCCAGTAGCCGGTCATCGCCGGAACCCCCAGAGCAGGGGGGTCGGGCCCGTAGGCCCCCTTTGGTTGCGGCCATGGTCGCGATGGGGTGTCGCCCCCTGGCACAGCTGCCCCGCGGACCGCTCAAGATTCCATCGCTGTGCGCCGAAAGTCCCTCCAGGAGCGACCTTCCGCAGCATGAGCCTCGACATCCGCCTCGGCCAGCGCCAAGAACAGCGCGCCGCCCTGCTGCCGCAGATGCTGCAATCGATCGAGGTGTTGCAGCTCGCGACCGAGGACCTGCTGCAGTTCCTCGAGCAGGAAGTCGAGGCGAACGAGACGCTCGAGTTGCGGCCCGCCTCTGCGCCCGAGCCCGAGATGAACCAGGCGCCGGCCGAGCGCGAGGACTCCAGTTGGGAAGAGTGGCGGCGCGGGCCCGCGGGCGACGGCGAGGACAAGAAGCAGGCCTTCCTCGAGAACGTGCCGGCCGGTGAAACGACGCTGGTCGACTTCGTGGGGCAGCAACTCGCCTTCCGCTCCGTGCCGCCGGTGCTGGCCTCGGCAGTCCTCGCACTGACGGCGCATCTCGACGACCGCGGCCTGCTGCCGTTCTCGATCGAGACCCTGGCCAAGGAAGTCGACATGGCGGCGGAGCTGCTGCACGAGGCGCACGACGTCCTGCGCACGCTGGAGCCGTGCGGCATCGGCGCTTTCGATCCCGTGGAGGCGATGCTGCTGCAGGCGCAGGACGATCCGGACCTCGATTCGATCGAGCAGTTGCTGCACTCGCACCTCGAGGCATTGAGCCGCAACAAGCTGCCCGAAGTCGCCCGCGCGATGGACCTCCCGCTCGAGGAGCTGCACGCACTGCTGCTGCGCATGCGCGAGCTGAATCCACATCCCGGTGCCGAGTTCTCGGGCCGCCCGGGGGTTCCGCTGCGTCCCGACGCCTACGCGTGGCTGCGCGACGGTGTCGTGCAGACGGCACTCGACGACGCGTGGATGCCGGACCTCCGGATCAACACCGAATACGAGACCATGGCCGGCGATGGAACCACGCCGCGCGAAGTGCGCGACTACCTGCGACGCAAGCTGCGTTCGGCCCGCGACCTGATCGAAGCCGTGCACAACCGGCAGCACACGATGTTGCGCGTGGTGCAGGCCGTGATGCGCGAGCAGGCGGCATTCCTCGCGAAGGGACGCATCGCGATCCGCCCGCTGCGCATGAGCGAGATCGCGGATCGGTTGCAAATGCACACGTCGACAGTCTCGCGCGCGATCGCGGGCAAACACGTGCAGACCGATCGCGGCGTGTTCCGGCTGCGCGATTTCTTCGACGGCGGCCGCATCGACGCGGAGCCCGCCGCCGGCCAGGGTCGCATGGCCGTGGCCCAGCAGATCGCCGACATCGTCGCGGCCGAGGACAAGCAGACGCCGTTGTCCGACGACGACCTCGTCGCTGCCCTGGCAGGCCGCGGCGTGCAAGCCGCGCGGCGCACAATCACGAAATACCGCAAGGAACTCGGCATCCCGTCGAGCTACTTGCGCCGGAGGTTCGATCCGTCATGACCCGGTACGATCCGTTTGCCAAGACTCCAGCGAAGACCGACTCGTCGAGAGTCGCCCCGCCACGCGACGAAGAGGACATGTTGTTCGCAACCGACGAGCCCGTGAAGGGGGGCCCTCCGGCGGACAGCGGCTGGGAGCTGCTGAGCGAGAACGTGGAAAGCCTGCTGCCGAATGCCGGTGCACTGCGTGATGCCGAGTTGTTCGCCGCGGAAATCCTCGGCGAGGAAACACCGGTTCCCGCGCAGCGGGCACAACCACAGCCAGCGACCGAGCCCGCGGCGCCGCCGCGCGAATCGCGGAAACCGACTCCCACGGAGAAGAAGCCGATTCAGACGGAGAAGAAGCCGACCCAGGCGCAGAAGCAGGTGACGCCGGCTCCGCGCGCTGCCGCGGCCCCGCCCCCGGCGGCGCGGACGCTTCCGGCGGCCGCAGCCCCGCGCGTCGCGGTGCGGACGCTGCCCGCGGCCGCAGCCCCGGCACCGACCGAGGCGCGCGCGAAGACCTCGCTCGACCCGATCATGCCTACGCGGCCACCGCGCCGCCAACGCAGCGGGGCCAGCAAGCACGCGCCCTCGATCGTGTTCGGCGTCGGCGCAACGGTCGCCGCGTGGCTCGCCCTGATGCGGCACAACTACGTGCTGGCCGCCATCGCCGGCACCGCCACGCTCGTCGGCGTCGTGTTCGCGTGGCTCTGGCACCGCCGCTGAAACGCGCAGGCGACAGTTTGCGCGACTACGGGCCCGATGCGGGGCTCTATCCTGCGGGTGTGCCGACCTACCTGCTGACGATCGCCTACGAAGGCACGCGATACCACGGCTGGCAACGACAGGCCGGCCTGCCGACCGTGCAAGAGCAGCTCGAGAACGCGTTCGAGGCGATCGACTGCAAGAACGTCCACGTGGAAGGAGCCGGCCGCACCGACACCGGAGTCCACGCGCTCGGCCAGTGTGCCCACGTCGTCGTGCCGCGCGCGTTCGCCGAAGAGCGGCTGCGGCTCGCGTTGAACGCGAACCTGCCCGAGGACATCGCTGTGCTGGCCGTGCGCGAGGCGCCTGCCGAGTTCCACGCGCGGTTCCACGCCCGCGGCAAGCGCTACGCCTATCGCTGTCTCGTCGGCGGCGCGCGGCCGGCGATCGGTCGTCATCTCTACCACTGGGTGCGGCGGCCGGTCGATCTCGCTGCGATGCGCCAGGCGGCGTCGTGCTTGCGCGGCACGCACGACTTCGCGTCGTTCGCGACGAATCCCGGCTACGCGCGCACCCGCGGCACGGTGCGCACGCTCGAGCACGTGCACCTCGTGGACCGACCCCGGGGCTTCGACTTCGCCGTGCAGGGCACCGGATTCCTCTACAACATGGTCCGCAACCTCGTCGGCTCGCTGCTCGAAGTCGGCTATGGCAACCAGTCACCGGGCTGGATCCGCGAGGTCCTGTCGGCCAGGGATCGCACGGCGGCCGGTCCCACGGCACCGCCGCATGGCCTCTACCTGCTGCGTGTGCTCTACGCGCGCGATCTGTCGCCGGCGGGCGTCGAACCGGGCCAGGATGCCGCAGGTGCATGATCTCGCCTCGGTGAGAGCGAGGTACACGGGCGAGTTGCCGGACCGATAGCCAGACCTCGCGATCGCGCGAGCGCGTAGGAGCCGGCATGTCCTTCCACGCAGCGCGGTCCCGCGGTCTCGATCCTGGGCTCCGTTCCGAGCCAGCCGTGACCGTGGCATCGGGTCAATCGCGGCGACTGTCAGGGAGGCTCGCTGGCGGACTCAAGCCGCGCTCCGGAGTCTCGATACGCCTTCTGCGCCGCGGCGCTCGAGAGCTGAGAGTTCTCGGGGACCGCGGCTCTTGGAGTCGCATCACATGAGAGTCAACGCATCGGGTCCTGCGTTCGGAGCCGCGCTTGCAATCGCGGTCGTCGTCGTCTCGCTGTCTCTGCGCAACGATGGCGAAGATCTGCTGCCGCCGGCCGCTGAGCAGGCGGCTGCACGAGTGCCTCATCCCGACAGTCCTTACGCCGAGGTGCCCGATCCCGACGTCTTGGCGCTGGACCGCATCGATTCTGCGGGTTCCGTTGCTCACGCTGCCGCGCCGGCCGTGCTGCCTTGCCGCTTGGACGGCCGCGCCTGCACGAGCGACGGGCGGGCAGTTCCGAACGCGACCGTATTCCTCGTTGCGCGCGGCAACGGCGGGCGCCAACGCGCGATCACCGGTCCTGATGGGCGGTTCGAGTTCAGGGCGGCACCAGGTCCGCACGCGCTCGTGGTGCCGCCACTCGCGCGCCTGCTTGGAATCGAGCAGGAGGTCGAGCTGCGGCCCGAGGTGACTCGCGTCGAGATCGCGTTGCCACGGCTTGCGACTGCGCAGGTCGAAGGCCGCATCGTCGATACCGAGGGGCTTCCCCTCTCGGACACGCGCGCGGTCTTGCACACAGCGAGCGCGCCCCGAACAGCGGACTTCGTCGAGACCGATCGCGGCGGATGGTTTCGACTGGCGGACGTCCCGGTCGGCGACCTCGTGCTCAGGACGAGTGAGCCCATCCGCGCGGAGGTGCGTGGACACGAGCTCGTCGCGGGTCAGACGAAGAGCCTGCAGTTCGTGATCGACATCGGTTGCCACTCGCTCGCGGGCCAGGTGGTCGCCGAGGGCGGAACACCGGGGGTCGGCGCGCAAGTGCGGCTCGACCGCTCCTTCACCGCGGGAAACGGCATCCGCTGTGTCTCGACGCGCACGCTCGTCACCGACCAGAACGGCTGCTTCGTCTTCGAGCACCTCGGGCCCGGGCCAGGCAATCTCACCGTCATGGCTTCTGGTTGCGCGACCGAGGTCGTCGACATCGAACCGGGCACTTCTCCTGTCGTCGTCGTCCACAGGATCGCCAACTGACGCTCTTACCCACTGTCGCCCTCGAGCACTGACATGATCGCACCAGGTTCTCATTGTATGCGCATGGGCGCGCTGTTCGCCCTGAGCGCGGTTCTCGCGCCGAGCGCGCTGGCCCACGGTGACCTCGACAAGCGGATCGCCGAGGTTTCACGCGAGATCGAGAAGGCGCCCGGCCGGGCCGACCTCCGGTTCAAGCGCGCGGATCTTCATCGACGGCATCGCGATTGGCCCGCCGCGCGCAGCGACCTCGCCGATGCCCGGCGGCTCGATCGGCAACTGGCCGACCTCGACTTCCTCGCCGGCCTCGTGGAGTTCGATGCCGGCAGCCCCGCGAAGGCACTCGAGCTGCTGGACCGTCAGCTCACCGCCAATCCGAATCACGTTCCGGCGCACTTGTGCCGCGCCCGCACGCTCGTGGCGCTCGACCGCCCGCGCGAGGCCGTGCGCGACTACGATCTGACCTTGCAGGTCTCACGCGATCACGTCCCCGACCATTACCTCGAGCGTGCCCGCGCCCAGTGCGCTGCCGGCGCGGACGTCGCGGTGGTGCTGCGGGGGCTCGACGACGGAATCGGGCTCCTCGGCCCCGTGGTGAGCCTGCAGTCGATGGCGATCGATCTCGAGTTGCAACGCAACGATCGTCAGGCGGCCGTGCGCCGCATCGACCAGGTGCTGCCCACGCTGCCCTTCCGCGGGCCTTGGTTGCTGCGCCGCGGCCAAGTGCTCGAGCAGGACGGAAAGCCCGCAGAGGCCCGACAGACGTACACGACCGCGCTACGCGAGCTCATGGCGATCCCCGCCGCGCGCCGCCGCAGCACGGTCCACCAGGAGTTGGAGCAACAGCTAAGGCAGGCTCTCGAAGCACTGCAACGGTGAATCATCATGACTCCAAGAACGCAGAATCATCCTGCGGGCAGATTCCTGCTCGCCATCGCCGCAGTCTCGCTGATCGCGGCATCTGCCGCCGCGCAGACGATGACCCGCGGCCCCTACCTGCAATCCGGCACGGAGGACTCCGTCATCGTCCGCTGGCGCACGAGTGCCGCGACGAACAGCCGCGTCAAGTTCGGGCCGCAGCCCGGCCAGCTCACGTCGGTGGCCGACGAACCGACCGCGACGACCGAGCACGTCGTCCGGCTCTCGGGACTGGCGCCGAGCACGAAGTATCACTACTCGGTCGGAACGACGGCAGCGACGCTCGCCGGCGACGATGCCAACCACTTCTTCGTGACCTCACCGCCGCGCGGCGTCCCCTCGCCGATGCGCATCTGGGTCCTCGGGGACGCCGGCACCGGCAGCTCGAGCCAGCGGGCGGTGCGCGACGCCTACTACGCGTTCACGGGATCGAGTCATACCAACCTCGTGATGTTGCTCGGTGACAACGCCTACAGCGACGGCACCGACAGCGAGTACCAGTCCAACTTCTTCAACATCTACCCGACGATGCTGCGCAAGTCGGTCGTCTGGTCGACGCTCGGCAACCACGACGGTCACTCGGCCACCTCGTCGTCGCAATCGGGTCCGTACTACGACATCTTCACGTTTCCCGTGAACGGCGAAGCCGGCGGCGTGCCGTCCGGGACGGAGGCGTACTACTCGTTCGACTGCGGCAACGTGCACTTCGTGTGCCTCGATTCGTACGAGTCGAGCCGTTCGCCCACCGGCGCCATGCTGCAGTGGCTCACTCAGGACCTCGCGATGAACACCAACACGTGGCTCGTCGCGTTCTTTCACCATCCGCCATACAGCAAGGGCTCGCACAACTCGGACAGCGAAACCGAGCTGATCCAGATGCGCCAGAACGCGCTGCCGATCCTCGAGGCCGGCGGCGTCGACCTCGTGCTGTGCGGGCACAGCCACGCCTACGAGCGGTCGTTCCTGATCGATCAACACTATGGCAGCTCGGGCACGTTCAGCGCGAGCCATGTCGTGAACGGGGGCAACGGTCGCATCGGCGGGGACGGGGCCTACGACAAGGGAGATGGCGGCCACGAAGGTGCGGTGTACATCGTCGCCGGCTCCTCGGGCCAGACGAGCGGCGGCTCGCTGAACCATCCGGCCATGTTCGTGTCCCTCAACACGCTGGGCTCCGTCGTACTCGACGTCAACGGCAGCCAGCTCGACGTGAAGTTCCTCGACAACACCGGCGCCTGGCAGACGAGGGACTACCTGACGCTGACCAAGAACGCCGGCGCGCCGCCGCAGAGCGACTTCGTCGGTGATCCGACATCCGGGCCGGCGCCACTCTCGGTGAGCTTCACCGACCTCTCGACGAACCTGCCGACGGGCTGGGCGTGGAACTTCGGCGACGGCCAGGGATCCACGCAGCGACACCCGTCGCACGCCTATGCCAACGCTGGTTCCTACAACGTGACGCTCACGGCGACCAACGCGCTGGGGTCCGACCAGGTGGTCAAGAACTCCTACATCACGGTCACGACAGGTGGTGGTGGCGGCGGCGGCGGTGGTGGGGGCGGCGGTGAGATCGGCGGCGGCAACGATCGGGGCGGCGGTGCGGTGGACCCGCTCAGCGTGCTGCTGATCCTGCTGGGCCTCGGCGCGCTCACGGCTGCGTCGCGCCGGGGTGGGGCACGCTGATGGCTTCCGTCAACATTTGCGCGGCCGGTTGGACCGTGGCGCTCGCGGCTTTCGCCGCGATCGCCGCGTGGCCGCCGCTGGCCGGCGCGTTGCAGTTCGAGCACTCGGCGCTGCCCTCGGAGCCGTGGCGCCTGTTGACCTGCCACTGGGCGCACTGGCACCTGGACCACCTGTGCTGGAATCTCGCGGTGTTCATGGTACTCGGCGCGGTGATGGAGATCCGCAGTCGCGCGCGCTTTCTCGCTTGCGTCGTCAGCAGCGCGCTCGTGATCTCCGCCACGCTCATCGTGGCGCGGCCTGAGCTCGTGCTCTTCCGTGGCCTCAGCGGCATCGACTCGGCGCTGTTCGCCGCGGTGGTCGTGGTGTTGTTGCGCGACGCAGTCGCGGCGCGGCAATGGCAGACTACCTCCTGGCTCGCGCTCGCGGTCACGGCATTGTTGGCCAAGATCGCGTTCGAGTCGGTGACCGGCCGGTGTCTGTTCGTCGACACCACGACGTTCACGCCGATCCCGCTGGTCCACACGGCCGGTGCCATCGTCGGCGTGATCGTGGCCCTGGTGCCCACCACGGGGCATGCGGCTGCGCCGGCGCTCGAGCGAGAACGCGAAGAGCTCGACCCGGCCACGCCGGCCAGCGGCCGGGCGTCCTGACGCCTGGCCAGCAACGAGCCACGTTGGTCGGAATCCTCCGGTAGCGACGCGACATCCCGCGGCGCGGATAGGCTACGGACGAATACTCGACCGCGCCGGCCGTTTGCGGCCGTCTCCCCAGGGCCTGCCAATGAAACCCACATTGTCCCGTTTCGTTCTCTGCCTGACCCTTTGTTCGCTCGGAGTCGCCCAGGCCCCGCACGTGGCTCCGCCAGCCACCGACGACGTGCTGCCGGCCTCGACCTACGCCTCGGTGCAGTTCGGCGGCTTGTCGGCCTGCCGGCGTTCGGCGACGGCGATGCCGCTCGCGGTCCTGGTCGACAACTTCCTGAAACGGGTGCCTGCAGAGACCCGCGCCACACGCGTCGACCAATCGCTCGACCACGCAGCACAACACCTGCAACACCACCTGCAGCAGGTGGGGCTCAGCGCCGCCGATCTGAGGGCCGTGCTCGGGCAGCCGATGACCGTCGCGATCGGACGCCTTTCGATCGAAGGCATGGGACCCTCGGTCGCGCTGGTCATCGAAGAAGGCGAGAGTGCGGCAGCGATCGGCCGCTGCACGGCGGCGATCGAGAACCTCGCGCGACAGTTCGGCGCCGGGATCGTGTTCGACGACGTGAAGATCGGTGATCTGACCGTGCGCCACGCCACGATGCCGGATGGACCACCGGTGTTCCTTGGTTCGGTCGGCGGCTACTTCGTGCTGACCAACAGCCGTGGTCAACTGCGCGAGATCGCGGACGTCGTGCGCGGAGTCCAGCCGGGGCTGGCGCGTACCACGCGGCTCGCCGACTTGCGGCGTCGCCTGCCGCAGCCTGCGCTCGCTTCCGTGTTCGTCAACACCGCGAGCGTTGCTTCGATGCTCGATGCCCACCTGCCCTACGAGGCCGCTGCGTTCGGTGCCGCGCTCGGTCTCGGCCAGTGCGATGCGCTCTACGCGGGCACGACGGCTTCGGCGCGGGGTGGCAGCGACGTGGTCCACTTCGGGCTCGGTGGCAGCGAACGCGGCCTCATGAAGGCGCTCGTCGCACAACCCGCCGATCTCGGTTTCGCGAGGCTGTGTTCCCAGAACACGGTCGTGTTCGCCGCGGGCAGCTTCGATGCACAAGCGGTCCTCGACGCTTTTTCGCATTTCGTCGAGCTGCTGCCCGCACCTGCTCGTGAGCAGGCCGACGTGAACCTGCGCAGGGGCCTCGACCGCGGTCTTCGCAGGTTCGGCACGACACGCGAAGCGGTCGCCGGCCTCGTGCACGCGTTCGGCAACCAGGTCGGATTCGCGCTGAGTCTCGAAAAGGGCGCGGTGCCGAAGCCCGAGGTGCTGGTGCACGTCGCGGTGCGCGATGCAACCGTCGTGGCGCCGGTGCTGCAGCAACTCGAGGCGATGGTCGCCGAGCGAGGCCATGTCGAATGGAAGACGCGCAAGGTCGGCGAGCACGAAATCCGGTTCTGCAACGTCGACGCCGACGAGATCCAGCTGAAACTGTCGCCGTGCTACGTGCTCACGGAGAAGGCTCTGCTGCTCGGTTCCGACGCCGCGGCGCTCGTGCGCGCGCTGCGCCAGGGTGACCAGCCCGAAGAGAGCTTTGCTGCCCAGCCGGACTTCAAGGCGCTGCAGGCCACAGCGGCCGGCGGCAGCGGCGTGCTGCACCTGCGTCTGTTCCGCGGCGTCGAGATCGGGTGGCGCACGGTCGAGACGATGGTGTATCCGCAGCTCGACGCGCACCAGCAGGAGGTCGGCTTCTCGAGCGAGGCGCTGCCCGACGCGGAGTCGATGGCCAAGGCACTCGGCACGAGCACGTTCGTCTACAACGTCGACGACGACGGCATCACGTGGAAGAGCCACGGCACGCTGGCATTCGGCTCGCTGCTCGCGGGGTTCGGTGCACTGGCCGACGACCTGTTGAGCCGCGCGAGCGGCAAAGTGTACTGAGCCAACCCGCCCGAGAGGCGGCTTGGCTCAGGATCTCTGGGAACCGTCGCAACGCGGGAATCAGCAAGGGCGAAAAAGACAGCCAGCCCGCTGCGACGGTTCATTGGGGCCAACCCGCCCGAGAGGCGTTCAAGCCCTGGCCAGCACGGCCTTGAGCGGCGGGTTGCCGTCGAACGACGGGAAGTCCGCGTCGAGCGCGATCGACTCGAGCGATGACAGCGGCCGTCCGGCCTTCGCGGCGCATCGCCGCAGATCCTCGTGCCACGTCGCCTCGGTTACCTCGGGCACGTGGTTCGTGGCGATCAGTGCCCCACCCTCGGCGAGCGCGAGCACACACGGCTTCCACAGCGACTGGTAGTCGTGCACGACGTCGACCGTGCCGAACGGCCCCTTCGCGAAGCGAGGCGGGTCGAGCACGACGAGGTCGAACCGCTGCACGTCGACGCGCGGGAACGGTACGTTTCGTCCGGGCCGTTGCACGGGCAGTCCGGCGAGCTGGCGCAGCACGGGGATGCAGTCCGAGCGCAGCACGTGAAAGCGCTGGCCAGTGATTCCGTTCTGCCGTGCGTTGCGCACGCCGACGTCGAGCGCGGTCTGCGAGAAGTCGACGTTGAGTACGCTGCGCGCGCCGGCGGCGGCGGCTGCGACGCCGATGCTGCAGGTGTAGGCGAAGAGGTTCAGCACCGACCTGCCCGCAGCGAGGCTGCGCACGACGCTGCGGCCCGCACGCAGGTCGAGGAACAACCACGGATCCAGGCCGCGATGCCGCGCGCGCACGAGGAACCGCGTGCCCTCTTCGCGGCACTCGTGCTCGACGAGCGCAGCTGGCACGGGCTCGTGTGCGACGAAACCCGGCAGCGGCGTCCTGCCGCGGTGATTGCAGACGATCGCGAGATCGAGGCCGAGGGCACGGAAGACGACCGCGCGCAGCTTCTCGACGACCTGCGCGGCCAGGGCGGCGCGGAACGTCTGCAACAACAGCAGTGGTCCATAGCGATCGAGAGTCACGCCGGGTGCGTCCTCGGCGATGCCGTGGAACAACCGGTAGCAGTCGGTCTGCGCCGCATGCAGCCGCTGGAGCAGGGAAGCTCGCCGTTCGATGGCTTGTTCGAGGCTCGTCGCGAGGTGCTCTGGCTCGATCACGAGGGCGGCGGGTTGTTCGGTTGTTCGATGATCTCGCACACGCCGTGGCGGTCAGTGCGGATCCTGCCCTTCTTCTCGAGCTCCTGCCACACCTCGGCGGGGTATTGCTCCGGCGGCTTGACGCCGACGACTCCCGAATGACCACCCTTGCTCATGGGGTCGTGCCCGAGCCTCGACTCGTCGTCGAGCCGAGTCAACTTGATGCGCTTCTTGAGCGCCTTCATCGCGCGATGCAGCGTCTCCTTCGTGAACGTGCCGTCCGGGTTGCGTTCGACGATGTTCTTCGGTTCAGAGTTGCGTTGTTCCATGCCGGCATCATCGCGCTTGCGTCCCGCGCGTCCATTCCCCTTGCGGTGGCCCTTGCCGTTGCGTAAGCGAACGGGAATGGTCTCTGGCAAGGATGTCGCCAAGGAAGTCGAACGGGTGCGTAAGGCGCTGCGCGCGAAGCTGGGTTCGGGCGCGGACGTCGTGGTCGGGCAAGCAGAGCTGCGGCTGCTGCTCGACGAGGTCGGCCGGCTCATGCAGAGCAACGACCGGCTGCGGCGGCAGAACCGCCGCGTGCGGTTGAAGCTGCAACGGGTCGGGATCGCCGAGGACGCTGCAAGAACGCAGGGTGGCGACGACGACCCGGGCGAGGTGTGACGATGGTCCGAATCCTGCTCGTGCACTGGAACGCCGGCGAGGCGGCCGAACGCGCCGGGCGCCTGCAACAGCTCGGTTACGGGGTCGACACGCACTGGCAACACGACGCGGGCGGCGAGCTCACGCGTTCGCTCGCGAAGACGCCACCGGAAGCGATCGTCATCGACCTCGGCCGACTGCCTTCGCACGGACGGGCGATCGCGACGTGGCTGCGCGAACGCAAAGCACTGCGGCTCGTGCCGATCGTCTTCGTGCCCGGCGACGCGGAGAAGACGGCGCGCGTGCGTGCGGCGTTCCCGGACGCCACCTACGCGTCGTGGCCGCGGCTTGCGAAGGCGCTGCCGAAGGCGATCGCTTCGCCACCGCGCGATCCCGTCGTTCCCAAAGCACCCGACTACTCGGGCACACCGCTGCCGAAGAAGCTCGGTCTGAAGCCCGGCGGCCGGCTCGGGCTCGTGCGCGCTCCGAAGGACTTCGCCGGCACGCTCGGCGATCTTCCCGCCGGTGCCTGCACGACGAAGAGTCTCGTCGGCGAGCTCGAGGTCGTCGTTGTGTTCTGCCGTGCGCTTGCCGAATTGCGCGCGGACTGGGGCCGTGCGGCGGATTGCCTTGCCCCGCGCGGCAGCCTCTGGGTCGCCTGGCCGAAGCGCGCGTCGGGGCAGACCACGGATCTCACGGATGCCGTCGTGCGCGCATTCGGCCTCGACCAAGGGCTGGTCGACACGAAAGTCTGCGCGATCGATGCCGTCTGGTCGGGCTTGCGGTTCTCGCGGCGCCGGGCCTGACACGGGCGTTTGCGGGCTGCGCTGCCTTTCCGTATCCTGGGATCTCCGAAGTCCTGGAGGTTCCGTGGTTCCTGCCGAGAAGCTCGTTGCCCAGTTTCGCAAGTGTCTGTCGATTCACTGCCTCGTGAGTCTCTGCCTCGTCCTCTTCGGGGGGACCGCAGCGCGCGCGCAGGTGGAGTGGAAGTGGTTCCACCCCGAGAAGTTCGAGCGCGCCACCAAGACCGACGACAAGGGCATGGAGCAGTGGGCCGAGCACGCGAAAGTCGAATGTGCGACCTGCTCCGGTACGGGCAAGACGAAGTGCGCGACCTGCGAGCGCTTCGCCGAGGACGCGACGCACTGCATCGAGTGCAAGCGCACCAAGGAGCGCGAGGTTCCGTGCCGCGCCTGTGGAGGGACCGGGTCGTTCCCCGATCCGCTCGAGAAGGTGCTCTGTCCTGGCTGTCGCGGAGCCGGGTTCCTGCTTTGCCAGATCTGCGCTGGCGGCGGACGCCTCAGGATCGGTGAGGCCAAGCAATGGACGGCGTGTCCGGCATGCCGCGGCGAGGGCGGTTACAAGTGCGCCGGCTGCGGCGGCGACCGCCTCGTCGAGGTCGCCAGCCTCAAGCCGTCGCTCAAGGAGGCGAATGCCGCGACGTTGGGCAAGGCCATCACCCCGACCGAGCAGGCGCTCAAGGAACTCGATGCATTCGCGCCGACGGGCGGCGACGTCATGGTCCGCAAGGAGGTCAAGGCACTGGTCAAGATCCTCGAGGGCGCGCAGGGCGTGCACCCCGCGATCAAGCGTCTGGTCAAGCAGTTCGAGGACTACATGAGCAAGACCTACGCCGGGCAGCAGTTCCAGGGTCACGACGAGAAGTACGCGGAAGCGATGAAGCTCGTGAAGGAGAACACGACCTGGTACCTCAAGTACCAGAAGCGCATGATGGAACTCTGTAAGAAGCGCGCCGAAGCGAACGAGAAGCTCGCGGCCGCGAACAAGGGCAAGTGACCTTGCCAGGAGCCCGGAACGCAGCGATGACTCCGAACCACCAGGGAAGGAGACCCCCGCGGCGATGGGGACTGGTGATCGCTTCAGCGATCGCGGCCGGTCTGCCTGCGCAAGGCGTCGTCAATGCCTCTCTGCTCGAGGCTCCCGTAGACGATGCGGCTGCCGCCGCGGCGCGTCGCCTGCTTCCGGCGACGGTCGTGCAGCAAGCGCGTGCCTCCGTCGTCTACGTGTTGGTCGAGGTCGATGGACCAGTCGGCAAGTTCGCGATCGAACGGGCCAGCTCCGGTGTGTTCGTCGACAAGAAGGGCCTCGTCGTGACCTGGAACCATCTCGTGCAGGAGAGCCAGGGAGCGCGGGACAAGAAGCTGTTCGTGCAGCTCGACGACGCCGCGAACACGCGTCTGCCCGCCGTCGTCGAGCAAACGGACCCGGCGACCGGACTTGCGCTGTTGCGCGTCCTGCCGCCCGAAGGAGGGCTCACGTGCGTCGAACTCGGCCCGGACCGGCCGCGAGCCGGCGAGCCGGTCGTCGTGCTCGCGCGGCCCGAAGGAAAAGAGATGCTGGCGTTCGCCGGGGTCGCGAGCCCGGCGCTGGCGGCCGTCAGGCTGCACGGCGCGGACGTGCCGGCGGGCGACGTGTTCATGACGGACTCGCGCAACGACGAACGCTGCGACGGCGCACCGGTGCTCGACGGCCAGGGCCGCCTGCTCGGGCTCTATGCATCCGAGCACGTGCGGCGCGACGCGGCGGAACCGACGCTCGAAGATCTCAAACAGCCGAGCTTCGGTCTCGTGATGCCGGCGGGTGTGATCCGCAAGGCGTTCGCGAAGGTGTTCGCGGCAGCCGCCGCCAACAAGACCGAGGCGACGGCTGCGACGGCGGCGGCCGTGGCGCGTGTGCAGCCGTCGGTCGTGTCGGTCTGGTGTGGCGAAGGCGACTGGCCGCAACTCGGTGTGAACGACCCCGGCGGCGTGCAGCGGCGCGAGGGTCTCGGCTCCGGCGTCGTGCTTGCCAAGAAAGGGCTCGTCGTCACGAACGCACACTTCTGTGGTTCGAACCCGCCGCGTGTCCGCACGAGCGATGGCAGGACGTTCGACGCCCTCGTGGTCAAACGGCACGGCACCACGAACCTGGCCTTGCTGCAGTTGGAATTGCCGGCCGGCACGACATTGCCGGCAGCGGATTGCAATGCCGACGACGACGTGGTCCTCGGAGAAAGCGTGCTCGCGGTCGGGAATCCGACCGGCGCGCAGGTCGTCGTCACGGCGGGCGTCGTGTCGGCGCGCCGCGACCGCGAAGGTGGGCGCATCCAGGCCGACGCGAACCTCGGCAACCAGAACGGCGGCGGCGCGGTCGTCGATGTCACGGGTCGCCTGCTCGGCATCTGCGATGCGGGCCAGATCGACCCGATCGAGATCGCGTTCGCGATGCGAGGCGACCGCGTGTCGACCGAGACCAACCTGTCGACGTTCGTCGGCATCGGGAGCGTGCGCAAGGCGTTTGCGAGTGCGCTCGAGGAAGGTGCCGACGCCGCGGAGTCGATCCGCGCGCCCGGTCCCGTCGCGACCGCCGATCGCGCGCGGCGCGACAGCCCGCTCACGCAGATGGTCAAGAAGGCCGGCCCGGCGCTGCTCAACGTCTACATCGCGCAGAACGTCGCGAAGCGCAACGAGGAGGATCCGTTCCCGCCCGCGCCGAAGTGGGAACCGATGAGTCTCGGTTCGGGTGTCATCATCGATCGCTCGGGTCTCGCGCTCAGCAACTGGCACGTCGTCGACGACGCGACGCGGCCCGATGGTTCGATGGTGGACGACCACGCCGTGACCGCGCGTGTGTTCGGCGGCAAGGAATACAAGGTCAAGGTGCTCAGCATCTCGCGCGAAGACGACCTGTCGCTGCTGCAGCTAGTTCTCGATCCCGGCGAGGAGGTCCATGCGATCGAGCTCGGCAACTCGGACGCGCTCACCATCGGCGAGAACGTCGCGGCGGTCGGCAATCCGCACGGGCGCGCGAACACGATCACATTCGGCGTCGTGACGGCAAGGAACCAGGAGCTCAAGGTGCGCCACCGTTGGGCCAAGCTCGAGCACCTGATCGAAACCGACGCGGCGATCAACGGCGGCAACAGTGGCGGCGCGTTGCTCGACATGAACGGCCGGCTCGTCGGCATCAACAGCGCCGGTGGCGGCACGTTCAACAACAAGGGCTATGCGATCGCAGTCGACCACGTGCGCAAGCAGGTGCTCGGCCTCTTGTTCGCGGCCTACAAGCTGCGCAGCCCCGAGTTCGGCCTGCGCGTGATGGACGAGCACGGCAAGGTGTTCGTGATGGAGGTCGACGACCGCGGTCCGGCGGCAAGAGCCGGCGTGAAGGCCGGCGACCGCGTGCTCGCGCTGGGCGGCGTGCCGATCACGTGGAGCCCGGGCTTCGCGATGGAGCTGTACAAGCGCCAACCCGGCGTCGAGATCGAGCTGCGCGTCGACCGCAAGGGCGCCGAGCACACGTTCAAGATCGCGCCGCTTGCCGCCGAGGTCTGGTCGGTGATCCGACAGTCGGGCCTGCAGTGCCGCAACTTCCCCTACGCCGAGGATCCCGAGCGTTCGCGCGTGGTGGCCATCGCGCTGCACCGGCAGTTCACGGGTGATGCGACCGGGGAACCGACACAGATTCCCGAGCAGGTCATCGTCGTCGACAAGGTGTTCCCCGGCGAGCAGCCCGAAGGTGCCGGCATCGCGGCCGGCGACCTGATGCTCGCCGTCGAACTGGTCAGCCGCGAGGGCGGCAGTCCGGTGCTGTTGCGTATGAGCGACGTGGCGGCTCTGCGCACGATCTGGAACGAACGCGAGCTCGGTTCCTACGAGGGCGAGCTCTGGCAGTGCTGGATTGCGCGCGGCAACGAGGTGCGCAAGCTCGAGGTCAAGAGCAGGCGCTTGTTCTGGTAGGAGTCACGGCTGGTGAACAGCGCCTCGAGAAACTGCCTCTCGGGAGTACTGGCTCACTTGGACGAGAACGCGCCTTTCGCCGTCTGCTGCTTGTCGCCTGACATCCAGGTCCACACAAAGTTGATCTTGCCCTTCGGCAGCGGGTCGAGCGGCCAGAACGTCACCATGCCCGGCCCCGTGGTCGTCCGGATGTCACCGTCGTCGAAGACGAGTTTGCCATCGATCGGCGCGCCCTTCTGATCGGTGACGCTGCATTGCACGGATCCGCGGATGGCGACGCCGCCGTCGCCGCTGCAGTGCAGAGTCAGCGGGAAACCGATCGTCTTGTTGCCGGCGCGGCCGTGCTTCGCGAGCAGCGCTTCGGCTTCTGGACCGAGATCCGCGACCGGCACCTCGCCGTCGAAGATCAGGTCCTTGTCGTTGATCGGCGGGTAGCAGGAGACTCCAGCCTTGCTGGGGTGCGGCTTGGCCATGCCGCTCGTCGCGTTGATCACGAGGATGTCGCCTTCGAGATACATCCCGATCGACACCAACGTGGTGCTCATAAGGGCGTCGCGGTAGCCAGGCAGGTAGGTCCATTGTTCGAGCAGCTTCTTGGCGTTGCTCGCGTTCGCACCGAACTGCACGATCGCCATCTGCGCGAACAGGCTGCCGACGTAGCTGCCACCGAGCTCGACCGACTCCGTGTGCACGTCCTTTGGTGCGCGCAGGTCCTTGTTCTTCTTCAGGTATTCGGCGTGGTCCTTGCAGCGCACGGAGTAGTTCGCCGACCAGGTCACGGGAGTCTTGCCGTATGCCTTGCGAGCGGCGTTGAACGCCTCGAGCCACTTGTCGACGCCCTTGCTGATCGCGCTGAGCGGCGGCGTGTTGTTCTGGATCGCCTTCATCACCGGCGATGCACCGGTCCAGAAGTCCTCCCACTCCTTGTCGAGCTGGGCGATCGTCACGGGGCCGTGCTTCTCTTCGAACGCCTTCTCGAACGCCTCGGTCTGCCCCTTCTTGAGGGTCTGCGCGATCTTGTCCATCGTGCGCAGCATCTCGGGATCGCGGCGCATCATGTAGTCGCAGAACGACCAGGCCTTGATGCGCTCGGCGTCGAGGAACGCGGCGGCGTCACAGAACGGGATGCGGTTCGCGGGGATGCCGCCGGTGCTCTTCCACGCCATTTCGAGACTGAGGTTCTTCCAGACGTCGAAGTCGGGTGACGTGTACTCGCGGTCCTCTTCGCTGGCTACGGTGCCCTCCTGCTTCTTGCGGTCGGCAGCGAACAGCCGGTTGCTGTTGAAGACCTGGCCGACGAACGTGTGTCCGATGCCCTCCCGGAACCCCGTCGAGCCGAAACCGGCATAACCCTGCGCGACGTTGCGCACGCACGCGTCGTGGATCGTCTGCACGCTCGACGCGAGCTTGACTTCCGTGTTGTCGATGACCGCCGAGACGCCGTGCTCCAGTTTGAAGTCGAGGTCCTTCACCTGGTTCGCCTTCAGCACCTGCGCGTGCGCCTCCTTGCTGGGCAGGCACGCCCACTGCATCGGCCACTTCGTGTCCTTGTACTGCCAGGGGAACGCCACTCTGCAGATGCGCAGCGCGCGCTCGGCCCAGCGCAGGCCCTCCGTCAGATGTTCGACTTGTTCCATGTCGCCGTGCAACGTGAAGTGCTCGGACTGCACCGTCACGTACTTCCACTGCGCCTTGTCGAGCGCCGAACACGGCGTGTCGGTGACGACCTTGACCTCGTAGTCGGTCTTCGACTGCTCCTCGATCGCCCTCTCCATAAACTTGCTGCGTTCGTAGAGCGTCTTCTCGAGATCGGTCCCGGTGACACCCCCTATCTCGATGTGCGCGAGCGCCTTCTGCGCCTGCTCGTCGTCGTCGACCCAGCGCAGCACCATCGCCCAGTGCTTGTCGGCGCGCGCCTTGTCGCCGGCCTTGGCGTACTTCTCGGCCTGCTGCCGGTGTTGGTTGGCGAGATCCTTCTTGATCGCCTCGTAGCTCTTCTGCAGCGGTTGTCCCTCCGCGCCGCTGCCGGTGTCGGTCGTCGGGAAGGGACGCTTCGGGTCCGGGTTCCAGCTCGAACCGACCTTCGTGTAGCCGAGGGCGGTCCAGGCTTCCGTGTTCTCGTGGTCGTAGAGCTTGATCACCTGCAGCCAGACGATCTTGGCGACGCGCGGGAACCCCTTGTCGAAGGCCTTCTTCGCGAACGCGTTGAGGGTCTTGGCCTGGCGGGTGCTGAGTTCAGTATCTTCGCCCTGGGCGGTGGCCAGGGCGCCGAGCGACAGGACGCAGAGTACAGAGAGGACCGAACGTGGAATCATGAAGTCGCGGGGAACCATTGCGGGTGGACGCGGAAGTCTAGCGGGGCCCTATCGCCGCTGCATCGGACGCGCAGACGCTTCATTCCGTTTGGTCGCAGCCGGGTCGCACGCCATACTGTTTCGCCCTCGTCGGCGGCGCGAGCACACCCCATCGGCCGCCAGGACATCCGCACCCCGGAATGAGCAAGGTCTACGACATCGGCGTTCTCCCTGGCGACGGCATCGGGCCCGAGGTCGTCAACGAGGCCCTGAAGGTCCTCGACGCGATCCAGTCCATCTACGGTTTCCAGACCCGGCGCGAGCACCTGCCCTACGGTGCGGAGCACTTCCTGAAGACCGGCGAGACGATGCCCGACGCGGCGTTCGACCGCGTCCGTCAAATGCACGCCGTGCTGTTCGGCGCGATCGGCGATCCGCGCATCGAGGTCGGCAAGCTCGAGTTCGCGATCATCGCGGGCATGCGACACCGGCTCGACCTCTACGTGAACCTGCGCCCCGTCAAGCTCTACCACGAGTCGCTGTGCCCGTTGAAGGGCAAGACCCCGGCCGACATCGACATGCTGTTCCTGCGCGAGAATACCGAGGACGCCTATGCCGGCATCCACGGCTCGACCAAGAAGGACACCGAGCACGAGATCGCGCTGCAGCAGATGGTCTACACGGCGCGCGGCACCGAGCGCATCATCCGGCACGCGTTCCAGCTCGCGCGCAAGCGTGGTCCGAAGCCCGGCAAGGACAAGCCGCAGGTCACGTTGATCGACAAGGCGAACGCGGTGCGCGCCCAGGACATCTGGACACGCATCTTCGCGAGGGTCGCGAAGGAGCATCCGGACGTCGCGACCGACCACGCCTACATCGACGCCGCGTGCATGTGGATGATCAAGAACCCCGAGTGGTTCGACGTCGCGGTCACGACGAACCTGTTCGGCGACATCATCACGGACCTCGGCGCGATGCTGATCGGCGGCATGGGCATCGCCGCGTCGGGCAACATCCATCCCGGCAAGGTGTCGATGTTCGAAGGCAGTCACGGTTCGGCGCCGAAATACAAGGGCACCGACAAGGCGAGCCCGCTCGCGACGATCCTCGCGATGGGGCTGATGCTCGACCACGTCGGCGAGGCCGAAGCGAGCAAGGCGCTCGAAGCAACGGTGGCGCGGCTGATCCAGACCGGCAAGGTCCGCAGCCTGAAGGCCGGCGATCATCGCTGCAGCGAGCTCGGCACCATGGTGCGCGACGCGCTGCTCGAACGCGCTCGCGTCCATCACTGAGCCAACCCGGCCGAGAGGCGGCTTGGCTCATGATCGCCGAGAACCGTCGTTACGCGGGAAGCAGCGGGAGCGAATCAAATCAGTCGGCCCGCTGCGAGGGTTCTGTCTGGCAGCTCCGTGCCTAGACTTTCGGTGGATCGGTGGGGATCCGCCACGGCGGTGTCGGTGGCAGCGTGCGTTCCTCGCGCACGTGACTTGCCTCCGGCGGCTTCGCTCGTGGTCGGCGTCGGCGAGGTGGTTGTTGGTTGATGGTGGCGGCAGGAGCATCAGGGTCGGGATGGTGCGACATGGTTCCTCCAGTGGTGGTTGCTCCAAGCGGTGGGGCATAGGGGGACAAGTGCGTATGTCCAGTTCCGGGCGCGACCAAAGCGTTACGTGGGGACGTTCGCAGCTGGGCGTAACGGGCGCCTATCGTGCTCGGCCGTTCGAGCAAACCAGATCAACGACGCAGGAACCCGCACTCTTCGAGGAGACCAATGAAGATCCGTATCGCATCCACCTTGCTTGCCCTGATGCTGCCACTGGCTGCACAGGAGCCCGCCGCGAACCACGAGGCGATTTTCTACAAAGCCTACTACCTCGAGAAGGGGGCGCGCGACCGCGAGGGTGCGTCGGTCCTCTACGAGCAGTTCCTTAACCTCGCGCCCGATCACAAGTACGCGAAGGAAGCGGCAACTCAGCAGTACCACCTGCTCGGCACCATGGGCAAGACGAAGGAGCAGAACGCCTTCAAGGCCAAGTACGAGAAGCTGCTCGGCAACGTTGGCCCGGCGCCGGCTGCGGGCGACCGGCCTGATGGCGGTGGCGCGGACGCTCCGCGCGGACGCGGGGAAGGCCAGGGTCGCCCCGGTGCCGGTGGCGGCGGCGACATGCAGGCGCGCCTGGCGGACCTCGAGAAGCAACTCGCGAAGGCCAAGGAAGAGGGCAACGCCGAAGAAGTGAAGAAGCTCGAGGACCAGATCACGCGCACGAAGCAGATGGCCGAGCGAGGCGGGCGCGCTGGTGGCGGCAACGCCGGAGCCGGTGGCCGCGGCGGCCTCTTCGCTGTGCTCGGCAACAACAAGAAGATCAGCGAGATGACCGCCGAGGAGAAGACGGCCCTGAAGGACGCCGTTTCGAACTACACGGTCAGCGATCGCATGCGCGAGCGCATAGGCGAAGACGTGGCCAAGAAGCTCGAAGAGAACGTCGCGAGCCTCAAGAAGGCGCTCGACGCCGACAAGACCGAAGATGCGCAGAAGGCGCTCGACGCGGTCCGTGCCGCGATGCCGGCTCGGCGCGACCGCGGCGGCGGCGGTGGTGGTGGTGGCGGTGGTGGCAACGGCGGCGGCATTCGCTGAGCGAAAGCCCGCTGACTGCACGACCAGCCGCGCGGCCGCGTGGGTTACCACGCGGCCGTCTGTTTTTGCGGCGAGTTCCTTCCGCGCCGGGGACCCGCTGGCAACACTGCGCCTGTGGCCAAGCGCCCTGACCCCGTGCGGCTCGAGGTGTTCCATCACCTCGTGAGCGCCTTCTGCGAAGAAGCAGGCGCGCGCCTGCAGTGCAGTGCCGTGAGCCCGAACATCCGCGAGCGACGCGATTTCTCGGTCGCGTTCTTCGACCGCGATGGGCGGTTGCTCGCGCAGGCGGCGCACATCCCCGTGCACCTCGGCAGCGCCGCCGATTCCGTCGCGGCCGTGCGCAACGCGATCGACCTGCAGCCCGGCGACGTGGCGATCCTCAACGATCCCTACGCTGGCGGAACGCATCTGCCCGACGTGACGATGGTGCGCCCCGTGTTTCTCGGCGATCGCGGCCAGCCCGAGTGGTTCCTGTGCAACCGCGCGCACCACGCCGACATCGGCGGTAGCACGCCCGGGTCGATGGGCATCGTGGCCGACCTCTACGCCGAAGGCCTGATCATTCCGCCCGTGTTGTTGCGCCGGCGCGGCCGCCTCGAGCCCGACCTGCTGCGCTTGTTCGAACGCAACGTGCGCGGGGCGCAAGAACGGCTCGTCGATCTGCGCGCGCAGGAGGCGAGCCTCGCGCAGCTCGAGCAGCGTCTCGTCGGATTTGCGCGCGAGACTGGGTTGAACGAAGTCCGGCAGACCTCGACGCAGCTGCTCGACTACACCGAACGCGCGGGGCGCAGCATGCTGCGCGGACTGCGTCGCGGCGTGTTCCAGGCCGAGGATCACCTCGAAGGGGACGGCTTCGGCAGCGGGCCGCTGCGCATCGCGCTGCAGCTGCGCCTCACGGGCGAGCACGCGACGTTCGACTGGCGATCTTGCAGTGACCAGGCGCGCGGCGGTGTGAATTGCAACCGCAGCGTCGTGCTCGCGGCGTCGGTCTACGCGCTGCGTTGTCTGTGCACGGATCGGCTGCCGACCAACGACGGCTTGTTCCGCCTGATCTCGCTCGAAGTGCGTCCCGGCAGTCTCGTCGATCCGAAGTCGCCGGCACCGGTGGCCGGCGGCAACGTCGAAACGAGCCAGCGCCTCGTCGATGTCGCGTTCCAAGCACTCGCGAAGGCCGCGCCCGATCGTGTCCCCGCGGCGTCCGCCGGTACGATGAGCAACCTGTCGTTCGGCGGCGTGACGTCGCAGGGCGTCGAGTTCGCGAGCTACGAGACGCTGCCCGGCGGCGCCGGAGCGAGCCCGACGATGGCCGGCCAGGCGGCGATCCAGACGCACATGACGAACACGCGCAACACGCCGGTCGAAGAGCTCGAGCATCGTTACCCGGTGCGCGTGCGTTCGCTGTCGGTGCGGCGCGGCAGCGGCGGTCGGGGCGCGCGCGCAGGTGGTGACGGACTCGTGAAGTCGATCGAGGCGTTGGACTCGTTGCGCGTTTCGTTCCTCGGCGAACGCCACGAAGGGGGCCCACCCGGCCTGGCCGGCGGTCGCGCGGGGCGACCCGGGCGCCTGCTGCGGCAGCGGCGCGGAGGTGAAGAGCAACTGCCGGCCAAGGTGACGTTCGTGCTCGAGCCCGGCGAGATCCTCGTCGTCGAGACGCCCGGTGGGGGTGGCCATGGCAGGGGCTAGGGTGCGCGCTCTGCAACTGGCCGGAGGTTTGCTGCTGGCGGCGTGCGCGGCGACGGCCTACAGCCCGCTGCCGGTGGAGCTCGGCGGTCGCCTGCCGCCCGACGCCTATGGCCGCTGCAAGGAAGTGCTGCAGAACCTGGCCGCGCTCGAGGTCGCCGACGAGCAGGCCTTCCTGCTGCGCACGACCTGGTATCCGATCGACGATCCGCTCGGCGAACGGCGCGCTGCCGTGTTCCGCGACGCAGACCCATACGCGGGGCCGGACCTCGCCGTCGTCGTCGAGTTCCGGCGACCTTCGCTGCCGCTGTTCGGCCTGCCGCAGTGGTCGTCGCCGCGCGGTGATCCCGTGGCCGAGCGCGAGCTCGTCGAATCGCTGCGGCAGGCGCTCACGGCGCAACGGCCTTGATCGCGGCCCGAATGCGCGCGAGGCGCGCGTCGTGCGGCCACCGATCGCAGGCGCGTCGGATCAGCGCCATCGCGGCGGGCCATTGGTCGCGCGCTTCGAGCAGTCGCGCGCGCGCGAGCGTGATCGCGATGCGGTCGGCGCCGGCGACGCGGCGGCCATTGCGAACGGCGCGCAACGCCGCGACGAGGTCGGCCTCGACGAGGCAGGCCTCGAACAACCACAACCAGGTCCCGGCCGCCGTCGGATGCAGGCCCGTCGCGTGTTCGAGCAGACGGCGCGGCGCGTGGGCATCGAGGCGCGGCCGGCGCACCCAGTCGCGCAGCACGGACCGCACGTCGTGGCTCGATGACCGCACGCGGAAGTGAGCCGCGATGCGCCGGATCCGGCGCAGGCGCCCGCGCGGGTCCGGAGCGGGGCGCTGGCGCGCGAGCAGGTGCACGGCGCCGCGATCCCGCAGCAGGTCGGCCGCGAGTCCCGTCAGAGCCTCCGCGAGCCGCAGGCGCCAGAACGCGAGATACTGCTCGTCACAACCGAGCTCGGTCGCCAGGACCTCGAGCTCCTGCCGCAGGCGGCGCGCTTCCTTGCGGCCGCTCGCGGCGCTCGCCGCAAGGTTGAGCCGGCCGTTGCCCATGGCGACGATGCTGTGGCGCGACACGAGGTCGGTCTCGGCGACACCCGGGCCTCGGGCCGCGAGGGAGGCATCGGGCATCACCGTGTTCTTGTTGCGGCCCACGCGATGGTGGTAGATCCAGCGCTCGGCGGCCCGCATCCAGCGGGTATGGCGCTCCGACGTCGGCAGCCGCACGACCGTGTCGGCGTGCAGGAGACAGTCGACGGCGAGCTCCTGGCGCAACTCGTCGGTCAGATCCGGAATCTGGCCACGTCTGATGCCCTTCCAGGCGGCAATCCGGCGGATCGCGCCGGGCAGGATCCGCTTCGTGAACACCTCCAACAGGGCCAGCGCCTCCACCCGCCTCGTCTGCTCGCTTGCGTTCATTCGTCGACTCCTCGTGCAGTGTCCTGCACCGGAGTGTGCAACCGGAGGCAACCGGTCAGGTTGCCGTCGGAACGCGGAAGGTCGTGAACCTCGTTGCAGCGGTGGTATGCTCCGGGGCTTTTGCCGCAAGCCGATCCATGCCCATTACGTGTGTCGTTGGCATCCTCTGGGGTGACGAAGGCAAGGGCAAAGTCATCGACTTCCTTGCCGCCGAGACCGACTTCATCGTGCGCTACGGGGGTGGCCACAACGCTGGCCACACGCTCGTGCTGCCTTCGGGCAAGCTCGTGTTGAACCTCGTGCCCTCGGGCATCGTGCATGCGCACACCGTGAACGTGATCGGCAACGGCGTCGTCGTCGACCCGATCCACCTGTGCGCCGAGATCGACAAGCTCAGGGAGCGCGGCCTCGAGGTCGAGCTCGGGCGCAACCTGCTGGTCAGCGAACGCGCGCACGTGATTCTCGAGGCGCATCGGCGGCAGGATCAATGGGCCGAGAACCTGCGCGGCAGCGGCAAGATCGGAACGACCGGGCGCGGCATCGGCCCCGCCTACAGCGACCGGTGCAGTCGCGTCGGCCTGCGTGTCGGCGACCTGTTGCGCAAGGGCCGCCTCGAGCAGACGCTGCACGTACTGGCGCAGCAGAAGAACTCCTGGTTCGCCGCGGCCGGCATGCCGCCGCTCGACGTGACGACGATGGCGCGCGAGCTCGGCGCCGCGGGCGACAAGCTGCGCGCGGGCATCGCCGACACGGGAGCGGTGCTGCGGGCCGCGCACGGCGCAGGCAAGCGCATACTGCTCGAAGGCGCGCAGGGCTGTCTGCTCGACCTCGAGCACGGCACCTATCCGTTCGTGACGAGCTCGCATGCGAGCACCGGAGGCGCGTTCAGCGGCACCGGTCTGCCGCCGCACGCGATGCGCGTGATCGGCATCGCGAAGGCCTACGCGACCCGCGTCGGCGAAGGGCCGTTCCCGACCGAGCTCAAGGACGACCTCGGCAACCGGCTGCGCACCGCGGGCAACGAATACGGTTCGGCCACCGGCCGGCCGCGGCGATGTGGCTGGTTCGACACGGTCGCCGTGCGTTACTCGAGCGCGGTCTCGGGTGCCAACGAGCTCGTCTTGACGAACCTCGACGTGCTGCGCGGCTTCTCGCCGCTTCGCATCGGTGTCGCGTACCGGCTGCCGGACGGCCGCCGCACGACGGACCTGCCTGCATTCGAGCTCGAAGGCGTCGTGCCGGAGTTCGTCGACCTGCCGGGCTTCGACCAGGACCTGCGCGCGGTGCGGGAGTTCGAGGCACTGCCGCCGAAGGCGCAGGCGTATGTGCAGGCTCTCGAGCGGCACACTGGCCTGCCGATCCGCACCATCTCGGTGGGGCCCGAACGGAAGCAATTGATCCTGCGGTGAGCACGAAGCCGAAGACAAAGGCGAAGACCAAGAACGAGCTGATCGTGCCGCGCAGCGTGGCGGTGATCATGGACGGTAATGGGCGCTGGGCGAAGCAGGCCGGCCTCGAGCGCTTCCGCGGCCACGAGCGCGGTATCGACGCGGTGCGGACGACCGTGACCGAATGTGTCCGGCTCGGCGTCGGCACGCTCGTGCTCTACGCGTTCTCCGAGGAGAACTGGCAGCGACCGCAGCGCGAGATCAACCTGCTGTTCAAGCTGCTGAAGCGCTTCCTCGTCGAAGAACGCCCGACGCTCATGAAGAACCGCGTGCGCCTCTTGCACTCGGGCCGCACCGCGCGGCTCGCGCCGGACGTGAAGCAGCTGCTCGACGAGACGATTGCGATGACCGGCGCGAACACGGGCATGCGGCTCAGCCTCGCGATCAGCTACGGCGGTCGTCAGGAGCTCGTCGACGGCATGAAGGCGATCGCGGCGCGCGTGAAGGCAGGAACCTTGCAGCCCGACCAGATCGACGAGGCCGTGATCCGACAGCATCTCTACCAACCCGACCTGCCCGATCCCGACCTGCTGATCCGCACGGCCGGCGAACAGCGCATCAGCAACTTCCTGCTCTGGCAGATGAGCTACGCGGAGATCCATACGAGCGACGTCTGCTGGCCGGACTTCGGCAAGGAGGAGCTGGAAGCCGCGTTCCGCGACTACGGTTCCCGGGTGCGCAAGTTCGGCAAGGTGTTGTGAATGGGGCAAGGTGAATTCCGGATCCGGGCCGTCTTGGCGCCCGCGATGCTGGCCGCCATCGCCGCGGTCTACTGGCTCGACATGAGCGGTGTGCTCGGAACCCGGCAGGGTGCTTTGTCCGCAGCCGTGCTCGCCTTGCTCGGCTTCGGCGGCGTCCTCGAGTACGTGCAGCTGTTGCGCGGCGGCGGGTTCGCGGTCGCTAGCACGCTGCTGCTCGCCGTGTCGGGACTGCTCTTCGCGAGCGCGTTTCCGTTCGGCTGGCACGACCTCGACCGCGAGCTCTACCCGCTCGTGATCGCGACGCTACTGCTGTTGTTCCCGCTCGCGGTCCGCTCGTTGGGTCGCGACGACATGCGGACAGGACTCGAGACGCAGGGCTCCACGCTGCTCGGCTTCATCTTCGTCGCGTGGCCGATGTATCTCGCGATGGGGACCTGCTTGCGCTGTCTGCCTTCGGTGCTCTACGTCGTGCTCGTCTGCAAGGGCGGCGACATCGGCGGCTATTGCACGGGTCGCTTGTTCGGTCGCACCAAGCTCATCCCGCACATCAGTCCCGGCAAGACCGTGGAGGGCGCCGCCGGGAGCCTGCTGTTCTCGCTGCTGCTCGCCGTGCTGCTGCGCGGCCCGCTGCTCGACTCCTCCTTCACATTGTCTTTTCCGGCCGCACTCGGGGTCGGCGTGGTGCTCAACTTCACGACCCAGACCGGCGACCTCGTCGAGTCGCTGCTCAAGCGACGCTGCGGCGCAAAGGACTCGTCGCGGCTGCTGCCGGCGCACGGCGGGATCCTCGACCTGGTCGACAGTCTGCTCTTCTCGTTCTGTGCCTGGTTCCTGATCCTCGTCCGGCTCACTTGAGCGTAGACTGCCCTGCACATGAGTGACGCGGACGCCAACATCCCCGTGCAGTCGGTCGACGAAGCCCGGACTCTGCTCGGTCCCCTGGACAGCAATGCCCGTCTGATTCGCGAGTTGCACGGCGTGAACGTGCTGGCACGTGATGGCAGTCTGCGTCTGCTCGGCGACGCAGCCAGCGTGACGCTCGTGCAGCAGGTGCTCGAGGAGAGTCTCGCGGTGCTGCGCGCGGGGCGTCAGCTCGGCACGCAGGACGTGGCCGCGCAGTTGCGCGCCGCACTCGGCCCTGACGCGCTCGCCAACGGTGCCGCGGCGGCGGAGCGCAGCCCGAAACTCGGCAACGGTTCGGTGCGACCGCGGACGGCGGGACAGCAGCGCTACCTCGAGTGCATGGACGCCTTCGACGTCGTGTTTGCGGTCGGTCCGGCCGGCACGGGCAAGACCTACCTCGCCGTCGCGAAGGCCATCGAAGCGATGAAGCGAGGCATGGTGCGCCGCATGGTGCTGGTCCGGCCAGCCGTCGAAGCGGGCGAGAAACTCGGGTTCCTGCCGGGCGACTTCCAGGCCAAGATCGATCCGTATCTGCGACCCATGTACGACGCGCTGCAGGATCTGCTCGATGCGCGCACGCGCACGCGCTGGCTCGAGAGCGATGTCGTCGAGGTCTGTCCGCTCGCCTACATGCGCGGGCGCACGCTGAACCGCGCGTTCGTGATCCTCGACGAAGCGCAGAACACGACGGTGCCGCAGATGCTGATGTTCCTGACGCGTCTCGGCGAAGGCTCGCGCATGGTCGTCACGGGCGATCCATCCCAGGTCGATCTACCCGGCAACGTCACCTCGGGTCTCGCCGACGCATGGCGCAAGCTCGCGGGCGTCGAGGGCATCGGACAGGTGCGGCTCGATGCCTCGGACGTCGTGCGGCACCAGGTCGTCAGCCGCATCGTGACGGCCTACGAGAGTGCCAACCAGCAGAAGCCCCGGGCATGAAGCGCCCCCGCGCGCGGTCGCCGCGCAAGGTTCCAACCGCGTCGCGCAGGCCACAGGGACCGGTGCAAGTGCCTTCGCCCGAGCCGGTTCCGGCCTCAGGTCGGCCGGCGCGCCGGGCCGCGCTGGCCCTCGCCGTGACCGACCGCGGGCGCCCGCGCACGAACCTCGCCTTCCTCCGGTCGGTCGTGCGCACGACGCTGCACTTCGTCGAGCGACCAACGATGCCGGTGTCGCTGCTGCTCACCGGCGATGCCGAGATCGCGCAGCTGCACGCGCGTCACCTCGGTGACTCGACGCCGACGGACGTGATCTCGTTCGAAATCGATGGCGGTGCGGAGATCGTGATCAGCGTCGAGACGGCGTTGCGAAATGCGCGACACCACGGGCACTCGCTGCGCGCGGAGATCGCGCTCTACATCGTGCACGGCATCTTGCACACGACGGGGTTCGACGACATCCGCGCGCGCGATCGTGCGCGCATACGCGCGGCGGAGCGCGCCGTGATGCAGCGTCTGCGGCTGGATGTTCACGCTGTCGATGCGTGACGGCGTTGCTCGCGTGCGTGCTCGCATGCACACGCAGCGTGCGCGAAGAAGATGTGAGAAGAAGACGAGCCACGACGACAAGCGAAGAAGTAGTGTGTGCAACGTTGCACGAGAGGTGTCGTTGGTGTTAGCCTTTCAGTGTCGGTTCGCACTTTGACTTCGTCGTGACGAACACGCTGTAATCGGCGCTGCACCACCAGCGCCGCAGCGGCGCGCTCGACACGTGACGCAAAGGGCGTCGCGACGTTGGTTTCCCAGATGGGCTCGGGCAGTACATGGTGAGCAACCCCGTAGGTCGTGGGCATGGCCGCATGCGCGGCGAGCCCGCATCTGCGCAGAACAGACCGCAAGCCGGCGCGGCGCGTCGTTCGTCGGCGGCCGACTCGACCGAGGAACTGCTGCGGCGTTACCGCCAGCGCGGCACGACTGCCGTCAGGGATCGGGTCGTCGAGCGCCACCGCGGCATCGTCGAGTCGATCGCCTTCCAGTTCGCCACGCGTCTGCCGCCGAGCGTCGACGCCCAGGACCTCGTGCACGCGGGCATGTGGGGCCTCATGCAGGCAATCGATTCCTACCAGCCGGATCGATGCGACCAGTTCCAGGCGTTCATGCGGATCCGCGTGCGCGGCGCGATGTTGGACGAGTTGCGCCACATGGATTTCCTGCCGCGCCTGTTCCGGCGCCGGCTGCGCGAACGCGATGCGGTGCGCGCACGGCTCTGCATGGAGCTCGAACGCGAACCAACCGAGAGCGAACTCGCGTCCGCGTTGGGTATCACGCAGGCCGCGCTGCTGCGCCGCTGCGAGCCGGCCGTCTGGCGCACTGAGCGCGGCGGCGACGGCGAGTCCGACGAGGACCAGGTCGAGCAACTCGCCGACGACGCGGTCGAATCGCCGATCGAGGTGATCACGCGCCAGGAGCTCATGGAGCTGATCCGCGCGAGCCTCGAGCCGGTCGAGTGGAAGGTGCTGAAGCTGCACTATCTCGAGGGGCTGACCGGCAAGCAGGTCGCGCAGAAGCTCCGGCTGTCGGCGTCACGCATCTGCCAGATCCACGGTCGTGTGCTCGACCGCTTGAAGGCGCAACTCACGACCGCGCTCGTGTGACGAGCCGGTTCGCCCGCGGCGCCGAGCGCCGCGGCAAAGCCGGCTCATGTGATGCTGGGACTTCGCACCGCGGGGACCGAACTCCAGCGAAATGCGCAGCCAGCCCCGCGGCGACGTCGCGAATGCGCGCTCACATGTCGATGTCGACGGTCTGGCCGGCGATCACCTCGACGGTGCGCTTCTGCTGTGGCTGCGACTGCTGGCCGCCCGGAGCGTTGCCGAGCAGTGCGCCGAGCGAGGCCATCGACTCGAGCGCGACTTCCCACGTCCCCGGTCGCAGGCCTTCGAGCGTGCCCTTGCCGCGGCGCAGCGCGCCGAGGACCGGAGCGACGTCGTCGCCGTTGCCGACCCAGCGTGCGCGAACCGCGCCAAACTGCTGGTTGCCGGCGACCGAGACGCGCACCTTGCCCGAAGCGCCGAGCACGAGGTCGGAAACGGCCGTCGCCACGCCGCGCGCCGCCGTGACCTTGGCCACAATGGGCGCGAAACCCTTCGCGGAGGCCTGGAGCTCGAGCTCGACGTCCGGGTCGATACCTCGCAACTCGAAGCTGCCCGTCGCATCGGTCTTGATCGCGGTGCCGCCCAGGCCCCCTGGCATGTTCATGCCGGCGGCCATGCTCTCCATCGCATCCCCGATCTCGTTCGCGGGGTCGCCGGCCGTGCGCGGCCGCCGTACGCGGATGCGCGCGCCGTCGACCGGCTTGCCGTCGGAGTCCTTCACCACGCCGCGCAGCATCGTCATGTCGAGATCGACGTCGAAGACGTTCTCGCCGTTGCGCAGCACGATCGACACGGTCGCCGGCATCGTGCGCGACTTGTGCGTGATGCGCAGATGGTGCGCGCCTTCGGGCAGCTCGCGCATCTGGTAGAGGCCCTGCTCGTCGGTGCGTGGACTGCGGTTCTGGACGCCGCCGGCTGCGCCGCCCGCGAACTGTTCGACCATGTCGCCGAACACGTTGCCGGGCTCGCCGCCGCCCGTGGCCGGTCCCTCGCGGAACACGACACGAGCGCCCGCGAGCGCCAGGCCGTTCTCGCGCACGATGCCGCGCAGCGTCGCGGTCGGCTGCTTCGTGAGACGCAGCGTTGCCGTCGCCTCGTCGGCGACCTCGACGGGTTGCCACGGCTGCGCGTCTTGCGCGGGCGCCGCGGTGGCACCGGGGTCGGCGCCGCGACGGCCGCCCCACCTCATCATGCGGCCCAGGTCGCCGCTCTCCTTGCCGAGGCAGAACTGGTGCGCGCCCGGCGTCAGGTGCTCGAAGTGCGCGACGCCGAGGCCGTCGGTCTTCTTGCGGTCGACTTCGCCGCCTGGCGAACGATGGTCGACGGACGCGCCGGCGACCGGCTTTTCGGCGAGGTCGCAGACCGTCACGGCGACGCCACCGCCGACCTGCAGTTGCGCCGTGTACGCGTCGGGGCTGGCCGTGGAATCGAGCGTGTTCGCGAACGGCGCGAATCCCTTGGCGTCGACCTCGATCGTCGCGGCCTGTTGCGGGCGATTCAGCGTGATGCGGCCGTCGCGGTCGGTCCTGCCGCTCTGGAGGCCACTGGCGTTGCCGGGCACGAAGCGACGGAACTCGCGCGGGATGTCGCGCATGGCGGCGCTGTTGCCGCTGACTCCCATGCGCACGGAAGCACCCTGCACGGGCTGTCCGTCGTGCGAGGCGACGACGGTCACGTGGAGCACCGGCACCTGATCGAGCTCGAGGACGCCTAGGTCGAGGTTGCCGGCCTTGGGCAGTTCGACGTCACGTCGCTCGAGTACCGCGTAGCCGAGCGCCTCGACCGTCAGCGTGAGCTTCTGGTTGGCCTTTGGCCGCAGGTTGGCGACGGTCACGGCGCCGTTCGGGTAGCTGGCCGGCCGGCGCGATTGCATGGCTCCCATCGCGGCCACGCCGCTCATGAGATCGTTCATGCCGCCGCCGCGCAGGCGATCGCGCACGGTCATGCGTTCGATCGGCGCGCCCGACTTCGCGTCGGCGACCGTGAACGTCACCGTGACGCCCGGGTCGAACACCAGCTGGACGCTGCCGCCCGGCGACGCCTCGACGCGCGCGCTGCAGACGGTGCCGCCCGCGAAGCTGCCACCGGTGCGCCCGACCCAGACGAGGTAGGTGTCGCGCGCGAGTCCGCGCAGCTCGAACCTGCCGTCGGCGCCGATCGCCGCCGTGCGCTCGGGAAACGCGATGCCGGCCTCGCTCGTCATGTCGTCGAGCATGCTGCCAATCGCGCCCATGCCGCTCGGATCGACTTCGGCCTTCGGCTTCCTGGCCGCCATGACCTGCAGGCCCTTCGTTTCGGCCGGGAGCCCTTCGACCACTCCCGCGATCACGCCGCCGACCTGCATCGTCAGCAGCATGGACGGCACCTCGCGGCCGGCCTCGACCGCGATCGGCTGCGACTTCGCCGTCGGATGCTCGGGGTGCCGTGCGCGCAGCGTCAGTTCGCCCGGCGCCACGTGCGCGAGCTCGAACTGACCGTGCTCGTCGGTGACGACGGCCTCACCGCCGCGCAGCGTCTCGATCTCGCCGATCTCCGGGATGTCGATCTCGACACCGCCCATCAGACGCTGCTCGGCCTCGAGCACGCGGCCGACGCGCGCGCCGGCGATCGGGGCGCCGTCCGGCGTCAGCACGCGGCCCGAGACGATCCCCGCGCCGCGCAGCGTC